>JBATBW010000040.1:0-9312 GCA_049662565.1 Erysipelotrichaceae bacterium | reverse complement strand
CGCAACAACTGCCCCTAATTCCATTCTTTTTGCTACATAACCATCATCATAGATTTCTCTAACATACCCCGTAGTCAAACCAATTTGATTTCCATAACTAGAAAAACCATGAGCTGCTTCTTGACAGATCTTTCTTTGCGCTAATTTACCTTCCATCGTATCTTCTAAAGCTTGGCGAGGATCGCCAGCCCCTGTAATACGCATCGATTGATAAACATAAGCTCTACCTGATAACGGGTCTCTAATCGCCCCACCAAGACATGTGGCAGCGCCACCAAACGGTTCAATTTCTGTCGGATGGTTATGTGTTTCATTCTTAAACATCAATAACCAATCCTCACTACCTTGATCAGTATTAACCGTAATTTCAATAGAACACGCATTAATTTCCTCTGAAACTTCTAAATCATTTAAATACCCTTCTTTACGTAACTGTTTCATCGAAATAGTCGCAAGGTCCATTAAAGTAATCGGACGCTTAGTATCCACTCCATAAACTAAATGACGACTAGTCTTATAATTTTCTAAATCACTACGTAAAACATCACTAAACTCACCATCACTAATTTTAATATCATCAATAATAGTCGAAAAAGTCGTATGACGACAATGATCTGACCAATAAGTATCCAACACTTTAATTTCCGTAATAGTCGGATTACGACCTTCATCCTTAAAATATTGTTGCGTTAATTTCAAATCATCAAAATTCATCGCCATACCATTATCCACAACATAACTTCTTAATTGATCATCACTAAAATCAATAAACCCTTCAACAATCGAAACCGGTTTAATTTCACTAACCACATCATTTAAATTATCATATTTATCCAAAGTCGTAATTCGTTGATCAACGGGATTAACCATAAACTTTTGAACCGCCATAACATCATTATCACTTAATTCACCCGCTAAAACAATCAAACGAGCACAACGAACTTTAACCCCAATCTCACTAGTCAACAACTGGAAACATTGTTCACAAGCATCCGCTCTTTGATCATATTGACCAGGCAAATATTCAATCGCAAAAGCGAAATTACCCATATTAGGATAATCTTCCAAATAAACATCATCCACCATCGGTTCACTTAAAATACTATCAATACCCATATCCAAAACTTCTTGAGAAATATTCTGAATATCATAACGATTGACAATTTTCACATCCTTAAGATTACATAAACCAAGTTGATTTTGTAAATCCGTTAATAAACTATGTGCCTCAACCGCATAATCTTTTCTTTTTTCCACAAATACTCGATATACTTTGTTCATCTTCTCACCTATTTCTTCCCAATGTCACTACGATAATATTTACCATCAAAATTAATAACTTGAGCTGCTTCATAAACTTTTTTACGACAAGTTTCTAAATCCGTATCTAATGCACAAATATTCAATACCCGTCCCCCATTAGAAACTAAATTACCATCAACCATTTTAGTGCCCGCATGGAAAACAATAATATCTTCATTCACATCATTAATACCCGTAATAACTTTACCCTTTTCATATGCTGCTGGATAACCCGCTGCACTCAATACAACACAAAGCGCTTGTTCTTTCTTCCAAACTACTTCTTCATCCGCTAAACGCTTTTCACTAGTCGCCAGCATAATATCTAATAAATCACTCTCTAACCGTAACAATATTACTTGTGTTTCCGGATCACCAAAACGAACATTAAATTCTAACACTTTGACATCCTTACCCTCAATCATTAAACCAATGAAAATAACCCCTCTAAAATCCAAATTATCTTCCTGTACCCCTTTGACAAAAGGTTTAAGAATTTTTTCATCAAACACTTCATCTAAATCTTCTCTTAACAAAAAGTTAGGTGATAAGGTCCCCATACCCCCCGTATTTGGACCTAAATTATGATCATAAATTTGTTTATGATCTTTCGCGCTAACCATTGGAATAATTGTTTCACCATCACAAAAACATAATAACGAACATTCATAACCTGTCAAAAATTCTTCAATAACTACCTTACTACCCGCACCCTGAAGCTTATCATCAACCATAATATCCGTTAATGCCGTAATCGCTTCATCATAATTTTGACAAATAACAACCCCTTTACCAGCCGCTAAGCCATCTGCCTTCACTACTAAAGGATAACTAAACTCACTCAAAGAAGAAACAGCATCATCATAACTAGTTACTTCAACATAATTTGCCGTTGGAATACGATGTCTTTTCATAAAATCTTTTGAAAAAGCTTTTGACCCTTCTAAATTCGCACTCTCTTTACGCGGACCAAACACTTTATGACCATTATCTTCTAGTAAATCGGCTAACCCCATACATAAAGGAACTTCCGGACCAATAATAGTATAATCAATACTATTTTCTTCTACAAATTTTAAAATAAAAGGAAAATCTTCCACACTACCATTGACACAAGTCGCAATCGCACTTATCCCAGGATTACCCGGAATAGCATATATTTTGCTAACTTTATTACTTTTATTAATTGTATACGCAATCGCATGTTCACGACCACCACCACCGATAATTAAAATGTTCATGTTATCTCCTAATGTCTAAAGTGACGATATCCACTAAAGACCATCGCAATACCTTTTTCATTACACATATCAATTGAATCTTGATCCTTAACACTACCACCTGGTTGAATAATCGCATCAACACCAATACTAGCCGCTATTTCCACACAATCACTAAATGGGAAAAAAGCATCAGACGCCAATACACAATGACTAAAATCTTTATCCGGATTATTATTAATCGCATTTTGCAACGCCCAAACCCGTGATGTTTGACCACCAGAAGTCGCAAGAGTCACTCCATTTTTAACTAAACAAATTGCATTACTCTTAACATATTTCACAACTCGCATACCAAATTCCATATCACTAAGTTGTTCCTTAGTCGGTTGAACATCAGTCACAACCTTCATTTCATTAATCATTTCTTTATTTAAATCTTGAACTAAAACTTGTCCTTCTAAATATTTTATATCATATTTAGCTTGATATAAATCATAATGTGAAATTTTCAAAATACGAATATTCTTCTTTTGTTTTAAAACTTCTAAAGCATCTTCATCAAAATCCACAGCAGCGACAATTTCTAAAAATATTTCATTCATCTTCAACGCTGTAGCCTTATCAACCTTATAATTACAAGCAACAATACCACCAAAAATAGATAGCGGATCAGCCTCATAAGCCTTCATATATGAATCATAGCCATTCTCACCGATTGCTACACCACAAGGAGTAGAATGCTTAATCGCCGCCGTACAAACATAATCCTTAAACTCTCTAATAACACAAAGTGCACCATATAAATCATTCACATTATTAAAAGATATTTCTTTACCATGCAACTGTTCATAATCAAGCAATGAACCATCTACATAACCATCCACATACTTATTAGCGTTTTGTTGACTATTTTCCCCATACCGTAAATGTTCACACTTACGTAACGAAATATTCAATACTTCCGGAAATTCATCATTACAAACTTCACTAAAATAACGAGAAATCATACTATCATAAGCACCCGTAGTACTAAAAGCCTTATAAGCTAAACGCAATCTAAAATCATAATCATCATTACTATTTTCAATCGCCGACAAAACTAAATCATAATCCTTAGGATCAGTAACAATCAACACATCCTTAAAATTCTTCGCTGCACTACGAATCATGGAAGGTCCACCAATATCAATATTTTCAATCATATCTTCCATCGGTTTATGATTTCTCAAAGCCTTTTCAAATTCATATAAATTAACACAAACTAAATCAATAGATTTAATTCCCATTTCATTAACCGTATCCACATGTTCTTGAACATCACGACGATACAATAATCCCCCATGTACATTAGGATGTAAAGTTTTAACACGACCATCTAATATTTCCGGAAAACCCGTAACATCATCAATCGCAATTGCAGGGACATTAGATGATTGTAATTTATTAAGTGTCCCCCCTGTTGATATAATTTCAAAACCTAATTTAATTAAACCCTCACAAAAAGGCACAATATTCTCTTTATTTGTTACTGAAACTAAAGCTCTTTTCATATTATTTCCACCCTATTATTTTCTATTCTTAATTTATGATTACAATATAATTTCACTGCTTCTGGCAATAATTGATGTTCTAATACTAAAACCTTGGTTTGTATTTCTTCAGGACTACCACAAGAACTAATATCTACCGACCTTTGTAAAATAATTGGCCCTTTATCCACTCCACCCGTGACAAAATGTACAGTAGGCCCACTAACCTTACATCCTTGTTCATAAACCGCCTTATGCACATTCATCCCATAATAACCCTTACCACCAAAACTCGGTAATAAAGCCGGATGAATATTAATAATTTTATTAGGATAAGCATCCACAAAATGTTGGGGAATAATTGCTAAATAGCCCGCAAGAACAACTAAATCAATACTATATCCTTTTAAAACATCCAATATTTCTCCAAAATCCTTCGAAACTAAAGTTGCAATATTATTATCTTTTGCCCGCACTAAACCATAAGCTGCCTCTTTATTAGAAACAACCAATTTAATATTATCTTTAATTTGCTTATCATCAATTAGTGATTGTAGATTACTACCTCCACCAGAAACAAAAACCGCAATATTTACCATACTAAATCAACTTCACCACTATTAGTAACTTCACCAATTACATAAGCCTTATCATCTGATTGTTCTAATAAAGACATGATATTATCCACATCATCTTTATTGACAGCCATCACAAAACCAATACCCATATTAAATACGTTATACATTTCTTTTTCTTCAATATTACCAACTTCTTTAATCAAATTAAAAATCTCAGGACAATCAAATGACTTAACATTAATCTTAACTCCTTGACCTTCCTTCAACATTCTAGGCAAGTTTTCAAAGAAACCACCACCAGTAATATGACTCATACCATTAATAACAACATCATTATTCAATAAATTCTTAATCGTTTTAACATATATTTTAGTCGGTGTTAACAAAACATCCTTTAAAGGGCGATCAAAATTAGGATATGTTTTATTCAAATCCAATTTGCCATCTTTGATTAATACCTTACGAACTAATGAGAAACCATTTGAATGACACCCACTACTAGCCAAACCAATTAAAACATCACCAGACTTAATATTTTGATTAGTCAATAATTTACTTTTTTCCACAGCACCAACACAAAAACCCGCAATATCATAATGATTAACATCATACATATCCGGCATTTCCGCAGTTTCACCACCAATTAAAGCACATTCACTTAATACACAACCATCCGCAACCCCTTTTACAAGTTGTTCGATTTTCTTAGGCTCATTTTTACCCACTGCCAAATAATCTAAAAAGAAAATCGGCATTGCCCCTTGAACTAAAACATCATTAACACACATAGCAACTGCATCAATACCAATAGTATCATGCTTATCAGCTTCAAAAGCTAACATTAACTTAGTCCCAACACCATCAGTACCCGAAACTAAAACTGGTTCTTTTAATCCTAAAGAACTAAGGTCAAACATCCCCCCAAAAGCTCCTAAAGAATCAATCGCTCCTTTAATTTTTGTTCTTGCGACATGACTTTTAATCAATCGTACTGATTCATAACCCGCTTCTAAATCTACACCAGCTTCTCTATATTTATCACTCATTTTCTTATTCTCCGTATTTTTTCATCATTTGTATATTGGCTTCAACCGCCGCTTCCTTTAATTGTAAGCGATGATTCATTAACTTTTGACTAATTTCTTTATTACTAGTACCTAATATTTGTAAAGCTAAATAAGCCGCATTTTTACTACCATTAATCGCAACAGTCGCTACTGGAATACCCGGAGGCATTTGAACTATCGATAATAAAGCATCCATACCATCTAAATTATTACTAGATAAAGGCAACCCAATAACCGGTAAGGTTGTTTGTGAAGCAATTACTCCTGGCAAAGCTGCCGCCATACCCGCTGCCCCAATAAATACTTTCGTATCATTGTTGTTGCATAAAGCAATAAACTCGCTTAGTTGATCACTAGCCCGATGAGCCGATAAACAACGCACATCCACTTGAACACCAAATTCCTTCAATACCTTAATCGCTGGTTCCACTACATTTAAATCATTGGCGGAACCCATGACTACTGCCACTCTCATTAGTTTTCTCCTTTACCTTCTAAAACAATCCAACGATTGTCCCATCTTCTAACAAATCAATATTATTAGCCGCTGGCACTTTTGGTAACCCCGGCATCCTCATAATACTACCACTAATTGCAACTAAAAATCCTGATCCCGTATTAGGGATAACATCATTAATCTCAATAGTAAAATCTTCTGGTCGACCTAATAAAGTTGGATCATCTGATAGCGAATATTGGGTCTTCGCGATACAAATTGGTAAATTATCTAACCCCAATTTAGTATACAAATCAATTTTACCCAACACCTTTTTACTAAAGATAACATCACTTGCCCCATATATTTCCCGAGCAATCGTTTTAATCTTATCCACAATTGATAAGTCTAAACTATATAAAGGCTTAAAATCCGCCTTGTTTTCTTCTAATACCGCCAACAAATTATTCGCAAGATCAATACCACCATCAGCACCTAAAGCCCACACTTGAGAAATACTAACCTTAACACCCTTCTTCTCACATATTTCTTTTAATAAATTTATTTCATTATCCGTATCAGTAGGGAAAGCATTAATTGCGACTACCACCGGTAAATTATACTTACGCATATTTTCAATATGCTTTTCCAAGTTAGTAATACCCTTTTCTAAAGCAACTAAATCCTCACGATCTAATTCTTTTTTATTTAAACCACCATGCATCTTTAAAGCCCTAACAGTCGCGACTAACACCACCGCATCTGGCCTTAATCCGCCCATACGACACTTAATATCTAAAAACTTTTCTGCCCCCAAATCAGCCCCAAAACCCGCTTCAGTTAAGGCATAATCACCCAACTTTAAAGCCAACTTCGTCGCCATCATACTATTACAACCATGGGCAATATTCGCAAAAGGACCACCATGAACTAATACTGGATAATGATCCAAAGTCTGAACTAAATTCGGTTTAATCGCATCCTTCAACAACAAACACACCGAACCAGTCGCCTTAATATCCTCAACACTAACCGGTTGATTATCATAAGTATAAGCAACCGTTATTTTACTAATCCGATCCTTCATATCCTGTAACGAACTAGACAAACATAACACACCCATAATTTCTGAAGCAACAGTAATATCAAAACCATCTTCACGAGTAACCCCGTTTAACTTACCACCCAAACCAATAACAATATTACGCAAAGAGCGATCATTAAGATCAACCGCCCGACGCCATACAACTTGATTAGGATCAATATTTAAAAGATTCCCTTGATGTAAGCAATTATCCAACATCGCACTAATTAAATTATTAGCCGCCGTAATCGCATGAATATCCCCAGTAAAATGTAAATTTATATCTTCCATTGGCACCACTTGAGCATAACCACCACCGCAAGCACCACCTTTAATACCAAAACAAGGCCCTAATGACGGTTCTCTCATTGCGACAATCGCCTTCTTATTCAACTTATTCAAAGCCTGACCCAACCCAATTAAAGTTGTCGTCTTCCCTTCACCAGCCGGTGTCGGATTAATAGCAGTAACTAAAATAAGTTTACCATCTTTTTCATTTTCTAATTTTTTAATTGCTTCTAAAGATATCTTCGCTTTATACTTCCCATACAACTCCAAATCATCTTCATTTAAGCCAATAGAATTTGCTACTTCACTGATTTTTATCATTTCACAACCCTGTGCAATTTGAACATCACTTAACATAAATACCCTCCTATCCTTTTACCATACAAAAAAAGCCGCAATCCGAGACACAATGGCCCAGACGGTCGACTCTGTTAAATTATACTCCCATGTGGTCAATCCACTGTTCCGTCAGTTGTATAACTACCATTATATTAGCATATCACCCCATTTATTACAACACAAAAAAAGCAAGAAACACGCTATAATAACCAGTATAATTATATCGCTATTTGGAACATAACTATATAATATAATAGTGAGAATAAAAATTTTTAAGTTATCTGATTATTATACTTCCTATTATTACTATTTAAGTTCATATTTTTATTATTCTTTCAGTAACCCCTAATAAATATGAACATTACAAAAATATCCAAAATTAAGAATTCCCCTTTTTCTTGGGAACAGCGTAAGTTACTGGAGGTTGCAAATTATAGAAATGGGAAAGCTCATGAAAATGAAATAGATTCAGAGGGAAAATATATAGTAGTGAATTCCAAATTTATCTCAACCGAAGGAAAAGTAATGAAATTTTCTAATAAACAAAATGAGCCTTTACAAGAAAATGAAATTGCATTTGTTTTAAGTGATGTACCAAACGGGAAAGCAATTGCTAAGACATTTTTAATCGATAAATCAGGAAAATATACACTTAATCAAAGAATTGCTGGAATTACTTCACATGAAAATATCAACCCAAAATATCTAGCAATCACCATGAATAGAAATAGATATTTTTTAAAATTTGATGATGGGGTAAAACAAACTAATTTATCAATATCAGATGTATTAAAATATGATAATTATTATCCAAATAAAGAAGAACAAGACAAAATTGCGTTTGTATTTAATAATTTAGACAACCTTATCACCCTTCAACAGCGTAAGTTGGATTTGATGAAAAAAGAGAAACAAGTGTTATTGTCAAAAATGTTTCCAAAAATTGGAAGACAGATTCCTGAAATAAGATTTAAAGGATTTACTGACCCTTGGGAACAGCGTAAGTTAGGGGAAATTTTCAAATATGAACAGCCAACCAAATATATAGTAAAAAATACGGAATATAATAATAACTTTGAAACACCTGTTCTTACTGCTGGGCAAACATTTATTTTAGGTTATACGAATGAGGTGAATGACATAAAAAAAGCGTCTCCAATTAATCCGGTTATAATATTTGATGACTTTACGACATCATCACATTTAGTAGAATTCCCCTTTAAAATAAAGAGTTCTGCGATAAAAATGTTAACTTTAAGCAAAAAAAATGATGATATTTATTTTGCAAACAATGTACTATCGAACGTTCGATATAATCCAGTAAATCATGAGCGACATTGGATTTCGATTTTTTCAAATATGCATGTTTTGTTTCCTGGTGAAGAAGAACAAAAAAAAGTAGGTGAATATTTGAGACAACTAGACAACCTTATCACCCTTCAACAGCGTAACATTGATCAGATGAA
>JBATBW010000039.1:0-5347 GCA_049662565.1 Erysipelotrichaceae bacterium | reverse complement strand
GCTTAAATATGATTTTTTTATCTCGATACAAGTATTCTCTATACGCTCCATCTGAAATATAAACATATTCATTTGGTACTTGTGTCGACAAACCTGTATAGTTTAATGCTGTATCTCCTGCGGGAGCTATCGTCCAAGAAAATTTATCGGCAATCTTTTCTGCTACATCACTAGCATCAGGATACGAATATTCATTTAAAATTTTACTGTACTTTGGTTTGGTATATAGTCCATCAAGAAGTCTAGCTATCTCTTTTTCTTCATTTAACCTATATAAAATGGATTTAATAGTATTCTTTGTCCCCAAGTCACAAAAGTCATTTATGGAGAAAATCTTACCTTGATTCTCAGACATTATGGTTTCTATTTGATTTGTGATTGAATCCATATATAACACCTCCTTGCACCCAAAATTATATATTTTTTGGTGCAAAAAGTCAATCTATCAATTGGTAGTTTCTATACTCTTCTCTTACACTTATGATAATGTCTTATTTATCTTCCTATGATGCGACAACATCCTCTGTATGAGGAGCTTCATATGATAAAGATAAAACTAATAATGGAAGAAAATTACAAATCATAAAAATTAGAAAAGTAGGATTTATCAGTGAAACCATCAGATGTTAAATTAACTTGCACAAACAGAACAATTTATTGATTAAAAGACAAATATATAAAATTTGGTAATTTAGTATTATATGGAATTATTATTTCTAATCGATATTCAATATATTTATACATATCTAGTTTATTAGCTTTTGCACTTTCAACTAATGTATACTAAAAACTAGATGCTCAGCTCCTATTGGTGTCTTACAAAAGACCCAGTTCGATCTTACTGCTTAAGTTATTTAATTATTTTAAATAGCGCTCACTAAACCACCATATTATATCTTCTTGTGATAATTCAAAATTAACACCATTAATTCTAGTATTTACTCTTTTATCTTTGGCGACCATCACTTTACTAAAATAGTTTTCATTACTACAATTAATGTCTTATAAGTCTTTATCTCTTTGTTTTATTCTTAAAAAAGCATTATAACAAGATAACCTAGAGATATTATTAACTAGCTGTGCTTAGCCTTTAATCTTTTGATCCTCAATTAAATCATTCCATTCATCAAGTGTTCTCATATTGTATCCTACTAATATAAAAATTTACAGGATTATCAATTTTATATTAGTTTTTTTTGGCTTACCGTTTAGCGCGTTCATTAGATTATAAACCCCCAATTCAATATAAAACTGAACTAGGGTTTATATAATTTTTTTTAATGTGTATACTTTTTATTAACTTGTTCACAAAAGTCCCCGAGTTGATTTATGATTTGATTAATAATTAAATATTTTCAATATCAACCTCTTATAATATTTAACTATATTAAAAAGAGGGATTTTATATTATAAAATACAATAATGGATAGAATACGACATCCTGTAAAGTTAATTACCATCAACGTTAAAGCAAATAGATTAAATACCATTGCATCAAGAAAGACAATAAAACAAACAAATAATTTAAAAGTATAAAACTATTGATCTTATCATAATTGTACATATTAAAGTTGACGTTTATATTTTCCCTTAATTAAATAATATATTGTATTTTGAAAACTTTATTCAAACTTAGTATTGCCCTAACTTTCCTTTCATTTTGGCTGTATCAATAAGCATTGTCAAACATTTATAACTCACTATAATATAAATTATTGACAGCAATACAAAGTTAAATAATGATGACCATATAAAACTGTTTGTACATATCGACTTTATAATACTATTTGCCTGTGTAATAGGAATTAAATTTAAAGCTAAATAAAATATTGGTGGATAATTATATATGCTATTAACGATTCCCGTAAAAAGCAATAAAAAATAATCAAATACATTAAGCAAAGAAGAGATCCTTTTAAAGTAAAGGCTTAATCCACCAAATATACCACCGATACAGTAGAATGTAAAAGTCGTTATTACACAAATAAAGATAATTAATAAACACTCGAAAATATCTAAGTTTGATAAAATAGAAATTTGACCAAATATAATAGTACATAATACAAACATAATTAATCCTTTTACCAAAACAAAAATCATGTTTACTAGTATTTTTGTCAGCAAAATTGTAATAAAGCTTGTCCTTGTTAAAAACATTTGTTCAAGCGTTCCCATCATTGCCTCATCCTGTATTAAATAACTCAAATACTGAATTGCATTGGAACAAATTTGCCACAATACCAAAGATATTAGCATTGCTAATATATTTTCCTTTGCATCAGAACTAAAAAAATTGTAAAATAAACCAAAATATAAAACTAGTATACTTAGATTATAAAATATATAATTCAAATAATATTGTTTAATCTCGCCAATTAACATAGTAAATTCAGCTTTAACTATTTTACTTATCATTTAATTTTAACCTTCTTTCTAAAAATTTTTCCAAAGTTACTTCTTTTTTTTCAATTGATAGTGCTTTTCCATTTTCAATTAAATATCTAACTTGAGCAAAATTATTAGATATAATGGTGTAAATCCCATCATCAAGTTCATACTTAATACCATCATCTACTATTTTTTTCTTTAATTCACTAGTTTCTTCTAATTTTATTATATATTCATCATTTGAAATAATATCATCCATTTCCCCATCATATTCAATAGCTCCATGTTGTAAAAGGATAAGTCTATTACAAAGACTTGAGATTAGGCTCATATCATGAGAAATAATGATAATAATCTTTTCTGTATCATTAATTATGTTAGATAATATTCTTTTCATCTTCATTGTTGAAACCAAATCCAACCCAAAAGTAGGCTCATCAAGAATTAAAATTTTTGGATCTTTCATCATAAGTATCATAATCGCAACTTTTTGTTGCATACCAAGTGATAATTCATTTACAGTGGTATTTTGATATTTTGATAAATCAAAAAGGGTTAATAACTCTTGCCTCTTCTTTTCGATATCCCTGTCATCCATATGATTAAGGTAACCAAAATAATTTATATTCTCATTTATTGTCAAAAAATGATAAAGATTTCTTGCTCCTTCTAACAATACACCTATATTTTTTCTAATATCTGACTCTGTCATTTGTTTTCCATTTAAACAAACTTTACCTGAGTTTAAATGCACTACATTACAAATACATTTTATTAATGTAGTTTTACCAGCTCCATTATCTCCAATTAACCCTACGATAGATCCAAAATTAATTTTTAAATTAATAGATTTTAAAACCTCTATTTCAGAATTCTTCTGGTAATAACTTTTTTTCAAACTAATTAATTCCAGCTTATTCCCCCTCCTTGTTATTACATGTAAGGCGGCCATAAGGCACATAATGTATGATTGTAACTGTTTAAATCATAACATAACACTAATAATAATCAATCATCCAATTATAATAAATTCGATTTTTATCTCTTTAGTTTATTATAATGTTTTAATGTGGGACCGAGCGTATTTTTTAACTATCATAAGAAAGAGAAGATGCAGTAATTTAGTTATTCCTCATTATTTGATTTGTTTTCATTACAACTTAGAAATGAAACCCGCATAGAATTTTTTGCCAATTCTGTAACAATATTCTCTCCTATTTGGCCTTTACTATCATAATGTTGCCTTATATACTGATATTCATTGTTTAAATTGGTTTGAAAGATTGAACTATCATCAGTATTTATACATATATTCTTTGCCTTAAATGCTGTGCTAAATTCATCAATTAGATTAATAACTTGTAAATCCTCATTATTATGTATAAAAGATATTTTTCGATTTGATGATGGGTTAGCTTCAACAACAATATTTCGATTTTTTATTTTGTTTATAACGACATTTTGTGCTATTTTTACTATTGCAATGTAAACATCATTACATTCAATACAGAAACCTTTTGTGCCTTCTTCATATTTTTGCGCATTAGTGTAATAATCATTCAAGTAACAATTACTACTTTCTTTATTCTCCAACCATTTGCCACGTTCTTTCATTCCATCATAATATTTTTGAACTTTACTTCTGTTATATAATTCGTACAGTTTACATTTTTTTATTTGTGATAACAGATAAGGTAAATATAATTCATTATAATTATCATTTTTAAATTCTTTAATGATGTTATATAACCACACTAAGTCATCTAAATATTCTTGTTTTGTTGTATTTATATATTTACGGGTACACTTATAATAATCAGAAATATTAGCTCCTAATGCTAAAGCATGTCCTATACGATCACCTTCACCTAGTTTTAAAAATTCGATAGCTTCATCTATTCTTCTTAAACCTGTTGTAACATTAGTATATTCTTCACCTACATGATAAGTGAAATACATTCTTCTTTTAAGCGATGATTCCATTTCGCTCTTCAATTTTATATATATATGCGCAAATACTTCAGGTGGACAATATAACTCATTATTTGCCGTATCAATAGCTAATATATGTTTACTATTAACCCATTTTCTTTCAATTATTGAAATTAATACACCAATTTGACGATTGATGTCATTCAAAAACTTCTCATAACGATGATAGTTTTCAGTAACTTTTATTAGTTTATCATTATCATGCTTAATTATATGAAGTACTAAACCGTATTTAAAAACATCTTTTTCGTCTTCAATTAATTTTTTTTCAATGCTATTAAATCCTTTAATTTTTTTGTTTAATTCCCTCGTCTTATTAAAAGGAGATATCCTAAACTCTATTTGCTTAACATTTCCTTCCTCTATGTATTTATCAAACACACTAGGGATTATTTTCTTATTCTCTTCTCCATGTAATATTTCTTTTTTCCGATATTCATAGTTCTTAAATTTTTTAAAACTCATTCCAACATTATCTTGAACAAAAACAAATCTTAACTTCGTATATCCTGAAATGTATAAATTAAGTAAAAATCTAAATTCTTTATCATCTTTGTTTTTATCCATATACTTGAATGCTTTTGTAAGAAATATACGTGGTAATATGAAATATTTTTTAACATCATTTCCATTATTTTCTTCAATTCTCTTTACTAATTCTCTTTCCTCAAGCTCGTGTTCTGTATTTATACGATTTAATTTATTTTTCAACACCTCATTAAAAATAAAACACTCATCTTTCAATAGATTAATACGATCACTATACGTCAATAAATTAAGACCGTAAATTTTATCTAACAAGAAATAACGAACCAACAATAACCTAGTTATATTTCCACTTGCTGAAGACGTGTCTTTACCTAACAAACCATCATTATATTTTAAATTTTTTAAATTATTCTCTAACTTGCCAACTTCGGTTAAACGCATATTAACTATTTTATGCATATTCATCTCAGTAGTATAC
>JBATBW010000038.1:0-11096 GCA_049662565.1 Erysipelotrichaceae bacterium | reverse complement strand
ATCAGGGGGTCAATAATTCTTTAGCGCAAGGGGTCAATTTTGAGTTGACAAATGCATGGAAGAATAGAAATATCTACTAACTCAATCGAAACAGCTATTAGACCTTTTACGGTGGGAAGATCGAACTAAGTTTTTTGTAACACACCAAAAGGAACTGCAGCATCTAGTTTTTACTATACATTAGTTGAAAGTGCAAAAGCTAATAAACTAGATGTATATAAATATATCGAATATCTATTAGAAAGAATACCTAATATCGAATTAACCGATGAAAACATAGAAACAATAATGCCATATAGTACCAGCTTACCAAAAAGATTACAATATAAAAATAAGAAATCATAAATAGAAACATCTATTCATGATTTTTTTTGCATATACCTACGCTTTATTATTTGACGCTTACAGAAAACAAAGACGTGAGATGGAGCGACAGGCTAAGAAAAAGAAATAAAAATAGACCTTTATAATCACATCATCATATAGATTATAGAGGTCTATTAAATTTTATGTTAAAAATTCAAAACTAATATTTATGCCAAATTGTTCTTTATAAGCTGTTAATTTTGACCTAATAACAGACTCTAAAGAAGCATCTTCTATATGCACGTACAGTTCCTTGCGGGCACGACTGCATGCTACATAATATATTCTAGCAAATTCAGCTGTAGATGTTTCACTTAAAATTTGAGGATTGTTCCAGAAAACTGATAAATCAGCATGATCATTTCTTGTCGGTTTAACCCCAACTACAACTTTATCCCATTCTAAACCTTTAGCTTGATGAACTGTCATATATTTACTATTATCCGAAAAAACTTCCGTAAAAAGCTTATATGCAGTTTTCCATTCAATCTCATTTATATTTTTCACAAATGCTGGCTTATCATATTCTGATATGCATTTTAATTCAAAATCATTATTTCCGAATTTTTTCCAAAGATTTTTCAACACGATACAGCTATTTGTTTTATCGTTAAATCTTTGAATGATTGTCATAATAAGCATGTCATCACAAATATCTTCAAATATTTCCTCAAGCAAGACAGTTATAAGAATAATGTCTTTAGATGTTATTATATTATTCCTCTTAATTTTTTTTACATCAAAATACAATTCAAGGGCACTCATAACTTCTGAAAAAGATCCTGTTTGCTTAGCTTCATATAAAATCATAATAAACTTAAACACCCTTACCCATGTTACATAGGAGTGCTCGATAATATCTTTTCTTATATCAATTGATGTTGGATAATATGCATTATAAACAGCACGTAATATCTTTTTTTGATTACTGCTAATCCCTTGAATATACTCAAATGCCGATGCCCACTGACGTGTCAACACTACACCATCAGTTTTTAGAACCGAATCAATTATATTCATAATCGATTCATTTGACCCCAGAAGAAACTTAACTGGTATTAATTCAAATTCTTGCTTTTCACCTTCACTAAAATATAATTTGTGACTATTTTGAATAACTGTTACATCAGATTTTCGAATAAAATTACATAATTGTACAATATTATTTGTAGATCTCCTATTTCCATCTATGACAAACTCTTTAATATTACTATTTCCTATATTTGAAAATGTTAAAAACTCTGTTGGTGTTGCACCCTGAAAGCTATAGATAGATTGGGCAACATCACCAATAACAATAATTTTAGAATGACATGCACCCACTAATTTAAGGAGCAATGTTTGTACGGGGTTAGTATCTTGAAACTCATCTACAAATAGGTAAGGAAACTTAACACGTAAAGTATATAATGCAGTTGAATTTTCCTGCAAAATTCTGTAACCGAAATACAGTATTTCATTGTGTGTAAGCTTACCAATTACTGACCACATAAATTGTTTTAATGGTTTAACATGATTCGAAGCAATGCCGTCCTGTTTAAGGATACGTATATTATTCTTGGCATATTTATCAATATCTATTTCTATCTTAGAAATACGACTTTTACTATAATCAATAATATCATTTTCTGTTGTCTCTGCATTTACATATCTTTCAATATCAACTTTTTCATAACCATGCAAAATACTTAAACCTTCGATTTGGGATGATATTTTAGCTTTTCTATTTATTGTTAATCCAAAGTCCATGCTCATTATCTCTTTCAGATCATCTTGGAAAGGCATAATGATATGTTCAATTATAAATTTATGTATTGTGCAAATTTCAACATTCTTATTATATCGGTCTAGTCTATTTTGTATTTCATTAACAGCTGCATTTGTATACGTGATACAAAGTATTTTCCGAGAAGTGCTATTAACAATCAATGGAGATGTGATAACGAGGTTTTTTATATTTTGTACCAAAAAATATGTTTTACCTGCTCCAGGACCTGCGAAAACTTTTATATGGTCAGTAATATCATTAGAGTTTAATATATAATCAGAATTTATTTGTTGAGCCATTGAATCCCCTCCATAATATAATTTGGCACATATAATTTCCTAAATAATTCATCATTTGTAAGAATATCCAAAGCCACACTACCTTTTTTACTCTTTGCATATTCTAAAAATAATCTAGCAAAGAACATTTTTTTTACTTCTTGTATATTCTTCACATTACCTCTCATCAACTTAGCGTATATATCTAATATGCTTTCTATTTTATCCTTACTTTTAGTTGGAATTGAAATTTTATTCAGCATCCACCTATAAAAATACACTCCATTTTCTTCAATAAAACCATGCAAAGATTCTGGCATTGCTATTTTCAGCAAATCTATAGGTACATTACCATTTTCGTAATTTGCAAGAAACAGTTCATCTTCAAATGTTGCTCCATATTGTTGTTGGCATACTATTTTGATGTTATCATTCACGGAATAGGTTTCTCTTAGCTTCCTAACATGTTCAGCTTCCGATCTATAATTTTGAACAGATATGGTTTCAGTCCATTTAAAGTCTGTATCGGTTATGCATAATACTTGTTTGCACACCGAATTATTTGCAAACAACTTTAAGAAATGATCGAAATGTTTACCACCTATTTCTACTATCGAAATATGATAGTCTTCATATGATTTTTTACATTTGTCCATGAATTTAGGTAAAAGTAATTTTTCTGCTAAACCTTCTACTAATATAACTTTATCAGCAAATAACATATCTGAGCGTGTTACATCTAAAAATTTCACCATATGCTTTTTTGAGTTCTCATGGTCTTTTAATTGGCTTTGTAAGCTTTGTTGTACACAATCATTAATTTCTAATTTCTGCGAAAATGCTAACATAAACATATTATCTAATCCCGCAACAGCAGTAATATTAGGGGAATGTGTGGTCACAAAAATTTGTTGATTCAGATTATTTTCTTCATCTAATTTCTTTAAAAACTTAAATAACTTATATTGCATAGCTGGATGTAAGTGTGATTCAGGCTCTTCTAAACAAAGAACTCGGAAATCTCGACCTTTTTTTATTTCCACCAATTTTATCAGCATATAAATATTAATTAGATTGTTATAGCCTAGTCCGTTGTGTGTTAGCGGTAAAACAAAGTCATCTTTTGTGTCCTTTACATCTATGATATAAGAACTGGATATAGCAGTAGTTGGTCTTATATCTTGTGAAATAGCAATATTGCCATATGCAAGACCAATGTCATTCTTTTCTTTAACAATTAGATCTTCTATTTTTTCTAGAACATCTTTAATGATTTCTTTCATATTTGCAGAAGTACTTCTGCGCAGGTCTTGCAATAAACCAATTACATTGTCATTTTTTAAATAGTTTTCAATTTCTGACTTAGTTTCTTTATAGATTACATCGCTATTGCGTTCAGCATCTATAAAGTCTATTTTAAAGATATTAGTTGCTTCATTTTTATCTACTTCTGCATCACTAACACCATTGGCATAACTCCAAGTATATGACTTTTCAAAGCGTTCTAACAAATCACAAAACTCTAACTCGTTACTAACTTTTTTCGCTTCTTCAAGATATCTTGCCATATCTTTTGTATTCAGAGTATATTTCATTCTTACAAATGCTGTTAACGTATATTGGGTAGAATCCGTTGACTCTGCTTTAGATTGCTTAACATCATTCATACCTATAAACGGTAGTAGTTTTATTATACTTTCATCATCTGTATTATCTTCAGATATTTTATGTTCAATTACATAATCAATTACAATTTCAGGAGCTTGATTTCTATATAAGCTAGAATAGTATCTTTTTATATTATTTTTATTAAAATCATGAAATGAAACAGTTTCTGGAGATTTCATTAAGCAAACTGCTTTTAGTAACCCTGTTTTTCCAGCATTATTTGCCCCTACAATCACATTTAATCCTTCATTAAACTCCATTTCAAAATTATTGAATCTTCGATAATTCTGTATTTTGATTTTCTTTATATACATTCTAGCTTGTCCCTCCCTGTAATATACTATCTCACTGATAATCTTACTTTTTGCATAGAAATCAGAGATTTTTTTATTCTTTCATAATACGCTTCAATTCCAAAGGCTTTCAAAACTACCTTATCAAAAATTTCTCTATCCATTTGTGCTAATTCTTCTTGTGTTGATTTAATTTCACGCTCTAGTATAGGATCAAAACATTCTAATATGCGAGTTCTATCGTCGTCGCTAACCATTTTAGGGTCAAGCATAAAAGCATTATTGATAGATTTACTATTTATATCTAATGCCCCCAAGCCCCTACCGAAGCCCACTGCTTCAATATAAAACATGCCTAGTATAGAGTTTAAAAGTGCATGATTTAAATCAACATCTGAGTATTCATCTCTTGTTCGTAAACCAATAAGCCTTTGGTTAATAAAAGTAGGCTCATTAAACTTTGCATAAAACAATCTTCTATCAGGATTCATCATAGTAAATATTTCAGTTGTAGAGGTATCCTTCATCTCATACCAATGCATATTACGCTTAGCTAACACATCAGGAAGTAGTTTCCCAGTTCCGTTGACAGCAGTTTCAAATTTCTTAATCCATCTTAAAGTTCCAGTTTTATTGTTAGTATTTAATTGTGCTAAGGTATCAGGACAACAAAAAGCATCATTATCTGGTTCTGCAATTAGCGATGTGACATTTCGTGCGTTTTTCAGAACACTTCGTATATATGTTTCTTCAATACCGTGCCCAGATTCAGGATAAAACATATCATCCCAACCACGCCTTTCACCTCGAATAACATTAAATACTTGTTTTATTGGAACTAAACAAGTAGATAGTTCACTAAGCCACTCAATATTATGGAAAAAAGCATTCAAAGAAACATTCATATCTAAGATTTGAGAGATCTTCTCATACGCATACTCACTTTGTTTTAATATTGTATTATCATTATTTGTTTTCAACAATGCGGAACTTACAATACATTCTCTTATATTGTTGTTTTCTTTAATATCTAGTAGTGACTTTTCCCACGAGTAAAATAAAGTTAAAAGTTGTCCATCAGGAGAAGAAACTGTTTGTTTCTTGTTTAAAACTATTATGGTGGTCACTACTTGTGAATTATCAAACCATCTACCATTTCCGCTAATATGTATTTGCTCGACATGGTAGTAGTGATTTAGTGCTTGATAAAACTCTTTTCCCCAAACTGTTCCGAGCCATGAATTTGAAGTGATAAAGCCAGCTCTACCATCGTTATTCAATATCTTGTGTAGCGAAAACATTAAGAAACAATATATATCACTCTTAAGACTTAGAGTTATTCCAGTATTATTTTCTATTTCTTCAATAGTCATGTTAATCAAACTTTTATCATCATCTCTAATAATTTCAAATGGAATAAATGGTAAGTTAGATAAAACAGCATCAAATTTAGGGATTTCAATATTCATCAATGTACCATCTACAGGATTAACAATTTCGACATTATTTCTTTCGCTTAAATTTAATGCATTTTGCTGAAACACTTTGTTGGGAATATTTATTGTTTCAGGGGAAGTTAAACTTATATTAGCAACTTGTAATGGATATTTGTACTTATCTGATGCCCATACTGTATTTACAGCCAAATCATTGTCAATTTTACTTTTTTTGTAATTTAATGTTTCTTTAGGTATAGACCCAGTACCGCAGCATGGATCAATAATATTTCCATTAAGGTTTGTAACAGTTATTTTAGCCAATAGCTCTGCTAATGTAGATGGTGTAGTGTATTGACCCGCAAGTTCTCTTTTTGCAGTAGAAACAGTACCTTCAAGAATCGTTTGTAGAGATGATTGTTCAATTTCTTCAATTCCATTTTCACCTAAAAAATAATTAAGCTCTAGAAGTTCAAACCAAGTAGTTTGTGAAATATTGGTGTTGTATTTAACTTCTGAAAAAATACTATAAAAATCACAAGTCCTTGTAATTTCATTGAAAATATCATTTGCCTCTACTACGGAAGTAGTATCTGAAATATCTAATACTTTTCTTGCATCATTGTGATACTTTTTAATCAAGTGAGCAAAAACAATGCGATTAGTCCAATTTAAAATAATAATTTTTGAGTATGCATTGTATTTATCAGTTTCATCTTTTGAATACTCGCTTTCCACCTCTTTCCACCATTGATCAATATAAGCATCAGCAGTAGTGTTACTTGTAGCGTAGGCTTTAATCGAATCTGCTACCAATTCTTTATTTCGAGATACTAGTGTAGCAACAACTGTATCTGAAATAATTTCGCCTAAATTAGCACCCTTTAATTCTCCATTAGCAAAAAAATCATTAATCTCTAATACTATTTTTTCAATTTCACTTTCCCAGTCACTACGATACCTTTCAACATCTGAACGAGTTTTTATATGATTTGTGTTAGTCCATTGTTTAGCAACATCGAAACTTCCATTAGGATTTTTTATATATAAAGCCCCAGAGGTGAAATTCCATATAAAACAACTGTTTAGCCCTAGAGCAACAGCTTTCCTTTGTGCGTCCTTAATAAATGTTTCATCTGTAATAAGTGTATCAGGTAACTTTAATTCCCACCCCTGCAAAATTTGTGTTTTTTGATTATCTCCATACAAAACAACATCAGGAAACATTGTTTTTCTTTTTCCAGTGGCGTATTCGACAGCATCTTCTTTTACTGTTGTAACTTGCCTTGGAAGAACTGTAGAAATAGTTCTCTCGCCACCAGCTTTCTTTATTTGTAAGCTAAATTTTGTAGCAATGTTGTTTATTTGAGAAATCAAATCAATAGCATGGCTTCGTTCATTATCTCTAATTGTTGTAATCATTATATTTTCTCCTTAAACTCCTTAATCAAATTTTCTTTCGAAATCGAATTTTTAAGTTTCTTATCCAGACTTTCCCAAGCTAAAAACAATCGCCTTTTTGCAACATCTATATAGTCTATTTTTTCTTTTTTAAACAGTGCAACATCTTCATTCTTTTCTATTCCAATAAAATTACGACCTTCCAGTAGTGCCGCTACCAAAAAAGATCCGCTACCAAAAGTATTATCTAAAACAACATCACCCTGATTCGTGTATGTTCTAATTAAATATCTGCCTAACTCAACAGGCTTTTGAGTAGGATGAAGTACTTCACCTTCACTTTCAGCAGTTTTTACATAGATTATATCCGTTGGATAGCGTTCCCCATTACTAGATACTACAACTGGCTGAAAATCCCCGTAACTACCACTAAGTTGGTTTTTACGCACCCCTTTATTATATGGTTCACCTTGTGTCATTTGTGGGTTATATATAGGTTGTTTTTTATAAAAAACACATACATCTTCATGCTTTCTTAAAGGTTGCTTTTTTGAGTTCAAAAAATTAGTTGGTTTAGATTTTTCCCATACCCATTTGTATTTAAATATTTTTGATTGACTAACAATTAGCTGTGCTGTAAAAACTCCTTGCGATGTGAGTACAATAGCCCCGTTAGGTTTAATTATACGATTATACTCTGCCCATAAATCATCTAGCGGAATTAATGAATCCCATTTATTTTGTGTAGTACCATATGGCAAATCGCACAAAATCATATCTATTGATTCATCGGGAAGCATTTTCATTACATCCAAACAATCTCCTTCATACAATTTATTTATATGTGTTAAAAGTTCTGTATTCATTATATTAACCTCTTTTCAATTCTCTATCTTCTATTGGTACAATCTCCATAATCTCATCCATTCCACACTCCAATGCTTCACAGATTTTAACTAAGACTTCCCCTGTAACATTTTCATTTCTTCCTAGTTTTGCAATTAAAGACGGGCTCACTCCTGCAATTTTCCCCAATTCTTTTTTTTTCATATTTTTATCAATTAATAATTTCCATAATTTATTATAACTGACTGTCATTTTTTTACCTTGTTAACTAAATATCTGATTCCGTATCACTTTTAAAAATTATACCATAAATGAGTGCTTCATTCAACAAATAAGTGTTCGTTCGTACATTTATTTTCACGAAAAAGCCATTAGTCTATTAAACTAAGGGCTAAATATATTATAGATATAGTATTTGAGAAGATATAATTTCTTCAATTTGTGCTATAATGTTATTTAAACATCCAATCCATTCAAGCTGATTAGTAGCTTTTAGATTCTCCGTCACACCCTGTCTTGCCTTATATTGTGGCAATAATCCATCAAGTAAGTTTTGTGCTTCCTCATTTACATCACGCAAGTGGGAATGTAATTCACCACTTAGTAACAGATGACTATATAACGGCTTGTGGTGTTCTTTGAGATAGGTTTCACGCATCATTCCGTATTTCCCAAGTGGTCTATCGTCTGTTTCTTCATCGTCAACATCAAATTGTCCGAAGTCAGGCACATAGTAATCACCAACCTTGATATACTTACCATCCATTTTTTCAAATATGCTTTGCTCGTTGTTACTCATAATTTATACTCTCGCTTTCAATAAGATTATTTTGAAAAGAGTTCTAATTTCAAACGATGTATAAGTCTTTGAATAGCATTAATCAATCACACTAAAATGTTCAAGAGCTTCTATTATTGCTTTTTCCTTATCAGCAGGACACTTAGGCACTTTCGCATCTTCTTTCTTAGACACATGATAATTCACACATTCCTTAATTCCCATCTTATCTTTAACCTGTGCAATATAAAGGCTAGATACCTTTAACCCACTATTATCAAGAACATAATCCTTGATTTCATCATAGGTAGCTTTACTCTCAGCAGAAGTCAAATCTAACTCATCAATGTTTAAATCGACTTCGATATGGTGGTCGACATTGAGTTTGGACAATAAACATACCGTCTCAACGTGCCTTGAGTAGACAATAAGTATGCTCCCGAGACCTAGTAATTCCTTGGCGGCACCTATTTCTTTTGGAAATCTTGAGTGATTTTCTACCCTCGATCGGCCGTTGAGCCTGCACAATTTTATCCAAAGTTAAAATTGTACGCAATAAAACTTTCAAACGTATGTAGTTATTTGAAGGCTTTATTCTGAACAATTTATTTAATTGTTAGCTTAAGTCTTTCACCAATATCATTCCAGAATGGAACTTAATTTCTATTTGCTTGGTATCCCGTGCAATGATTGAAGCTACGATATTGCTTAATCTAATCTGTTCAATTGATTCTTTTGTGATTTCCTTATTTACAAATACCTTTTTAATTCTAGAGATATCTTGTAACTCCATTGATGATGAGATGCTTTTATCAGCGGTAAGCAGGGAAGACAATATATCTACGAACACATCATACACCAACTCTTCTTTCAAATTACAAGCTGTGCTACAGTTGGGTGCACCAGTTTTTATTCTTTCCTTACATCGCCAAACCACCGTTTTTTTTGCCTTTCTTATTTTGCCATGTGCATCGTGTATAACCACTTTCGCAATAACCGCAAGTAATCAAACCACTTAGTGGATATTTAGAACTGTATTTGAGTCCATGCTCCGCTTTGTTCTTTCGCATTTTTAGTTCCTCTTGCACTTGAGAATATTGTTCTCTACTGATAATTGGTTCGTGATTGTTTTTGATGTAATATCGCTTTACTATTCCATCATTAATTACCTTTTTCTTCGTTAAAAAATCAACCGTATATGTTTTCTACAGCATAGCATCTCCAATGTGCTTTTCACATATAGGCATTTTATGAATTGTTCCCTGATGCCATTTTTCATTTCCAGTAACGGTTTTAATACCCTGTTCTTGTAATTCTTTAGCAATTCGAGTAATAACTAAACCTTTCAAGTACAAGTCAAATATTTTTCTGACAATCTCAGCTTCCTCCGGCACTACGATCAGCTTGCCATCTGCATCTTTTGTATAGCCTAAGAACTTGGTGTGATTTACTTGAACAATGCCTTGCTCAAACTTTCTAACAATACCCCAACGAGTATTCTCACTTAAATTGCGGCTTTCCTCTTGGGCCTGACTACTCAATATGGTAATAAGTAGTTCTCCGGTGCTGTCCATTGTATCAATGTTCTCTTTTTCAAAAATAATACGGATTTGCCGTTCTTTAATCTCACGAATGATTCTCAAAAAATCAACGGTATTTCTTGCAAACCTGCTGATGGATTTGTAGGATTACAATTGATGTGTTACAAAAGAGAAAAAAAGATAGCGAATAGGAAGAACCTGCTGTACAGTTAAAGTAACGACACTAAACAGCAAAGGCAGGTAACCTATTCGCTATGAATAAGATAACACAGACAATGAAGTTTCGGCAATCCCTAATTCGATATGCACAGAAAAAAGGAGTAACACAGGCAGCAATCAAATACAAAACCAATAGGCAATATATCTATCGTTGGCTGAAACGATACGATGGTACTTTGCAATCGCTGGCAGACCGCTCCCACCGCAAGGACAACGAATACTTTTACGCTATCCACAAATTCTATTCTTTTAACGATTTTAAGAAACAATTAGCTGTTTACAGCAGGACATACAATAACTTCCCTATGCGTCCTTTGAAGTGGCAGTCTCCCAAAGCTGTCCTTCATAATCTTTTGACCCTTAGTGTAACATATCATTGACAAACCTACAATTTCTTGCAAACCTGCTGATGGATTTAGTAAGAATCATATCAATTTTGCCAGCATAACAGTCTGCAATCATATCGTTGAAGCTGTCCCTCTATTTTGTGCTGGTTGCCGGC
>JBATBW010000037.1:0-24407 GCA_049662565.1 Erysipelotrichaceae bacterium | reverse complement strand
TTTTTCGCATTGATCATTCCAGCTTGTAGGAGGTTATAGGCGGTTCTTAAATCGCCATTACTATGGTTGGCGATAAATTTGGTGCAGTTTTCTTCAATTTGATAGTCACTTTCATTTACTACTCTATTTATTTGTTGGATGATATCATCATTGTTAATTTTTTTAACTTCAAGTAAGATAACTCGACTTCTTATTGCGGGATTTATCGCAAAGAAAGGGTTGGATGTTGTTAGGCCAATTAAGACGATTGAACCATCTTCTAATTTTGGTAGTAAGAGGTCTTGTTTATCTTTGTTTAGGCGATGGATTTCATCGATTACTAATATTAAGGTTGGATACATCTTTGATTCCATAAAGATGGTGTCTAGTTCTTTTTTGTTAGTTGAAGTAGCATTGATCATTTTATATGGTAGTTGAAGTTCGTTGATTAATGCTAGTGCGATGGTAGTTTTTCCACAACCGCTGTTGCCATAAAGGATCATTGATAATAGTTGCTTCTTTTCTAACATATTGGTTAGGATTTTATTTGATCCGATTAAATGATCTTGTCCGATAATTTCATTTAATTTTGATGGGCGGTATTTTGTTGATAGTAGATTGTTCATGTGTGTAATCCTTTCATTAATACTATCTTATCACATTTATCCGGTTTAGGGGATATATACTAATTAACTAAAAAATGGTAAAATAATAAAAGGTGATAATATGAAAGTTGTTTTACAAAGAGTTAAAAGTGGTAATGTAATTATTAATAATGAAGTATATAATTCAATAAATAATGGGTATGTTTTATTAGTTGGTATTATTAAAGGTGATAGTGATAGCGATTTACAAAAAGTAGCAGATAAAATTGCGAACTTGCGAATTATTGAAGATGATAATGGTAAGATGAATATAAGTATCATTGATAAACAATATGAAATATTATCAATATCGCAGTTTACTTTAGCGGCGAATATAAAAAAAGGGCGTAGACCCTCATTTGAATTAAGTGAAGAAATAGATCTTGCGAAAGAGAAATATGCATTATTTAATGAATATTTAAGAAAATATGGTTTGATAGTAAAAGAAGGAATATTTCAAAGTGAAATGGTGGTCAATATTGAAAATGATGGGC
Organism: Erysipelotrichaceae bacterium; assembly: GCA_049662565.1. GTDB lineage: Bacteria > Bacillota_I > Bacilli_A > Erysipelotrichales > Erysipelotrichaceae > JBATBW01. The sequence continues at coordinate 23,290 of JBATBW010000037.1, read as the reverse complement.
CGGTTACAATAGTGATAGAAAGTGAGGAGTTATAGTGATTATTGATGGTAAAGCGGTTGGTGAAAAGATAAGATTAGAGATTAAAGAATATGTGGATAAATTAGTTGATAAACCAACATTAGCGGTAGTTGTAGTTGGTAATGACTATGGATCTAGTAAATATGTTGCGAGTAAAGAAAAAGCTTGTACTGAAGTGGGATTTAATTCAATTTTAGTTCGTTTAGAAGAGAATGTTAGTGAAGAAGAGTTGATTAATGAAGTTAATAAGTTGAATTTAGATCGCAATGTGAATGGAATTTTAATTCAAATGCCTTTGCCTAACCATATAGATAGTAATAAAGTTATTAATGTTATTGATAAGGATAAAGATGTTGATGGATTTAATTATTATAATGCGGGTGCATTAGTTAATAATGATGAGTGTTTTGCTCCTTGTACTCCTAGTGGTATAATGTATTTATTGCAGGAGTATAATGTAGATTTAACTGGTAAGAATGTCGTTATTGTGAATCGTAGTATGTTAGTTGGTAAGCCATTAGCAAGCTTGATGTTGAATGAAAATGCGACGGTTACGGTTTGTCATTCTAAAACGAAGAACTTACCACAAATATGTAGTAAGGCAGATATATTAGTTTGTGGAGTAGGTATTGGCAAATATTTTACTTCGAAATATGTTAAAGATGGTAGTATTGTCATTGATGTTGGCATTAACCGTGGTGAGAATGGTATTTGTGGTGATGTGGATTTTGATGATGTTTGTGATAAAGTCGCATTGATTACTCCGGTTCCGAAAGGAGTTGGTCCGATGACCATTGCGATGTTATTAAGCAATACTTTAAAGGCTTATGAAAGGCAAAGATTATGGAATATAAGTTAAATGATATTGTAGAGATGAAGAAACAACATCCATGCAAGAAGTCTAATCAATGGCAGATAGTTCGAATGGGTGTTGATATTAAAATTAAGTGTTTAGGTTGTGGGAATATAATTATGATGCCACGCTTAGATTTTGAAAGAAAGCTAAAGAAAATAATTAGTTCTGGTGAAGATAATGACTAGTTTTTTACAAATAATCATTCCTTTAGTAATTGTTTTAATACTTACACCTTTGGTTAGAAGATTAGGTGTGTATATTGGAGCTTTTGCTTTAGAGAATAAGCGAACAGTTCATCATGGTAAAATTGCTCGGATTGGTGGAGTTGCAATATATATTGCCTTTATGATTGGTATGGTTATCTTTTATCATGCGGATGATACGATTAATGGTATTTTAATTGGTAGTAGTATTGTGTTTTTTACGGGTTTAATTGATGATCTACATGATATTAAGCCATTATATAAGTTTGCAGGGCAAAGTTTAGGGGCTTTAGTTACGATTTTTGTAGGTGGTGTATGTTTAAGCAAAATGACATTACCTTTTGATATTGTTATTAGTAATAAAGTTATCTTAACTATCATTACTTACTTTTGGATGGTTGGGGTTACTAATGCGATTAATTTGATAGATGGTTTAGATGGTTTGAGTTGTGGAACGACGACTATTGTTTTAACGACTATGAGTATCATTGCATTTGGGATGAATAGATTTGATGTAATGGGTATTGCTTTAATTATGATTGGTGCTTTATTAGGTTTCTTGCGTTATAATTTCCATCCCGCAAGTATTTTTGTAGGGGATTGTGGAGCATTGTTTATTGGCTTTATTGTTAGTTGTATTTCACTAATTGGCTTTAAATCAACTACGATGATTGCCTTAATTTTGCCTTTAATTATTCTATTTGTTCCATTAGCGGATACGACATTGGCGATTATTCGCAGAAAGATTGCGCATAAGAGTATTGGTGAAGCGGATAAGGGGCATACGCATCATAAGTTAATGTATGATATGAAATTAGGCCATGTGAAAACGGTTTTAGTTTTATATGTTGTGACGGCTTTGTTTGGTGTTACAGCGATTGTTTATTGGCAAAGCACCTTATATGGTTCGATCTTATTGATTATTTTAATGATTTTAGTGGAAATATTTGTTGAGTATACACAAATGATTAATGAGAAGTTTCATCCAATTCTTAGTTTGTTTAAAAGGATTAAGAATGAAAAAGAATAAATTATTATTAGGAGTTTCAGGCGGACCTGATTCAATGTATCTATTAGATATTTTACGAAAAGAAGGCCATCAATTATATGTAGCGCATGTGAACTACCAAGTAAGAGACAGTGCGATTAATGACGAAAATATTGTCATTGATTATTGTGAAAAATATAAAATACCGGTCTTTGTGAGTAAAGTAAAAATTAATGAAGGTAATTTTCAAGATGAGGCAAGAAAAGCGCGGTATTTATTTTTCAAGGGAATATATGAACAGTATAACCTTGATGCTTTAGCAATAGCTCATCAACAAGATGACGTTTTAGAAACTTATGTTATGCAAAGGAAGCGCAACATTACTCCAGTTGTTTATGGTATTGCGAAAAAAACTATGTTATTTAACATGGAGGTTATTCGTCCGATATTAGATGTTAGTCGAAAGATGATTATTACTTATTTAGGGGATAATGGCATTGCTTATGGCTTAGATGAAAGCAATGATAGTGATAAGTACTTACGTAATAAAATACGCCACCATGTTATTAGTGAAATGAGCGATGGTGAGCGTAAAAAATTATTGGAAGAAATTAAAAACAAGAATAAAGAATTAACAAAGGATAACGAGTTGATTATTAAATCTTTAGATTTGGATTTTTCTCAATTAGATGAAGATGTAGGACTTAAGTTATTACGTTATCAAATTGTTAGTTGTGATAGTAGTTATCATAATATCAGTTTGAAGTATTTAAAAGATATTTATTGTCAATTGATCAATAATCATTATTTTGAAAACAAAAAGATTATTATTGAATTAGATAAAAGCATAAAAGTAGTTAAGATTAAGGATTTAACTTATAATATAGAAGTATTAGATTGTGGTAATATAAAATATCCTTTTTTTGAAATTAGTGATAAGGGTTCTTCTTTTGAAGGTTGTGTTGTTAAAAGCGAGGACTTCCCGTTGACAATTCGCAATTATCATCAAGGTGATTGTATTGCGATGAAATATGGTCATAAGAAAGTAAATCGCTGGTTTATTGATAATAAAATCCGACTAATTGATCGAAAGATTTGGCCAATAGTACAAAATTGTCAAAATGAAATAATATTAGTTCCAAAAATCGGCTGTAATGTTACACATTATGGTGCAAAATTTAATCTTTTTGTGATAAAATATTAATAATGTTCTTGGAGGTACAAGATGTTAAAAGATGATATTAGAGAAGTGTTAATTAGTGAAGAACAAATTAGAGCTCGTTGTATGGAATTAGGTGCAGAACTTACGCAAAAGTACAGTAATATGAATCCACCTATTTTAGTAGCATTATTAAGAGGGTCTGTTCCATTTTTATCGGAATTGATCAAACATATTGATTTACCAATTGAAATCGAATTTATGGATGTATCAAGTTATGAAGGAACAGAGTCAATTGGTGATATTCATGTTCATAAGGATTTGAGCCGTTCAATAAAAAATGAAAGTATTTTGTTAGTGGAAGATATTGTGGACACTGGTCGGACAGTTGTGGAAATGACTAAATACTTGGTTAATAAAGGAGCAAGTGATGTGAAAATTGTGTCTTTATTAGACAAACCATCAAGAAGAGTAGTTAATGTAAGTGCGGATTATGTAGGATTTGTAGTGCCAAATGAATTTGTAGTTGGATTTGGATTAGACTATAATCAAAAATATCGCAACTTACCATATGTTGGTGTATTAAAAGAAGAGTTATATAAATAAGTAAAGGAGACTTAAATGAAAAACAAACGTTTATTAAATTTAGTTCCTTATGTAATAATGTTAATCGCAATTTATAGCATATTTATGTTTGGAGCGAATTCTGGGACTAAACATCTAAATTATAAAGAGTTTAATACTATACTAAATAGTGGAACAATTACGGAAGTTAGCGTTAGTCCAAGTCAAACTGTATTAGATTTGTCTGGTAAATACAAAGAAAATGGCAAAGAAGTTATTTTTACCGCAACGGTTCCAAATACAGAAGAGATAACTAATTCAATTATGGAAAAAGTTGAAAAGGTAAATAAAACTACAGTAGTAAATCCTTATAAGACCAATGTTTTATTAGATATGCTTATGCAAATTGTGCCATTTATTTTAATTGCCGGATTTGGTATCTTCTTATTAAATAGAATGAATGGTGGAGGTAACAACAAAGCCTTTGAATTTTCTAAATCGCCAGCGCGAATTGAAACGGATATCAAAATTCGTTTTAATGATGTAGCGGGTTGTGATGAAGAAAAAGAAGAAATGAAAGAATTAATCGAATATCTTAAAAATCCGAAAAAATTCGCTGTAATGGGTGCTCGTATTCCTAAAGGCGTATTAATGGTAGGGGCTCCAGGTACAGGTAAAACATTATTAGCGAAAGCGGTAGCTGGTGAAGCTAATGTTCCTTTCTATTCAATTAGTGGATCAGACTTCGTCGAAATGTTTGTCGGTGTTGGGGCAAGTCGTGTTCGTGATATGTTTAAAAAAGCGCAACAAACAGCGCCTTGTATGATATTTATTGATGAAATTGATGCTGTAGGTCGTCAAAGAGGATCAGGTATTGGTGGAGGTCATGATGAACGTGAACAAACATTAAACCAATTGCTTGTAGAAATGGATGGTGTTAAGGATAATGCGGGGGTAATTATTATTGCCGCAACTAATAGACCAGATGTTTTAGATCCAGCTTTATTAAGACCAGGAAGATTTGATCGTCAAATTACAGTAAGTTTACCTGATCGTAATGGTCGTGAAGCAATCTTAAAAGTACATGCTCGTAATAAAAAAATTGGTGAAAATGTTGATTTAAGTGAACTTGCGAAGAGAACACAAGGTTTCTCAGGTGCGGATTTAGAAAACGTATTAAACGAATCAGCAATCTTAGCTGTTCGTCAAAATAAGAATATTATTGATATGGAAGACTTGGATGAAGCAATTGACCGTGTAATGGCTGGTCCGGCTAAAAAGAGTCGTAAGTATACAGAAAAAGAAAAGAAATTAGTAGCTTACCATGAATGTGGACATGCCTTAATTGGTTTAATGGTCACTGAAGCTAATGAAGTACAAAAAATTACTATTATCCCACGTGGGGTTGCGGGTGGTTATACATTATTTACACCAAAAGAAGAAAGAATGCTTCGTACCAAGAGTGATTTGACAGCGCAAATAACTGGTTATTTAGGCGGTCGAGTTACTGAAGAAATCGTCTTTAACGAAATTAGTACTGGTGCAAGTAATGATATTCAAGAAGCGACAAGAATTGCCCGGGAAATGGTTATGACTTATGGTATGAGTGATTTGGGTCCCATTCAATATGATGCCGGTTCAAGTTCCGTATTCTTAGGCCGTGATTATAATGCCCAAAGAATGTATTCTGGTGAAACAGCTGCGAAAATTGATGAAGCAGTTCGTGAAATCATGGAAACAAGTTATTCAGATTGTCGTAAGGTTATCAATGAAAATCGTGTATTATTGGATTCATTGGTTGCGAAACTATTGGATCAAGAAACGCTTACTCGTGAAGAAATTCTTGTGATTTATAATCAATATATTACTCCAGAACAAAAAGAAGATGTTGCTTAGGCAACATCTTTTCTTATTCTTCATTAAATTGTGATATTTTCTCGATGAGTAAAGATGAAATTGTAACAGTTACTAATGAATACATTATTCTTGATAATGGAATATATGATAAGGATAATAGTAATACCGATAAATCGGTAAATAAATAGGCATATGGTATTTTAATTTCTAACTTTTTCGCAATCACCATTGCAAGGGCATCATCACCACCAGCTGCCCCTTTACTTTTTACGATTATACCGACACCAATGCCAACAAAAGTCCCACCTAGGATGGCACATAATAAAGGGTAATTGTAGATATTAGTAAATATTGGTGGGAATAATTCAAATATGCCATAAAAGATACTAAAAGATATAGTGGAGATAATTGCTTTTTTTATAAAATCGAATCCAAATGTAAGATAGCCAAAAAAGTAGCATATAGAGTCTAAGATTAACCCGCTGATGGCGGGGGAAATGTTTGTCCAATGGTGAATTAACAATATAGCCCCTAATACCCCGCCTTCGGTTATGTCGCATTGGGCATGTATGTTATATAAGCCAAATGCTAGTATAAATGTTCCAACAGGAATTAATAGATATTTCTTCATTTTTTCACCTTCTGTTTTATATTATAGCATAAAATAAGTCTTATTTATAGGTGGTAGTATTTGTCATATAGTGACTTTTATAGTATATTAGTATAGTAAAAAGGTGATAATATGAAAGATATATTAGTAAAAGCATTAGCGAGAAATAAAAGAGTAAGAATATATGTATGCACAACAACTAATCTTTTAGAAGAGGCGAGAAATAAACATGGTATGTGGCCTACGGCCAGTGCTACTTTAGGAAGAGCAATGAGCGGAGCAATTATGATGGCTGGCATGCTTAAAAGTGCGGATGAGAAGATAACATTAAATATTAATGGTGGTGGACCGATAGGAACAGTTTTAGTAAGTGCCAACAATAATGGAGAAGTTAAAGGTTTTGTCAGTGATCCTTTGGTGCAATATACTTATAATGAAACTGGTAAACTCGCAGTAGGAGTAGCGGTTGGAACAGATGGATATTTAAAAGTTATTAAAGATATTAATATGAAAAATGAATTTAGTGGTAGTGTTCGTTTAGTTAGCGGGGAAATTGGTGATGATTTGGCTTATTATTTTGCCCAAAGTGAACAAACTCCAAGTGTTGTAAGTTTAGGGGTACTAGTAAATGATGATAATAGTATTTTAAGTTCTGGTGGGATAATTATCCAAATGTTACCGGATGCTACCGAAGAAGATATTGTGGTAACTGAACAGTTATTGAAATCTTTAAAAAGTGTATCTACATTAATTAATGAAGGTAATGATGCGATAATGATTGCGAAATCGTTATATAGTGATGTAGAAATACTAGAAGAAACACCATTAATGTTTAAGTGTCATTGTAGTAAAGAAAAGATGGTTAATGCGTTAAGAACGATTGATAAAGAAGAGATTAAGGCTATTATTGAAGAAGATCATGGGTGTGAAATGTATTGTGAGTATTGTAATAGTGCATATCAAATTACTGAGGAAGAATTGAAAGAATTATTATGAAATGGTATATAGGTGATATTGAAATAAAAAACCAAGTAGTGGTTGGACCGCTGGCTGGTATTAGTAATAGTGCTTTTCGCGAACTATCAAATATGTTTGGAGCAGGGCTTATCTATACAGAAATGGTTAGTGATAAAGCAATTTGTTATAGTAGTAAGAAAACATTAGATATGACTAGAATGGGGGATAACGAAGGGTTAGTTGCGATGCAACTATTCGGTAGTGATATTGATAGTGTGGTACAAGCAGGAAAGTATTTAGATGAAAATACTAAATGTGCAATAATTGATTTTAATATGGGATGTCCTATGCCTAAAATAACAAAACCAGGTAGTGGTAGCGCCTTGTTAAAAGACCCCCAAAAAGCTTATGAAATAGTAAAAGCGTTAGTAGATAATGTGAAAAAACCAGTAACTGTCAAAGTAAGAATAGGTTGGGACAGCAACAGTATTAATGTAGTGGAAATAGCTAAGTTGATGGAAAAGGCGGGCGTTAAGGCAATTGCCGTTCATGGACGTCATACAAAACAGCTATATAGCGGCAAAGCGGATTGGTCAATGATTAAGGCGGTTAAAGATAGTGTAAGTATTCCCGTAATTGGCAATGGGGATATTAAAACTATGGAAGACGCGAAAAGAATGATAACAGAAACGGGTTGTGATGCGATAATGTTAGCTCGTGGTATTTTAGGTAATCCCTGGTTGATCGATCAATGTGTTAAATATTTAGATAATGAAAATTTAGATGTAAATATTAGTTGTCATGATAAATTCAATATGGCAAGAGATCATGCGCAAAGATTAATTAAAATTAAAGGTGAGAAGTATGCGATGGCGGAAATGCGTTCGTTTGGTTGTTGGTACATTCATGGCTTAAAATATAATAATCATATAAAAGATTTGTTAATAAAGATGACTACTTATGAACAATTTGATATAATATTGAAGGAATATGAAGAAGCATTAGATAATGATAGAAAAAAAGGTGAAGAAAATGGCAAGAGAATTTAGTGAATACGAGTTAGTACGTCGAGAAAAAGTAAAAAAATTAGAAGAAATGGGAGTTGAACCATTTGGACAAGCATATAATAGAACTAGTATGTCAAAAGATATTTTGACAAAATATGCCGATGTTTCGAAAGAAGAACTAGCAGAAATGGCTATTGAAGTTAGTGTTGCTGGGCGTATTATGACAAAACGTGAAATGGGTAAAGCGGGATTTATGCATATCCAGGATAAAGAAGGAAAAATTCAAATATATATTCGTAAAGATTCAGTAAGTGAATTAGAATTTGAGTTATTTAAAAGCGCGGATATTGGTGATATTGTTGGGATTAAAGGTCAAGTATTTAGAACTAATCATGGTGAATTGTCAGTTAAATGTTTAGAGTATACGCACTTAACTAAAGCTTTAAGACCATTACCAGAAAAATTCCACGGATTAACGGATGTTGAAGAAAGATATCGTCGACGTTATGTTGACTTAATTATGAATGAAGATAGTAAATTAAAAGCTTTAACACGCCCAAGAATTATTCGGGCTATCCAAAATTATTTAGATGGCCAAGGATTAGTAGAAGTGGAAACTCCAGTGTTACAACCAATTTTAGGCGGAGCAGCAGCTCGACCATTTATTACGCATCATAATACTTTAGATATGGAATTCTATTTACGTATTGCGACAGAATTACCATTAAAAAGATTAATTGTTGGTGGTTTAGAAGGTGTTTATGAAATTGGGCGTCTATTTAGAAATGAAGGTATGGATACAAAACATAATCCAGAGTTTACAACAGTAGAAGCTTATGTTGCTTATGCGGATATGGAACATATGATGGATTTAACAGAAGGTATTATTGATGCAGCTCGTAAAGTAGTTACTGATGAAGAAGTATTACCTTGGGGTGATAAAACTATTTCTTTAGCTCGTCCATTTAAACGTATTCATATGTGTGAGGCGATTAAAAATGAAACAGGAATTGATTTCTTTAGTGAAATGACTTATGAAGAAGCTTTAGCTTTAGCGAAGACTAATCATATTGAAGTGGAGAAACACCAAAATTCGGTCGGTCACATCATTAATTTATTCTTTGAAACATTCTGTGAAGACAAGATGGTTGATCCTACATTTGTTTATGGTCATCCAGTAGAAATATCTCCATTATCGAAGAAAAATAAAGATGATAGTCGTTTTACTGATCGTTTTGAATTATTTATTGATGGTAGTGAGTATTGTAATGCCTTTAGTGAATTGAACGATCCAATTGATCAGTATGAAAGATTTTCTAACCAATTGAAAGAAAAAGAACTAGGCAATGATGAAGCTAGCGAAATGGATATGGATTATGTTGAAGCTTTAGAATATGGTTTGCCTCCTACTGGGGGTTTAGGATTAGGAATTGACCGTTTAGTAATGTTATTAACTAATACACCAACTATACGTGATGTTATTTTATTCCCACATATGAAAAACAAGTAGCTGAAAAATGGCTGTAAGGATATTTGAGGATATAATTCATTATTTTAGACATTAAAATCTCTGAACTTTTTGGAGGTGTAAATAATAAAAAAAGCGAAATTTTTCGCTTTTTTTACTATGCAACTTTCTATTTGTTTTATTATTTTTTTACATTAACCTATAAATGTAAATATGAGAGACAAAACCATTACAGTGATTAGTATATATATTCAGATATCAATATAGTTTATTATGGCCTCTTTTTGGTATTTAGGTGGGAGAAATTCAACTAAGTGGCGATATTATAATGTATATTAAAAAAAATATATATTTTGCGGATAAAACGCTTGACTATCACCTGAGGTGTTAGATTATGATGTTATTGAGGTGATTGATATGCTAATAAATGAAGTGAGTAAACTCACAAAATTAACAAAAAAAGCAATTGAGTATTATACTATACAAGGATTAATTTCTCCTTCAGTTTTAGAAAATGGATATAAAAACTATAATATTCAAGATATTGAAAAGCTAAATAAAATCAGTGTCTTGAGAAAATTAGATATTTCTACTGAAGAAATCGACAGAATTCTGAAGGATACAACAAACTCGGTATTACAAGCAGTATCTGTAAAAAAAGAATTAGAATATAAGAGTGATATGCTAAAAAAATCCATTCTTCAAAAACTTAGCCAAGGAACGTCTTATGATGAGATAAGCTTAGAGTTGCAATCGGTTGAACAGGGTAGAATCATTACAGATAAATTGTTAGATGCGTTTCCGGGGTACTATGGTCGGTTTATTTGTATGCATTTTGCTCGATTCTTAAATGAACCTATCCAAACAGAATCTCAACAATTGGCATACGAAACGATTTTGTCTTTTTTAGATAATCTTCCTGTTTTAGATATTCCAAAAGATTTAGAAGAATATTTAATTGAGGGTACGAAGCATATCGGAATAGAACAGATATCCCAATTGCTTGAGACTACGAAAAAGTCATATGAAAATCCAGATGAGTTCTTATCCAACAATAAAGAATTTCTGACGCAGTATTTGGAGTACAAAAATTCGGATGAATATAAAAATTCACCTGCTTTTAAATTGATGGAGTTGATGAAAGAATTTAACAGTTCTAATGGGTATAACGATATATTTATTCCTGCAATGAAACAGTTAAGTTCTTCATATGCAGATTATTATGATCAAATAGAAGTTGCCAACAAAAAATTATTGGAACAATATCCTGAAATTGAAAAGTTTAATAACTAAAAAGAGTTTTATTTTCGCGCATATTTATGGACTAAGATTTTATGGATCAGTAAAGTGAGTTAGGGTAAAATAAAAAACTTTAATATTTATGTATATTAATTTAAACATAAGAAAACCGGTCAGTTATGTTGACCGGTTTTTTGTCTATTTTTCTTTCTTTTTTAGACAGCTTTCACAGATACCATGAAAGATTAGATCTTTGCTAAGGACGTTGCCTTTAGTTTTTTCTTCAATTTCTTTATTGATGTTCTTTAATGTGTCTAAGGTAAAATTAGTGATGCATCCACAAGAATCACAGATGAAATGATAGTGTTCGTGATCAATTAAATCATAGCGAACACCTTGTTTTTCGAGGTTGATTTCTCGTAGGTGTTGCATATCAACTAAAGCTTTTAAGTTGCGATAGACAGTTGCGATTCCAACTTTATCGTCTAAAGATTTTAAGTAGATATAAATTTCTTCCGCAGTAGGATGTGATTGGGGGTGGTTTAGAAAATATTCATATATTAGTTTTCCACGTTTGGTCATATCTTATTGCCCCCCTTTCATATTTGTTGATATAATATCATATTTGAAAGAGTGAATCAAATCTATATTAAGTCTTTTCCTTCGTTTTCTAAGTAATTTTGGTATTCTTGTTCAGAGATGTTTAATGCTTGTCTTACTCCTATACCATAAGCTTCATCACACTTGTAACAATGCATTGTGTGACGTAGTTTGATATGGATTGGGGCATCACCCATTGCTCTAGCAGTGTTGCCAAATAGGGCTTCTTTTTGTTCTTTGTTCATGTTGTTGAAAAGAACTGCTGGTTGTGAGAAATAGTCATTGTCATCTTCATTGAAATCATATTCATAGGCATGGCCGACGATTTCTAGGGCTGGTTCTTTTACTCCATGATCATCGCTCCATTCTCCATAAGAGTTAGGGGCATAACCTATAGTTGATCCTTGATTGCCGTCAACGCGCATTGCACCATCACGATGATATGAATTAACTGCGCAATGAGGACAGTTAACTGGGATGGAATTGTGGTTAACTCCCAAACGGTAACGTTGAGCATCGCCATAGGCAAACAGTCTTCCTTGTAACATACGATCTGGGGATAATGATATACCAGGTATAATATGAGATGGAGAGAAAGCTGCTTGTTCAACATCTGCGAAATAGTTTTCTGGATTACGATTTAATTCCATAACTCCTACTTCTACTAATGGGAATTCTTTTTGGGACCAAACTTTTGTTAGGTCAAAAGGATTATATGGCATTTCTTTTGCTTTTTCTTCGCTCATTAATTGGACATATAGGGTCCATTTTGGAAATTCTTTTTTTTCAATAGCTTCGAATAGGTCGCGTTGATTACTTTCGCGATCCTTAGCGATTATTGCTTCTGCTTGTTCATCGGTTAAATTTTTGATTCCTTGTTGAGTTCTGAAGTGAAATTTACACCAAGTTCGATTGTTGTTTTCATCGATGAAACTGTAGGCATGGCTACCGTATCCATGCATATGACGATAGCTAGCAGGTATTCCACGTTCACTCATTGTTATAGTGATTTGATGGAAGGCTTCTGGTAGACATGTCCAAAAGTCCCAGTTGTTTTTTGCGCTGCGCATATTAGTTTTAGGGTCTCTTTTTACGGCATGATTTAAATCTGGGAAATTCTTTGGGTCGCGTAGGAAGAATACTGGTGTATTGTTGCCTACTAGGTCCCAATTTCCTTCTTCAGTATAGAATTTCATAGCAAAACCACGAATATCTCGTTCGGCGTCGGCTGCGCCGCGTTCTCCGGCAACGGTTGAAAAGCGGACAAACACTGGTGTTTTCTTACCTATTTCTTGGAATAGTTTTGCTTTAGTGTACTTTTTGATTTCGGTGTTTGTTACTGTGAAATCACCAAAAGCTCCACTTCCTTTGGCGTGCATTCTTCTTTCGGGAATTACTTCTCGGTCAAAGTGTGCTAGTTTTTCCATAAACCAATGATCTTGTAGGATCATTGGGCCGCGTTTTCCGGCAGTTTGAGAATTTAAATTGTCACCTACTGGGGCTCCTACTTCATTTGTTAATTTCTTTTTGTCATCCATGTTGGACCTCCTTAATGATAATGATTATCGTTATCATAATTTTAGTATATATCCTTTTTTTGTTGTGCGCAACATTTTTGATTGTTTTTTTTAGTTAAGTTTATTCTTTTATTAAAATACTCATTTTTGGGGTTTGATTATGTTATAATCAAATGGGTGAGAATATGGGTGTATTTAAGGCTTATTTAGATAACTATCAGGAAATTATCGTTACTTTGAGTAACGAGTTTTATAATGGTGATAGTAATAAATTTTATTTAAAAAATGAAAATAGGATGTTAAAGGAATTAGTTATTATTGAAGTGGTACAATGTAAGGGTTATAAACAATATCATTTATCTTTGGATATTAGTTTAACTTTAGGTAGTAGATATACTATTATTGAAGAACATGGTAATCGGACACATTTAGAGTATCGTAATGTGGTGCTTACTAAGGAATTTGATGATCAATATTATTATGATAAGAATGATTTAGGGGCAATATATAGTGAAGAGAAAACATCTTTTGCTTTGTGGTCACCAATTGCTTTTCAAGTATTAGTTGGTGTAGAAATTAATGATGATGTGATTATTAAGAAAATGATTAAAGGTAAAGATGGTGTTTTTAGATTTGATTTGTATGGTAATTATGATGGTTGTAAATATTATTATTTAGTGGATGTGAATAATCAAATTAATGAATGTGTGGACCCATATTCGTTATCTTTAAGTACGAATGGGAAAAGATCAGTTATTATTGATAAAAATAAGATTAAAAGATCAGAATATAAGAGTTGTTTACCGGTATATAAGAATTATGTCGACACTATTTTGTATGAATTAAGTATTAGAGATATTAGTATGGATAGTAAGGCGGATTTTATTAGTAAGGGGAAGTTTTTAGCTTTGACTTATGATAAGATGGCCTATTATGGTAATAAAATAGGTTTGGATTATTTAGTTGATTTGGGCATTACTCATGTGCAAATAATGCCTGTGCATGATTTTTTCACGGTTGATGAAATTAATAGTGAATTATTATATAACTGGGGTTATGATCCTAATCATTTTATGGCTTTAGAAGGTAGTTACAGTATGAATCCTAATGATGGTTATTCAAGAATGAAAGAGTTTAAGGCTTTAGTTAATAAGTTTCATGAAAGAGGTATCAGGGTTAATTTAGATTTAGTTTATAATCATGTTTACGATCAAGGGAAAAACTGTTTGGAATTAGTTGTGCCAAAATATTATTTTAGGGTAGATTCTAATGGTTCTTTTTGTGGTAATGATTATGAGTCTACAAGAAGAATGGCGCGCAAATACTTATTGGATTGTTGTCGTAATTGGGTTGATACTTATGAGGTTGATGGTTTTAGATTTGATTTGATGGGGATTATCGATTTAGAAACAATTAATGAAATATATAAATATGGTAAAAGTGTTGATGAGAGTTTTATGGTCTATGGTGAGGGTTGGAATATGCCAACTAATTTGGATGACGGAGAAAAAGCTAGTTATCATAATCATGTCGAAATGCCGAATATCGCATTTTTCTCGGATCGCTTTCGCGATGTTACAAAGGGTAAGGATGAGATTGCTTCTTTAGGTTATTTGAGTAATGATCTAAATTTGATTGGTTATTTTCAAAATGTATTAATGTCGGGCGCTAGTGAAATCAAAGAGCATTGTTTTACTTTTAATCCTAATCAAGTGATTAATTATGTTGAGTGTCATGATAATTATACCTTATATGATAAATTATCGTTGTCGCTTCAAGATGATGAAATAGTTAAAGGGAAAAGAATCAATTTAATAAATAGTGCGGTTATTTTGGCTTGTGGTATTCCGTTTATTGGGATGGGCCAAGAGTTTAAAAGAACGAAGTATAATGAAGGTAATAGTTATCGTAGTAATGATAATGTGAATATGATTAATTATGATTTAGTGCACAAAAATCAAAAGATGATTAATTATTTGAAAGATTTAATTATGATACGTAAAGAGTATGATGCTTTTCATTTAAGTAGTAATGAAGAGATTCTTTCACATGTAAAATTCTCGCATGTGAATAATGGTTTGGTATATAAGATTGTTATGGATAATTATTATTTGGATATTATTTTTAATCCAACATATCAAGATATTACATATAAATATGATGAAATGGTTAATGTCATTTTTGATGAAAATGGTAGACAACAAAATGTTACTAAGGAATTTGTGGTTAAAGGTTTATCAATTGTGATTGTTAAGGGAGAATAGGTATGAATGAGTATGCAATGCGTTTGACTAAGGGTGATGATTTATATTTGAAGTTAAAGGAACTACAGTCTACTAATAATATATCGGCTGGCTGTATTATTAGTAGTGTTGGGTGTTTGGATAAATTATGTGTTCGTTGTGCAGATGGCAAAACAATTAAAGAAATGGTTGATAATTTTGAGATTCTATCTTTGAATGGTACTTTATCTT
The DNA here is from genome assembly GCA_049662565.1 of Erysipelotrichaceae bacterium. Taxonomy (GTDB): domain Bacteria; phylum Bacillota_I; class Bacilli_A; order Erysipelotrichales; family Erysipelotrichaceae; genus JBATBW01. The sequence goes on along the minus strand of JBATBW010000037.1, from coordinate 7,773 downwards.
TAGATGGTATTCATGTCCATATTTGTGTTAGTGATAGGAATTTGGTTTGTTTTGGTGGTCATTTGGTTCCGGGTTGTTTGGTTAATACTACTTGTGAATTAGTGGTTGTGGATTTGGGATCTTGTTCGTTTAATAGACAGTTCGATAGTTCTACGGGGTATGATGAATTAATCATAAAAAATATAAAAAAATCATAAAAAAATAAAAAAAGTACTTGATAATTGGGTAATGGTATGGTATTATAATTGAGCGTTGCCTAAATAGCTCAGCGGTAGAGCAATCGGCTGTTAACCGATCGGTCATAGGTTCAAATCCTATTTTAGGCGCCAGTTGTGGCTCGTTGGTGAAGTGGCTTAACACAGCGCCCTTTCACGGCGTCATTCACGGGTTCGAATCCCGTACGAGTCACCAATTAAAAAGAATGCGATTGATATCGCTTAAAAATAAGTCCTAGCAATAGGGCTTTTTTGATGCTTGTTTTTTGTGTTATAATTAGATAAATTAAGGAGGTAGATGTATGGGGATTTCTGATGGTTTTTTTATGATTGGTGAATTGTTGTTTTTTGTTGTACCAATTTTCATAGTTGTAGTTTTTGGGATTGTTATATTGTCAGCTATTAGTCCTAAGTTTAATGGTTATTTACAAAGTAGACAAATTAAGGCGAGAAAATATGCTTCACAAATGAGTAAAGAAGATATTAAGGATATTGCGGATATTAATGTTGATGCCAAAAAAGAGAGTATTACTAAGGTTGCTTCGGCAATAAAAGAAGGTTTTGAAGAAGAAAAGATGTTTTGTAAGCACTGTGGGGAAAAGATCGACACTGATAGTGTTTATTGTAATAAGTGTGGTGGAAAACAATGATTTCATTAGCGATTGATATGGGGAATTCTAATATTGTATGTGGTATATATAATAATGGTTTAGTGGCATCTTTTCGGTTTGAAACGGATAAGTTAATTAGTTTAAATGATTGTGTGGAATTATTAGAGATTATTCATGATAAGTATCATTATGAATGTGTTGGTTTTTCTTGTGTGGTTCCTCGTTTGTATCGGATTTTTTCTTTAGCTATTAGTAGTATTGTTAAGGATAATTATGTAGTTATTAATAATAAGAATATTGATTATTTGGATATTCGTTTAGATAATCCTAAAGAGATTGGGGCGGATTTCATTTGTGGAGCGATTGGTGCTTGTAACAAATATGAAGGGCCAATCTTAATTAGTGATCTTGGCACATGTAATAAAGTGCTTTTAGTAGAAGATAATGTGTTTTATGGCGGGGCGATATCTCCAGGTATTGGCCAATCATTTAAAACGATGATTGATAATGTTTCGCAGTTACCAAAGATTAGTTATGATTTGCCTAAAAAGGTTATTGGGAATAATACTATTGATGCATTGAAGTCGGGTTCTTTGTATGGAACTATTGCGGCTATTGAAGGATTAAATGATAAAATGGAAAAAGAGTATGGCAAAAAGTGTAAAAGAGTGCTTACTGGCGGATATGCAACGATATTGAATAAGAGCATGCCTGATTTTATTTATGATCCAAATTTATTAATTGATGGTATTCAAGTAATTATTGAGAAAAAATTTAATTTAAATGATTAGTGATTAAGAAAAGTTATTGATTTTGTGTAAAATATAGTGCTATAATATAAGAGCGCTATTTGATCCCTTAGCTCAGTTGGTAGAGCAACTGACTCTTAATCAGTGGGTCGAGAGTTCGAATCTCTCAGGGATCACCATGAAAAAGATTAGTCACTACGGTGGCTTTTTTTATAGGTGATAAGATGACAAAAATAAAAAAAATAGTTATTACCATTTTCGTATTATTATTAGTTTCTACTATGGCTTTTTTCTTGTGGGCTAGTCAATATTATAAGGCAGATAAAGAGGCTTTAGCTGTGTTAAATAATGATAATATCATCGTGGAAGAAAACTATATTCATATCGGATCTAATAGTAAACAAGGTATAATATTCTATCCGGGGGCAAAGGTAGAATATACGGCTTATTTACCCATTTTAAGACAGCTTAACAACGAATGCGATATCAATATCTACTTAGTTAAAATGCCCTTAAATATGGCTATATTTGACTCTAATGCGGCCGATAGAATAATTAAAAACAATAAGAATATAGATGATTGGTATATGGCAGGACATTCAATGGGTGGAGCGATGGCAAGTTCATTTGCGAGTGAAAATGAAAAGACAATTAAAGGTCTATTTTTACTAGGAGCATATGTCTATGGTGACTTCCCAATTGAAAGATCATTAACGATATATGGTTCTTTCAATGATAATTTAGAAGATAATATCAATTACACAACTAATATAATTAAAATTGAAGGGGGTAATCATGCCCAATTTGGTAATTATGGCAAGCAAAAAGGAGATAAGGAAGCAACTATCAGCGATAAACAACAACAAGATATCGCAGTGCAAGCGATTAAAGCTTTCTTAAAAGAAAATAGATGAAAAAGGTTTTAGTATTATTAGGCACTTATCGCAAACAAAACACTTATAATATTATTCAACAAATAGAAGAAATATTAAATAAGAACGATATTTCTATGGAAATAGTTCACCTCAACAAGTATGATATAAAAAACTGTGTCGGATGTGAATGTTGTATAAATACTAATAAATGTAATATTAAAGACGAAACCGAAATAATAATTGATAAGATGATTAGTAGTGATGGTATTATTTTAGCTTCTCCAGTCTATCTACTACAAGTAAGTGGGATGATGAAAACTTTTATTGATCGCACTTGTAAAATATATCATCGACCATTGTTAATAAAGAAACCGGTATTAAGTGTGGTGACTACTAAAGGTTCAGGTTTAAAAAACACTAGTAAATATTTAACTAGTGTTGGCTTACAATGGGGAATGATGGATGGCGGTAATATTGGTCGTAGTATCTTTAATATTGATAAAAAGGTGGAAATAAAAGAACTAAAAAAATATATTCATTTGTTAGATCAACCTAGTGATTATCATCCTAAACTAAAAGAACTTATTGATTTTGAGATTCAAAAGTCATTAGCAGTCTATCTAAAAGGGTTGGATTTAGATTATTGGCAGTCAAATAAGTTGTTGGGTGCTTATTATTTCTTCCCTTGTAAAATAAATATCTTCAAAAGAGGAATTAGTCAATTAGTAGGTCAAATTGTTCGTAATAAAATGAAATAAGAAGGCCACAGCCTTCTTATTATTCGTTATTAGAAGAATTAAAGAATGATTTAAATTTAAAATCGGGCATCATGTCCTTAATAAATAATGAAATGCACTCCTTCATAATAGATTTGTCTTTACTATCTAATTGGTTGTAGTTAGTTGAAAAATCTTGGATAGTTTTTAAAGATATTTTATCTTGACCATTAATCGCGGAAGATAAAATATTATAAATGTTGTCGACAATAATTTGTCGTTTTTCACAAGATACATCAGTTAACCATCTATTTAACGTTTCTCTAAATTGAATAGAACTAAATGAAAATGATTCAACATATTTGTAATCACCATTTTCAATAATCCAATTATATGGCTCATGTTGGAGAATGCTAAATGATTTCGCATCAATTATCTTATACGCCCCTGCGTCCATTAATAAACCGACGATACTTGCTTGAGGGACGTACTTTTCGACCTTAGGGAAAATTTGTTTATACCCTTTTGTACAAGTGAATTCGGGTAAGAAACCGGGTCCATCGAAACTATAGATTCGATCTATTTGTTTTTTTACGCTTTCTAATGCCATACTTGCAGCATAGACAGAGAGATTGCCACCTTTAGAGTGACCACCTAAAATTAGCTTTCCTTTATGGCGATGAGATATTTTGTCAAGATAGGTAACACTTCTAATTTGGGCAGGGACTCCTAACTCAAATGACATGTTGAAGTCTTCTTTCCACCCAACTAAACTAGAGTCAGTTCCACGATAGGCAATAAATAATAAATCTTTATTAATTGCCAAGGTGGTTGCGGAAAATTGTTTTTCTATATCTAAATCTAATTCGTCAACATGATCAATAATTTCTAAATCGCGATATCTTCTACTCGCACAAAGTTGGCACAAGAAATTATAGTTGTCATCAATACCGCCCGTAACTTTGTCATACATATCATCAAAGAATTCTTTTTTAAATAGTTCTTTAATAGTATATTTAAGTTTTTTGGTGATATCGCTTTTGATATTATCTAAGCGAAAATAACTAAGTTTTGTGAGTACTAAACCATCAATTTGGTTGATAGGGTATTCACTAAAGGTGCGTTGTTCATTGGCAACATAATCAATAATGTTCATATATTAGTCTCCTTGTGCCTATTTCTATATACACCTATTATAGCATTGATATGTTATAATGTTAAGGTATAGAGGTGTTTATGAAATTACTATGTAGCGATTATGATGGAACAATAAGATTTAATGATGGAATTAAAGATAATGATGTTGAAGCTATCAACAGATTTATTGAGCAAGGAAATGCTTTTTGTGTTGTTAGTGGTAGAAGTTTGCGCTCTTTATTATTAGAATTACCACAGTACAATATTAGTTGTCCTTATTTAGTAGGCAATAACGGAGGCATTATTATTGATAAAGATGAAAATATAATCAAAAGACATCTCTTAGATTTTGATGAAGCATTAGAAATCATTGAAAAATTAAAAGATGAAAACGTTATTAATTTTTATGTGGATGACGGTATCGATTCTGGGTATTATTACGAAGAGGAATATGATCAACCATTCTCTAGTTTTAAGAAAACTTCATATACTAATATAATTAAAAATAATATAGTCTGTGCCATAAAGGTCAAACATAACAATCATCAAGAAGCGGTAGAGTTTGCGAACAAAATAAACCCTACTTTAAAAAGTGCAATAGCTATAACTAATAAGAATTATAATGATATTGTTGCTAAAGGCATTGGCAAAGAAATTGCAGTTGGGGAGCTAAGAGATATATTGAATATCGATCAAGTGTACACTATAGGTGATGAATTAAATGATCTATTAATGATAAAAGAATTCAATGGTTCAACTATTGTAAGTGGAAACGAAAAAGTTAAAGAAGTTAGTAATATGATATTTGATGATATCAGTGGATACATTGATTATATTAGTAAAAAGTAAGTATTAGATAATTTACTTAAAATATTGTTGTAAAAGATAATAATATTATGGTAAAATATCTATGCGCGGGTGTGGCGAAACTGGCAGACGCACTAGACTTAGGATCTAGCGCCGCAAGGCATGCAGGTTCGATTCCTGTCACCCGCACCAAAAAAATAAACGAAAGAGAATGTTCTTTATGGACATTCTCTTTTTTTGATATAGGAGGTGATAAATTGGTAGATTATGATAAATTAGGTCAAATAGTCAAGACTACTATGACTGAAAATAATGTTGGCATTAAAAAAATAATGCAAGATCTAGGGATTAATTACTATTCGTTGAAAGCCATCATTGATAAAGGTCAAATAAGATGTAATTTTGAAAGATTCATTAATTTATTGGAATATTTAGGTCTTGATGCAATTGATACAATCCAAAAATGCCGTAAATAACCAAAAAAAAACGACCTGGTCATTCATTGAAGTGATAAAGTAAAAGTAGACACAAATAAAAAAGTGTCTACTTTTATTTTTGTTATAATATATAAAAGGAAAGGAGATGATAACATGGGAGACCAAAACGAAAAGCCAATAAAAAAAATAGATATTGGTCTGCATTTGCTAATATGAAATTGACCCCTTTTAATATGTTTCGCTAATTCGTTTTTGACCCCCTAAGCAAACATATTAACTATAATAGAATTAGAGGCGATAACAGGTCATAAAGTGATAAGGTATATGGGAAAAATCAATTTCCAATTACAAGAGTGCATGAAAATTAATCAGATTGCAAAATTAACTGGCAATTCTAGAAATACCATAAAGAAGTAAATTAGAGAAAAATCATCAACTTTTAAACATATGAAATATGGAACTAAGAATGAGATTATAAATGACAATAAAATAGTCGGTTTAGTGCATATTAAGAAATAGAATAAATAAAATATACTAGAAAGAGAACGAGATTTAGAAACTTTACCTACAGAGATAGTGTATATGTTATCGAATACAAAGAATGTAAAAAATTACGTTTTATCGTAAGTGCTATTGAGAAGAAGTGGTATTTGATCTAGCACTTGATGAAATAATGAGGCATATCTAAAACGCTTATGTTTGTGATGATTGTGGAAAAGTAATGCTAACAGTGAAATATCATATTATAAGGAGATGACTTAGTTTTTCTAAAAGGTTTGTTTGATAAAATAAAACAGGCTGTTTCTTAAACGAAACAGCCTGTTAGTTATTAGTTTGAAAGAGGTCTGCAAACCTCTCTTTTCATTTCTTCATTCTTTAAATGCATATTATTTATATCATCGGACTTTAAATTTGTCAAATCTCGATATTTCTCTTTCACTTATGATAGTATCTTAAGAAGAATATGGGGTATAATAACTATATATGAAACAGGTGAAGATATAGTGGCAGAATATAGTGAACTAATTAAAAAATTTGATAAGATAAGAGACTATATGCGTGATTTTTATGTATATGGTTTTAAAACGCGAAATGATATTTCTCGAAAAAGTTATCGAAGCTACGATAATGAAAAAAGACGTATTCAAAGTTATCTTAATGAGTATATGTCTTTCTATATGGATGAAAAAGGGAAGAACAATTTTATTAGTGTTGACAGTGCAGCTATTGAGGGAAATCCTTTATATCGGGCATTTAAGGCGAAGACATTTACAAAAAATGATATAACTTTGAACTTTATTATTTTAGATATTTTGAGTAATTTTCAAGATTTAAGTATAAATATGATTGCGATAAAAATAGAAGAGGAGTACTTAATCTATTTTGATGAACCAATATTTCTTGATTTGTCTACGGTTAGGAATAAGGTGAAAGAGTATGAAAAGATTGGACTTATTGTTGGTAAAAAACATAAGAATCAAATATTATATAATATTTGTGTTGATGATGTGGATTTAATAAACTTTTATGATGTGTTATCTTTCTTTAGTGAAATTTCACCAATGGGAGTGGTTGGTAGTTATTTGTTAGATAAATATGATCATCATGAAAGTAATTTTTCTTATAAACATCATTATATTATGGGGGCATTAGATAGTGAAATTATTGAAGATCTTTTAATCGCAATGCATGGTAAAAAGAAAATAGAAATTACTGATTTTAGTCCTCATAAAGGTAAAGAGATAAAAAATATAGTAACTCCACTGAAAATATTAATCAGTGTAACGACGGGGAGAGGATATGTTGCTTGTAAGAAAGACAACTCTAATGATTTTGTGAATTTGCGAATAGATTATATTAAAAGTATTATTTGTTTAAATAAGGATGAAAAGTTTGATGAAAATCAAACTATTATTAATGAGTTGTTAAGTCATAGTTGGGGGATATCTAATAGTGGTTATCCTAATTTGGAAACAATAAAGCTTACTTTAAAAATAAAAAGTAATGAAGAATATGTTTTAAAAAGAATACAACGAGAAGGTAGAAATGGTTTTGTAACTAAAATTATTGATGATATATATATTTATGAAATAAGAGTATATGATGCTAGAGAAATGTTGCCTTTCATTAGAACTTTTATTGGTCGCATAATTGATTTTAATTGTTCTAATAAACAGATAGAACGAATCTTTTATTCGGATTTAAAGAAGCTTTATAATCTTTATG
>JBATBW010000036.1:0-39617 GCA_049662565.1 Erysipelotrichaceae bacterium | reverse complement strand
TCTTGCGACATCTATGGCAACGTTACCACCACCAATTACGATGATATTGCCATTTAATTTTTCGGCTTTGTCTAATGCGACATCTCTTAAGAAATCAATTCCGGCAATTACATCTTGGTTATCGGCTCCTGGAATGTCTAGTCTTCTTCCACCTTGAGCGCCAATTGCGATATAGAATGCTTCAAATCCTTGTTCTCTTAATTGTGGGATAGTAATATCTTTCCCGATTTCGGTATTAGTTACAAATTTGACACCTAGTTCTTTTAAGACATCGATTTCGGCATTAATTACTTCTTTTTCTAATCTAAATGATGGAATTCCAAATGTTAACATACCACCAAGTTTATTTTGTTTTTCAAATACGGTAATATCATAACCATCTAATGCTAGATAGTAGGCACATGATAATCCGCATGGGCCGGCTCCAACGATTGCTATTTTATTGTTGAAGTCATTGCGTTTTTTCGGAATAAAGCGATTTTTGCTCTTTAATTCTTGATCAGCAATAAACTTTTTAATTTCGTCGATTGCGATTGGGCTATCAATATCCGCTCTTGTACATTCACTTTCACAACCATGTGGACATACACGACCACAAATTGCAGGGAATGGATTTTCTTTTTTTATTAATTCTAAGGCCTCACGATATTTTCCTTGAGCAGCTAGCTTAATATATCCTTGAATTGCGATATGGGCTGGGCATGCTGTTTTACAAGGTGCAGTACCGGTACTTACAACATTTTCCCGATCGGTACGATAATCATCATTCCAGTCTTTTTCTTTCCAAATGCTATTATTAGCTTTTTTATAGTTAAAGTCTTTGAAGTCAATTGGTTTGCTTGTGCATAATTTTTGACCCAAACGTAAAGCATTTGTTGGACAGTTTTCCACACATTGGCCGCATGCAACACATTTTTCTTGATCTACTTTTGATACATAGTTGCTACGAATCGCATCGGGATTTCTAAATAATGTTGCCACGCGCATTGCGAAGCATGAGCATGAACAACAATTACAAATGGCAGCACTATCACCAACACCTTCAATATTTGGCATTTGATGCATTAAACCATTTTCTTCAGCTTTTTTTAAGATGTCTAACACTTCTTGTTTAGATATTTGTCTTGCCCGATTAGTTTTGATAAAGTATTCGGCTCCACTTCCGATTTGGATACACATATCTTTTTCAATGTGTCCACAGCCTTCGCCCAATACTCTTCTTGATGCTCGGCAAGAGCAATTAGATACCGAATATGTATCATATTTATCTAAGTAATAAGATATTTTTTCATAATCGACAGCTGACGTGTTGCCATCAATGGCTGTTTCTATTGGGATAACGCGCATCATTCCCGTTCCCATTGGAAGGTTAGGAGCGATAGTGGAAATTCTTTTTCTTGTATATTCTTCAAATGCTTTTCCGATTTGCGGATATTTTGCTAGCAACTCATCATTACATACCATCATTTCTAAAATACCTGGAGCAAAGATTTGAATCATGTATAAGTTTTCGCCGTTTTCAGTATAAGATTTTACAACCCCAATTTGGGCTAATTCATCAGCAATTCTTGTAGCGTCTTCAATTGATATGTTCGCATGTTGGGCAATATATTGCGCATTTCTTGGTTTTCTTAGACCCATTATTAAAGCGACATCAGCTTGTTCATCACTTACGCAACATTCTAGAGAATAATATTCAGGAGCATTTTCATCTATTTTATTGGGTATTCCTGTTAATCCTCCTATCATTTTTGCCAGTTTTACTATTTTTTTTCTAAGTGCCATTTTCTATCCTTTCTTGACTTGGTCTTTTATCCAGTTAATCCAAGGTTGTAACCCTTCATTATTGATGGCAGAAATAGGTATCACTTGAATATTTGGATTTAATTTCTTTACACGTTTTGTGCATTCTTCAATACTGAAATTGAAGTATGGTAAAACGTCAATTTTGTTGATAAGTAATACATCACAAATTGAAAACATTAGTGGGTATTTCAATGGTTTGTCATCCCCTTCAGGTACGCTTAAGATCATAACGTTTTTATGAGCTCCCGTATCAAATTCGGCTGGACATACGAGATTGCCAACATTTTCTAAAATGGCAATGTCTATACCAGTAATGTCTAATTCATTGATTCCTTGTTTTGTCATATCGGCATCAAGGTGACACATTCCCCCAGTATGGAGTTGGATAACTTTAGCTTTTGTTTCGTTATGAATTGTGTGTGCATCAACATCACTATCGATATCAGCTTCCATTACTCCGATTTTATAGTCATCTTGTAGGGCCTTAATAGTATTAACTAAGGTAGTTGTTTTTCCTGATCCAGGTGATGACATAAGGTTAATAAGAAAAGTGTTTTGTTTAGCAAGTTCTTCACGTAATAGATCGGCTTGTTGATCATTTTTCGCAAAGACACTTTGCTTAATTTCGTATACTTTAAATTCGTTCATTTTATTCCTCCGTAGTACATTTATTATAAGTTAAATAACGATATATATCAAATGTTATTTAACTAATGTTATATATATGACAGAGTATTTAAGACATAACTTTGAAAAAATGTATTAAATTTAAAAAAACAATGATTAAACATAATATTTTAAAAGAGTATTTGTTAGATTATTGACAATTACGCATGATGTTAGTAAAATAAGGTTACGAAACAAAGGGGATTTTATGAAGAACAATAAAGTAGAAGTTTTATTTAAGTGGATTATGTTCACGGCTGCGATTTGCGGAATGGGATTAATCAGTGGTTTTTATCCGATTCAAGCAAATATACCATTGATCGTAATTCCATCAATTATGGTATTACTATTTTCTAAACCAGTATTTTTTGAAAAACTAAAGTTAACAACTTTATTAACAATGCGTATTGTTATTATCTTTGCCGCTTTAAATTTCTTTAATCCACAAATATATGTGGACATCATTTTATTGATGTTAATAATTAATATACTAGAGGCAACATTTACGGATATCTTTAGATATAAAAAATATTTAAATGGTATTTCAGGTATTGCTTTGGCACTAGGAGTTATAGGATTACGTGGAGCTTGGGCAATTGGAGCACCATTTGGTAGTTTTTATTTAGTGGGCGGTGCAACTTTAGTCGCAAGTTTAGCTTACATTGTGGCATATACAATTTGGAACTGGGTGTTTGTTACCAACGAATTTAGCGATAGCGTGGCATTAATGCATGTTGGATTTTTACTTGCACCAATTATTGGCTGTGTTTGTACACTAGGATTAGGTGCTTATGGTGGTTTTGGCATGTGGTTATTACTAAGAGCTAATACATTAGCAATTGGTGGCTGGTTACAAATTGGCGCAAAACAATGGTTTGAAAAAGAATTTGCGAGTGAAGGTTTTAGCAAGTTTGTCAACTTTACAAAACAAACTAATGTTCAAGTAGTTTTAATGATAATCAATGTTGCATTAATTGGTATAGTATTATATTTAGGATTCGCAACTAATTTTATCGGTTTTCAATGGGCATTATAAAAGGAGCTTAGCTCCTTTTTTGACATAACATCAGGAAATAAAATATAAGGAGACATTATGAAAGAATATGATGTAATAGTAATCGGTGGCGGCAATGGCGGATTAGCAAGTGCAGCTACTTTAGCAGAAAAAGGGAAAAAGGTTGCTTTATTTGAAAGACATAACATTCCCGGTGGTTGTGGAACAAGTTTTTGTCGTGGACGTTTTGAATTTGAAGTAGCATTACACCAATTGAGTTCAATGGGTACAAGTGCAAAACCAGGACCATTAAGAAATCAATTTAAACGATATGGAATTGAAGAACAAATCGAGTGGATTGAAATCAAAGAATTATTCAGAGTTAATTTTCCAGATGGTACTGGTGTAAGTTTACCGGCAGATCGACAAAAATGTATTGAACATTTAAGCGCATTATTCCCTAATGAAACCAAAGGGATTAATGATTATTTTGATACAGTATATAAATTTTACGAAGAAGCTGATGCTTTTGCCTTAAAGAGTGCTCAATCAACTGGCGAACCAAGTGCAATTAAAAAAGCAATCATGAAAGCGGGATTCCCAAAAATGTATCCAACTTTAGCTAATTATGCTTTAAAGAGTACTCAAGAAGTATTAGATGAATTCTTTAAAGATCCTAAATTGCAATTATCTTTAAGTGCTTATTGGTGTTTTATGGGGATGCCACCTTCTCGTTTTCCTTTCGCAATATTGGCTAAATGCACATATATTTATATGGAAGATAAACCTTTCTATTTAAAAGGGACATCAATGATGATGAACCAAGCGATTTTAGAATCAATTAGAAAAAATAATGGCGATATTTATTTAAATAATAAAATACAAAGAATTGTACTAAATGATCGTAAAGAAGCGGTTGGTATAATTGATCAAAATGGTGAAGAATATCGTTGTAAGAAAATAATCTCTAATATTTCGCCAATCACAACATATGGTGATTTATTAGAAGAACAAGATATACCAGTAGAAGCAAAAGAATATTTAAAACCTTATACAGTAGGGATTAGTGCAATAACTTGCTTCATTGGTTTAGATTGCCCTCCTGAAGAAATCGGGTTCACTACTTCTTTCACTTTAAATTATGAAAGTTTGGATGCGAACAAAGATTTTGAGAATGCCTATAACTTATTACCAGATAACGACCCATTAATTGCGACTTGTTATACGGTGGATGACCCAAGTGTATCACCTAAAGGGACAAGTGTTATCACTGCCGGTACTTTAAAGTATGGAGAACAATGGCAAGAATTATCTCCTGAACAATATTATGAAGCTAAATATGAAGCAGGTAAACGAATTATTGCTCGGTTAGAAAAACAATATCCGGGATTTACTGACCATATTGAAGAGTTGGAAATAGCTACCCCACTTACCCATATGCGTTATTTGAATCATCCTGGTGGAGCAATTTATGGATTCGAACAAGATTTAAACCAATCAGTTTTCTTTTTCCCAACGGAGAGCAAGATTAAAAATTTAGAATTTGCGAGCGGTTGGGTTAATGCTTGTGGATTTGGACCAAACTATATGTATGGTGATAAAATCGCAACTAAGATTGCGAAAGAGGTGTAAAATGAGTAGAAATATCAAAGAAACATTATTATCTACACTAGTACATGGTGAAGAAACTTTAAATAATATTGAAGTAATGCGTCGGGTAAATAACAATAAAATTTATCAAGGGAACCGTGCTAGTGAAATCATCAGCAAACTTCATAGCGAAGAATTAGACCTAATAGTAAGCGAAATAAATGAAGTGACTAAAGATGCCAAGAGTATTCGCTTTGTCAGTGCTAATGGCTATTTACCGCCATTTGAAGCAGGGCAATACATTAACGTCTTCACAAATATTCAAGGAGTGAGAACAAGTCGCCCATATAGTATTTCAAGTAGTAACTTACAACGCGGTTACTATGAAATAACAGTTGCAAGAATCCAAACAGGATTTGTAAGTGATTATTTTTTGGACGAGGTAAAAGTTGGCGATTGTTTTAAAGCTAATGGACCATCAGGTGTATTTCGTTATAATCCTGTTTTTCACCAAAAGAAAAGTGTATATTTAGCAGGTGGTAGCGGAATTACTCCATTTATGAGTATGATTAGATCGCATACCCAATTAGGCGATAATCATGAAATGCATTTATTATATGGTGTGCGTTCATTAGATTTAGCTATTTATCATCAAGAGTTATTACAAATAGAAAAGAGTTATCCAAATTTCCACTATCATTTAGTGTTATCAGAACCAACTAAAGATTATCAAGGGGCAACTGGTTTTTTAAATATGGAACTAATTACTAAACTAATTGGTAATATCAATGATTGTACTTATTATATTTGTGGCCCACAAGTAATGAATGACTTTTGTGTAAAAGAATTAGAAAAAGCCAACATTCCAGCGAAAAGAATCAAAAGAGAAATGTTTGGTAGTAGACAAGATATCATAAATGAAGCGGGATGGCCAAAAGAATTAACGGGAGAAGAAGTATTTAAAGTTAAAATTGGCGATCAAATTATTGAAGCTAAAGCTAAGGATAGCCTGTTAACATCGTTAGAAAAAGCGGGTATTCGTGTTAATGTATGTTGTCGCAGCGGCGAATGCAGTTTGTGTAAGGTTAAACTAATTAGTGGAAATATTTTCTTATCTAAAGGTATGATGCTAAGGCATGCGGATAAAAAATTTGGTTATGTTCATAGTTGTAAATCTTACCCAATTAGTGACATCGAAATTATTCTATAACATAAAATATTAAGTTAATTCTTTGTTATAAATATTGGATATTTAACAAATTTTTATCCGAAAATAATCCTATACATCATTATTTTATAATGGTATGATAATAGAGTTGTTACGGATAATAATAATTGTAGCAACGTCTATAAGGACAAGCTATTCCTTCCCCCCCGTTGGAATATGCTTGTCTTTTTTAAAAAAATAACAAAAAACATTATACATTAGTTTAAGATATGTTATAATATTTAAAAGAAACAGTGTTAGATAAGAATAGTAGAAGTCGTTATTTAAGTTGTTAAAGCAATTTTTAATTGACTATTGTTCCTATTAGGAATATAAAAAATGGAGGGAAATATGAAACGGGTTTATTATAATTTTTGCGAACTAAAGGATATTATAAAACGTAGTTTAGTAAATAAATACATGTTAGTCGCATCGAAAAGGACGCATGAAGAATTCAAAGAACAACTAGAGGCAATAGGTGTACCTTATGTTCTATTTTCGCAATTTGGACCCAATCCACAATACGATGATATTTTAGAAGGTCTAAAAATATTAAATGATAATAAATTTGAGTTACTTATTTCGATTGGTGGAGGAAGCGCAATAGATACTGCCAAAGCGATTAAGGCTTTTAGTAATATGAATCCTGATGAATCATATTTGAATCAACCAATATTAGCAAATAATCAAATCACCTTGGTTGGTATACCAACAACAGCAGGGAGTGGTAGTGAAGCTACTAAATATTCCATCATTTATCAAGGGAATGTAAAGTATACATTGACAGATCCTTCTTTATGTTGTGATTATGTTATTTTAGATTATCATTTACTAATAACACTGCCTCCTTATCAAAGAAAAGCGACAGTATTTGATGCTTTATGTCAAGCGATTGAAGGATATTGGGCAAAAAGCAGTAATAGCGAAAGCGATGAATATGCTTTAAAAGCAATGGAACTATTATTTAATAATATGGAAGCTTATGTCCAAAATAGTAATGACGACGATGTTTTAAATGATATTATGATAGGCAGTTATCTTGCAGGGAAAACAATTAGCATTTCCCAAACCACAGCGGCCCACGCAATGTGTTACAAAATCACAACTACTTTTGGGTATGCCCATGGCCATAGTGTCGGGATGACAATAACAAGTTTATTCCAATTTATCTATGATAATGTCGACAGAAGTGACAACCCTCAACAACTATTAAATAAATTAAATCAGATAGCATTAACCTTAGGTTATGATAATGTGCCAGACTGTATTAACGCTATAGAACAACGTTTTGACAATTATGGATTAGAAAGAATTAGTATTACTAAAGAAGAATTAGATATGTTAGTAAATAGTATTAATAGACAAAGATTATACAATAATCCAATTCCTTTAACAAAAGAGGATATTGCTTTTGTATATGTAAAAAGTGTAAAACAAGTTAGAAGATAATCTTCTAACTTTTATATGATATAATATAAAAGTCAGGGGGTTACTATAATGAGAAAAACTGTTTATACAATAATCGTTATCCTTATATGCGCTATTATATTCTTTTTCTCTAGTCAAGATGGTAATTCATCGACACAAGTTAGCTCGGGTATAACATTAAAATTGCTTCGCTTGTTTATTGATTATGATCAGTTATCGATCAGCGAACAAATAAGAATGTTAAGTAGTTTTGAAAGTATAATTCGCAGTTTGGCTCATTTTTCTTTATTTTTAATTTTAGGTTTTTTCAGTGCACTAATGTTTAAGAACAACGGACATCACAATCCCATGTTCACCGCTTTTATATTTTGTGTTCTATATGCGATAAGTGATGAGTTACATCAAGCAGTGTTTGTGCCAGGAAGAGCCGGGCAAATTGTGGATTTGTTAAAAGATGGAAGCGGGAGTTTAATTGGCGTTGGATTAATAAGTTTATATTATCAATGGAAAAAGAAAAAAACAGGATGATATCCTGTTTTCTTTTGTCAATAATTTTGAAAGAGAGAGAGTATTGACATTTATTATCAAGAGGTAGCTATGGAAGAACTTCTTGATTTCTATAATATTATAACAACATATTTCAATTTTTGTCATAAAGACTAAAAAATACAAAAATGTTATTTAAAAGTTCAAATAATTATCGCGCACAATTAATAATTGTTCGTTTGATAAATTCAAATTGTTTGTCCAATGCTTTATCATCCGCATAAATACTACTAGTAATATTATATTTTTCGAAAAGCGTATCCATAATATAAGTCATATATTCTAAATCTACATGATCAAGAATATTCTCTTTTTGTCCTTTTAATAAAATTTGATGATAGATTTGATGAATAACAGCTTTAAATTCAATGAATTTTACGTTGAAGGATTTGATAATCAATTCTTTCGTATAATTTCTCGTTATTAATTTGAAAGTATTTTCGTTGCGATGAAATCTTGCGATGTTTTCCGCAAAGTAAGTTAATGAATCATAATAAGATAAATTAGAAATATCTAATTGTTTTATTTTTTCAATTTCTAAATCAAAACTGTAAATAAAGGCACTATTGATCAATTGATCTTTGTTAGAAAAGTAATCATAGATTGTAGCTTTGCCCATTTGACATTGGTTGGCAATAATTTGCATTCTTATTGAATCTACAGTATAACCATTATTTAGCAAATGAATTGTTCCATTTAATATTTCTTTTTCCTTATCGTTAAATCTTTCCATATATTATTTCTCCTTTTTATCAAATAATGTATATAGTACAGGTACCACAAACATCGTTAATATTGTAGCATAACTAAGACCACCAATTGTTACAATTGACATCGGAGCTAGCATTTCTGCCCCTTGACCTAATCCTAAAGCCATTGTGGATAAGGCTAAAATAGTTGTTAGTGCAGTCATGAGTATTGGGCGTAAACGTTGTTGACCAGCTGTATGGATGGCCTCAATAGTTGGCACACCTTTTTCTTTTAATTGATTAATACTATCAATAAAGACGATACCATTATTTACGACAATACCAAACAATACTAAGAAGCCTAATAAAGAGATGACACTAAGTTCATTGTTTGTAATTAATAAACCAAGTAGACCGCCAGTAAACGCTAAAGGGATAGTGAACATAACGATGAACGGATATAATAGTGATTGAAATTGAGCGACCATAATTAGATAAATAAATGCAACTGCCAATAAAATCATTAAGACTAATTGAGTCATTGTTTCTACAATTGTAGTATTTTCACCTTTAAACTCATAAGTTATAGTTTTAGGGAAATCGATTTCATGGACAATTGATTCAACTTCTTTGCTGACAATACCGATATTATACGCTTTATCAATATCTAAGTTAATAGTTAGGGTCCGTTGTTGATTATCATGATTAATCGAAGTAAGAGATTGTCCTATATTGATTTTTGCGACATCACTTAATTTTACTAGTGTTGGCTGTTGGTTAAGTGTTCCCGATAAAGTTAAATCTTTTAGTTGATCAACGGTTTTATCATGTTTTTCGTCCTTTAAAATTACTACTTTGAAATCACCGTCTTCTAATACTAGGTTTGGACCGTCTTTTTTAGTTGTCGTTAATTGTGTCACTTGTTGGAAAACTTGCGCAACAGTTAAGCCATATTTAATTGCTTGTTTTTTATCGACTTGGATTCGTATTTCTTGGGCTTGTTTATCATCACCAATCGTAATGGAATTTATTTCTTTTAAATCTAATTGGGTTTTGATGGTGTTTGCTTGTTCATACAATTGGTCATAGTTATTACCTTTTAATACTAATTGAATACCACTACCGCTTAACATACCTAAGCTCATGTTTGATGTTTGTACATCAACATTGGTTGGTAAATTACTAGATAAGTCTTTAATTTGTTGGGCTATTTCTTCATTTGTGAGTTTCTTGTCTGGCGATAAGATTAGATATAAAGAAATATTATTTGAAGAATTCATCATTAATCCACCACCAGAAATTGCACCAATATCGGTAATGTCATTAATTTTTTGGATGCTTTCTACTAGCTTATTTGTTTCTTGTTTAATATTGGTTGTGTTATCTTTTGGATCTTTTAGTGATACAGTGGCGCTCATCTGATAGGATTGGGCATCGGGCATAAATGATGTGCCCATTATGAAGACACTACCAATACTAATTACTAATAAAGATAATACGATAATGATTGTAAGAGTTTTATGCTTTAAGCAAAGAGTTAATCCTTGATCGTAACGGTATAATAATTTATTAAAAGTTTTATTTTCTTTCGATTGAACATTACCTAATATCTTACTTGATAACATTGGCACAACGCTAATTGCAATGATTAAAGACGCTAATAAGGAATAGGCAATAGTTAATCCCATATCGGTAAATAGTTGACGGGCGATACCTTTTGTAAAAACAATTGGTAAGAATACACAAATTGTAGTTAGTGTTGATGCAGCGATAGCTCCAGTCATTTCTTTCGCTCCTTGAACACAAGCTTCTTTTATAGGGATATTTTCGTTTTTTAAACGGAAGATATTTTCTAAAATAACAATAGAATTATCTACAAGCATTCCTACACCTAAAGCTAAACCGCTTAAGGATATTAGGTTTAAATTAACACCACTAAAGTACATTAAAATGATTGCTAACATTAAAGATATTGGGATACTAATACCAATAATTAAAGTTGGCTTAATGTCTTTTAAAAAGAAGAATAAGATTAGGATTGCTAGTACACCACCAACGGCTAAATTAGATAAAACGGAGTCAATTACTAGGTCGATGTAGACACCTTGGTCCATAAATACTGTGAATTTGGTATTGGGGAAATTTTCTTCTAATTCTTGTAGCTTTTGATTTACATCCTTACATACTTCGTTTGTTGAAGCATTACTTTGTTTTTGCAAAGTCAAAATGATGCCATCATTGCCGTTGATTTTGGCATAGGTTTCACTAGAATTATTGCTTAGTGATACGTTAGCAATATCGCTAAGTTTAATCTCTTTTAAATTGTCAAAATCAAAAGAAAAAAGGACGAGGTTTTTGATTTCATCGGTATTTGTAAATTCATCCCCAACTTTAATTAGTAGTTTGTGGTTATCATCAACAGGGAGATAGCCTGCAGGCATTGAAAAGTTTTGTGCCGTTAACATCGTAGAAATCAAATCGGGGTTGATAGAGGAAGTTAAATCTAAAGATTTATTGGCATTTTTAATGGCGTCATCCATTTGTTTAAGACTTTCATTAAGTTGAATTTCAACTTTTGTTAGTTCACTAATCGTTAATAGTTTAGTGCTCTCTAAGGTTGATATTTGTTGTTTTAATTGATTAGATTGTTTAGTTAATTCATCTTTTGTGAGATTACTTGTCATTAAGTAGTTATTTAAGTTGTTGATTTCGTTTTCAATTTGGGGTTGACGTAAGGCATGTTGGTCTTGTGAACTTTTCAACAGCGTTTGATTTAAAATTACATTTTGCTTAAGAGATTGGTTTAGTTGACCAAGAGTATTAGTGTTTTCAAGTTTTAGTGTTTTTAAGTATGTTTCTAATACCGGGTCTGGTAAAATTGTTTGTATTAGACTGTTAGAATTTAAACTTTCTATTTTAATTATATAACTGTTTTGAATATTGATAGATTGTTGCAGTTGTTTTATTGCATTTTGATAGCCATTTAATTCGGCATTTAAGGATGTAATTTTATTTTGATTAATCATTTGTTGGGATAAAAGAACATCTAGTTTATTATTGGCACTATTTAATTGGGTAGTCGCATTGCTTAGTTGTAAAGCAGTTTCGTTTTTCTTTTGGTTTAGGTCTTTATTGGAGTTGTATATTAACCTTCTAGCGTCGGCTAGGGGTTTATTGATGTTGTCTAATAATTTTTGATTTATCTCTTCGATGGCGTCGTCATTTAATTGGATAACGATTTGATCTTTGACATTACCATTGGTATTGACTGATGCTACTCCTTCAACTTTTTGGATTTCACTTAATATTTTTTCATCTAAAAAGGAAGATAGTTGGACTAAATCATATTCGCTATGGGAAATAGAAAGAGACATTATGGGCATCATATTAGGATTGATGTTCATGATAACGGGGGCGCTGACCATATCATCTAATTGCCCTTTGACTAAATCAATTTTGGCATTGATATCAATAGTTGCGCTATCCATATTAGTGTCTTCACTAAACTCTAACATGATCATTGAAGTGTTATTGGAACTGACAGAATTAATATTTTCTAGATTGGATGTTGTGGCGAGTACGGGTTCTAGAATGTTGGTAACGCTTTTTTCTACTTTTTCGCTAGAAGCTCCAGGATATATCGTGTATACAACTACATAGGGTAGTTCCATTTCGGGGAGCAAATCACTAGTTAGATTAGTGAATGATATAATGCTTAAGATTGTTGCGAGTACGATTCCGACAATAATCGTATAGGGCTTTTTTACGCTGAATTTGGATAACATATTTTCTCCTTGTGACCGACTGGTCGCTAATTAATGATAATACCTTTTTATCTAAAATTCAAGTTAGACATTTTATCCGATTTTTATGACAAAGTTTAAATATTATTATTTTTTGTTTTGTAGTCTTGTGTTTCCATTACTCTTTTGTCTAAAGCATCATTAAAGACATATTTAAACATAAGAACAGCGCCGATTGTTCCAATGATATCGGCTATTGGTTGGCAATAAAAAATATTATTTACGCCAAAGATAAATGGCAAAATGATACAACTACCAATATAAAAAGATTTTCGCATTAAAGATATTGTCAAAGACGACTTTACTCTCCCTATAGCCGTCATTTGGTCGACTAATGAATATTCTAATCCTAACGGGATAATCATGATTACTAAGATTTTGATGGCTCTTAAACTATCGCCACTAACTTGAGGATTATCGGTAAATAAGGAAATAAATTCAGCACCAAATAGATGAGTAAGGACAAACATTAAGGTAGTGAAAGCAATTGCGAAAAGATTTATGACTTTACTTGCTTGTTTTACCCGATTACTATCACCTGCGCCATAGTTATAACTTAGTATCGCTTGGGTTCCGGAAGTGATACCAATTAATGGACCAGTTATTAATAATAAGTAGCTTTGCGCTATTGTATTGGCTGATATTAGTAAGTCTCCTTGTCCGATACTAAAGTTTTGGATAGACATATTTAATACTATGATGATAAAACTATCTAAGGAAATAATTAGGAATGGTGATAGACCAATGCTAAAGATTTTTTTGATGATAGTCTTATTTAATTTTTTTATTGATAATCGAATTGGACATCTCTTAGATAAAAGAAATCCTAAAGCAAAGCCACAAGAACATATTTGGGCAATTACTGTCGCATAAGCAGCGCCAGTAACATTATAATGATAAATATTAATGAAGATATAATCTAAGATAATATTAGTAATGGCACCAAAAACCACCGTAAACATAGCAATGCTACTAAATCCTTGACAAGTAATAAAGTAGTTCATACCAATGGTCATTAAAGCAAAAAAGGTGCCATAAGTGTAAATGGTAAAGTATTCATTGGCATAAATGTAAGTTTTTGGACTACCGCCAAAAAGCATAATTAAATCGCTTTTGAATATTAAAAAGACAAAGGTTAGAAGCAAAGATATTATTATTAATAAAATAAAACTATTGGAAAGAATTTGTTGGGCTTTTTGATGATCTTTCTCACCCATTTTCATGGCCATGTATATCGATCCACCTAAACCAATCAACGTACCAAAACTTGATAAAAAGGTAACTATAGGTCCACAGATGCCTACACCTGCTAAAGCGATATCACCTATATTTGGTATGTTACCAATAAACATTTTATCAATGATACTGTATAAAACATTGACTAATTGTGCGATCATACATGGTATTGCTAAGGCGAATACTAGCTTAGTAATATTATCTTTTTGGAAGTTATTTGTTAATTTCATTTTATCACCGATAACTATTATACTCTATTTTGAAACAAGTTGTATAAAAATAATTTGATTATTGCATGTCAATTAGTTGACAAAGTATCATCAAGATGTATAATTAAGGTGGATATCTACTCAAGGATATCTAAAATGAATTGTACTCTTTGATACAATCATTTTCTCCCTCAAAAAAGCACAGCATCCCAACTGGGCTTTTTTATTTGTATATAAATATAATAGTAGTATAATAATAACGTAGAAAAGAGGTAAATATGAGTACAAATTGTAGTCACAAATGTGAAAGTTGTAAAGAAAATTGTAGTGAAAGAAGTTTTATTGTTCAACCTTTAGAATCAACTCATATAAAAAAGATTATTGGTGTAGTTAGTGGTAAAGGAGGGGTAGGCAAATCGGTTACAACATCTTTATTAGCCAGTTTGGTAGTGAAAAGTGGTTTCACTAGTGCAATACTAGATGCAGATATTACCGGACCATCGATTCCTAAGATGCTTGGTATTAACCATAAAGCTGTAGGGGACGGTAATGCAATATTTCCAAATGTTACAAAAACGGGTATTAAGGTAATGTCTATCAATTTATTGATTCAAGATGAAGGTCAGCCAGTAGTGTGGCGTGGACCAATATTAGCGGGTACTGTTAAACAGTTCTATCAAGAAGTGCTTTGGGAAGATGTAGATTTTATGTTTGTAGATATGCCTCCTGGGACTAGTGATGTGCCATTAACGGTTTATCAATCGTTACCTATTGACGGCATTGTTATTGTTACTTCACCATCTGATTTGGTGAATATGATTGTGGATAAGGCTATTAATATGGCAAATATGATGAACATTCCGATTTTAGGAGTGGTAGAAAATTATAGTTATTTACAATGTCCTAATTGTGAGGAAAGAATTAATGTATTTGGGGAAAGTCATATTAAAGAGATTTTAGCTGATAAGGGATTGAATTTATTAGCACAAATCCCGATTGATCCAGCTATTTCTAAAGCTTGCGATCAAGGATTAATTGAAGAATATAATAGCAAAGAACTAGAAGCTGTTAAAGGGGTGTTCTTTGATCTGCTGAAAGAAGACTAAAAAAAGGATCAAAAGATCCTTTTTCTTTAGCAACAGCGACAACAAAGATTTAGAAAGATAAATGTATAACAACAATTCGCAAAGTTATAAGGAACGCCATAAGCGCTTCTTTGTGAATTGTATCCTTGATAGCGTCTACTCATTTGTTGATATAGCAACATGAATTCCATATTGGTTGGTTCCATTTGTACCGCAATTGTTATATGTTGATTCGCCAAGACATTATTACCTAAATTGTAGTTACAAATTGCACTGTAGTAGTACCAGTAGGCATTGTCATTGGGCATTGACCGTAAGATATTTAATGCTCCCTGATAATCTTGTTGGTTTATTAAATTGATAATACTAGAGTAGTTGGCATTACTTGAATTAGTATTGTAGTAGTTATTAGTGTTTGAATTGTAGTTGCCTTTTTTCATGTTTATTACTGTGTCGTAGGCGTTTTGAACTTCTTTGAATTTTTCGGCTGCTCCTGGTTGTTTATTGACATCAGGATGATATTTTTTGGCTAATGATCGATAAGCTTTTTTGATTTCATCTTCACTAGCATTAGGGTTAACACCTAATATTTCATAAGGGTTACTTATCATTTACTACCTGCTTTCTTTTATTTTTGACATATTCGTATTTTGTCCATATTCCGCAATAGATGATATTTTTAAGTAGTTCGTTGTTTTCAACAATTGGCAACATGTTGTAGGCTTCACTTGCCTCACCTAACATATATTCACCGATTGTTAAAAAGTATTCATCTAGTACGTTATTCTTATATTGTTCTTTAAATAAATTATAGTTTTTATTTTTTATGTCTTTTTCTACATCTTCATAGGCATCTATCAAATAGATGAATTTGCCAAGATAAAATCCAAGATTATATAAATATGTTGAGAATATATCGTTTTGATAGTTAAAAATAGTTCCCATTATTTCACCAAATAGATTGGCTACTTCATCAATGTTTTGGTTGTTTTCTTTTTCATATTGATTAATTTTCATTAGATTATCTTTGATTAATTGTACTTTTATTGGATATTTCTTTTCAATGTTTAAATAATGTTTTTTTAGTAACTGCATGAATGTTTTTTCAATTAGTTTGTTTTCATCCATATAGTCGTCTAAACATTTAAAGTAACTTAATACGATAGTAAAATCGGCGGCATAGTTACTAAATTCATTGACGATTTTTAAATGCTTTTTTAAGGGATGAACGATACAGCTTTCTTTAAATGTTTCTTCATTTGGTTCGTAAAGACTTGATAGAAGAATCACTAGAAAGTTAAGATCGTAGTTTAAAGTAAGTTGTCCTTTTACTCCATAATTGTTTTTTAAAGTTTTGCACAGCCCACAATAATAGGATTGATAAACATCGAATTCTTTAAATTTTAAATCGGGTTTATTTACTACGACATAGCCAAACATGATTACGATTTCGCCTCGAATTTATCTTTACATACCGGACACTTAATTTCGACTTTTCCTTTTTTCTTTGGTAATCGATTAATAGCGTGACAGTTTGGACAACGAACATATTTATTGTTTGGGTCCATTAAATTTAATTTTGTAATTTTTAAGGTTGCACGTATTGGACGAGTCATTCGTAAATAGATTTCGTTTTCATTACTTCTAGCACTGATGTTTTTTGATAATGAACGAAAGATATTAAATACTAGTAATAAAGTAATAATTGTTGTTAAGATTACTGATGGTTTGAATATTTGTATAATTATTAAGATAATTGTTAGAATATTTAGACTATCATTAAGTTTGTCAAAGCCATATCGGCCTTGCATAAATTGCATAAGTTTGTTTTTCATTTATTTATACCTCATTTATAATCTTATAATTATATTGCCATATTGTCAACAATGCCCGACTGTTTGGTCATATGTTCATGAAGATTTTATGATATAATATTTTTGTGAGGTAAATATATGAACAATAATATAGTTAAACATATTATTTTTGATGTTGATGGGACAATTGTGAATAATGATTTGTTGTGTCTTAAAGCTTTACAATATACGGTTAAAAAGTTATTGAATAGATATATTGAATTAGAGGATTTAAGTTTTGCGATTGGAATGCCTTCTAAAATGATTTGGGAGCATTTAGGTTTTTTAGATTATGAGATGGCTAATGATACATGGGAAGAATATTATGCTTTGCATAATGATGAAATTTGTTTATTTAATGGAATAGTTAAACAGTTATACTTGCTGAAAGATAATTTTAAATTGGGAATAATTACATCACGAAATAAGAATGAATTGCTCGGTGACCCGATAATGAAGGACATTTTGGGATTGTTTGATAGTTTTATTACTTATGATGATACCATTAAACATAAACCTGATCCTCAACCTTTGTTAAAGTATTTGGAGAATAATAGTTTAACCGCCAAAGAAGTTATATATATTGGTGATACGCAATATGATAGTTTATGTGCTAGCGGTGCTAATGTTAAATTTATTCAAGCGATGTATAATGGAAATTTAGTTAATTATAGTGATAGTAGTTATGTTGATGATGTAAACGACATTTGGTTAAATATTCAAAAGATAATGTAATGGTTTTGTCTTGTTTTATTGGGGGGAGTTGGAGTATACTATTAAGGTATTATTTAGGAGAACAATATGCACAGAATAGCTTTTGACAACAATAAATATATTAAATTACAATCAGAACATATCAAAGAACGGATAGCTTCTTTTGACAACAAGTTGTACTTGGAGTTTGGTGGTAAACTTTTTGATGACAATCATGCTTCAAGAGTTTTACCAGGGTTTAAACCCGATAGTAAATTGCAAATGTTATTAGCTTTAAAAGAACATGTAGAAATAATTATTGCAGTTAGTGCTCATGATATTGAAAAGAACAAAGTTCGTAGTGATTTAGGTATTACTTATGATGCAGAAGTACTACGTTTGATTGATGCTTTTCGTTTAAGTGGGTTGTTTGTAGGGAGTGTTTGTATAACTCAGTATAGTAATCAACAAGCGGCTTTGGCCTTTAAAAAACGTTTGGGGAAGTTAGGTGTTAAGTGTTATTTCCATTATATAATTGATGGATATCCTTACAACTTAGATTTAATAGTATCAAAGGATGGTTTTGGGAAAAACCAATATGTAGAAACAGAGAAACCATTAGTAGTAGTAACTGCACCTGGTCCTGGTAGTGGAAAGATGGCGGTATGTTTATCACAACTATATCATGATCATGAAAATGGTTTAAAATCAGGATATGCGAAGTTTGAAACATTCCCGATTTGGAATTTGTCGGTTAAACATCCGGTTAATTTAGCATATGAAGCTGCGACAGCCGATCTTAATGATGTCATTATGATTGATCCTTATCATTTAGAAGCATATAATGAAGTAACCGTAAATTATAATCGTGATATCGAGGTCTTTCCGGTATTGAATTCGATATTAACTTCAATTAGTGGTAAATCAATTTATCAATCACCAACTGATATGGGAGTTAATATGATTGGTTATTGCATTATTGATGATGATGTTGTTCAAGAAAGTGCGAAAGCGGAAATTATTCGTCGTTATTATCGGGCAGTTTACGAAAACATATTTGAAGATGGCAGTGTTGAAGCAGTTAGTAAAATTGAAGGTTTAATGAAGCAGTTAGACATTTCTACTAATGACCGTAAGGTCGTTCAAGCCGCATTAGATAAAGCGAAAAAGACTTCGTTACCTGCACTAGCAATTGAATTGGAAGATGGTCAAATTATATGCGCAAAAACCACACCTTTATTGAGTGCAAGCGCAGCTTTACTATTAAATGCTTTAAAATATTTGGCGGGAATTGAAAAGAAAATGTTATTGTTGTCGCCAAGTTTATTAGAACCAGTTACGGATTTAAAATTGAATTCTTTTGGCAATACTAACCCGCGCTTACACGCGGATGAAATATTAATTGTTTTGTCAATTGCTGCAACTAATAATCCTTTTGCACAATTGGCATTAAAGCAAATACCAAGACTTAAGAATTGCGAGGTACATTCTTCGGTATTATTATCACCGGCTGATGAATATTGTTATTCTCGTTTAGGTATTAATTTAACAAGCGAAGCTATTAGTCAAGCTAAGAAGTTATATCGCAAATAGAGGGTTTACCCTCTATTTTTGTTAGGAGGAAATTATGAAAAAAATCATCTTGTTGTTTTTGTTGTTAATTTTAGTTGGTTGTCAAAAACCATTGCCTTTAAAAGACCCAACAACCGAAATTATTAAAAAGGATCCGGCACAAATATTAGAAATCGATAAGGCGACATCAAAAATCAGTAAAGAAGATTTAGCGTTATTGACCGATTTTGCTTATTCGGAAAACAATGGTGAATCACTATATATTATTTCTAAAGTGGAAAATAACTGGGTACGCCAATCGATTAGTCGAGTAGCTGAAGATAAAGTATATTACTATACGGTATCTGATTCTTCGATATTTGGTAATGAAATTAAAATGATAAAAGAAGAAAAAGATAAAATTATGAATTATACCTTCATTTTTACTCCTTCTAATTTACAATTAGGTATGACAAGTTCAAATAATTATCAATCATTAATTATCGGTAACGAACAAGGCAAGTTTGTCGCAAATAAGTTTTCTAAAAAAGAATTTGATGAAAAATTTAAGGCGGCAAATGAAAACAAAAAATTTGTTAATGAGAATTATAATGGAGTTATCGTCGCAACCAAAGAAGAAAAGAAAACCAAAACACAATTGCGTTATTCGGCAGATTTATTAGTTCTAGTTAAAATTGAAAGCGATGGTAATTTAGAAGAGTATAAAGATAAAGCGCTAACTAATAGTGGCTATCATACTCTAACCCCTTCGCAAGCCCTACAAAAATTGTTAAGTGAAGGTTATAACGTTAAGGTTGAATAGGAGAACAACAATGTTAAAGATCAAGAATTTAAAAAAGAATTACGGGGACAAAACAGTATTAGATGATGTAAATATTGAAGTTTTACAGGGAGAAATTTTTGGTTTTATTGGTCCAAATGGGGCTGGGAAAACGACAACTATTAAATCAATTATTAATATCATTGATTATTTTGGCGAAATAACATTCAATGACAAAAATGTATTAGATGATATGTTGTCATTTAAGAAAAAGCTCGCATATCTACCGGACAATCCAACATTATATGAAAATATTAGTGGCATTGAATATTTAAAGTTTGTCGGAAGTGTTTATGAAATGGACACAGATTTATTTAACAAAGAAGTCGAACAATTAGCTAAAGAATTGGAAATTTATGATGTATTAGGAGATAAGATTAGTTCATATTCTCATGGGATGAAACAAAAATTGGCTTTGATTAGTGCTTTTATGCATCATCCAAAATTATTAATTTTAGATGAACCTTTTGTGGGTTTAGATCCGAAAGCATCGTTCATCTTAAAAAATAAAATGCGGGAAATATGTAATGAAGGATCAATTGTTTTCTTTAGCTCGCATGTATTAGAAGTAGTGGAAAAGTTATGTGACCATTTTGCGGTTATCAAAAAAGGTAAAATAGTTTATAGCGGAACAATGGAAAGTTTGAAAGACCAATCTTTAGAACAATTATTTTTGGAGCTAGATTAATATGTTAGCTAAGTTAATAAAAATTAATATAATTAATTTATTAAATACGGGGCAAAAGAAATCTAAATCAATGATCATCTCTTCATTATTTCAATTTGGAATAGCTTGTTTTATTGGTTTTAGTTTAAGTATTGGTTTGTATGCAACACTAGGCTATAATGAGGTATCGTTGACAGTATTAGCTATTTATATTTTATTTTTAGTTTTTATGTTTTTATATCAATCAAGCCAAGGTTATTTAACTGGGGCGAAAGATGTCGAAATGTTGATGGGTATGCCGATTACGATTCGAAAAGTGTTTGTTGCGAAATTAGTGTCTTTCTTTTATTTAGATACATTAATTTCATTAGGCGCTTTTGGTTTTGTCGTCTTTGGTTATATTATCAATACTAATATTTCTATTCTCAACATTTTATATGGTTTTATTGCGATAATTGGTGTGATTATTGGTGTAGGTGTATTATGTGGAGTTTTAGCTCTAGCAGTGAAAAAAATAAGTTCGAAGTTTAAATTTAAAAATTTGATAAACAATTTAATCTATATTTTAATTTTTCTTTTCGCGATGAGTTTTCAATTTATTATCCGTGACCAAAGTATTCTTAATTCATTATCGAATTATTTTGAATACAGTAAATTCATTGTGCCAAATATATATTTTGCGATTAGTGCTATAACTAATAATAGTTTGATTTATGCTTTATTATCTTTAGGATTCAGCGGGTTATTGTTTGTCGCATTTATTTATTTGTTTGCGAAGATATTTGTCGATGTTAATTTAATGCCTAATGTTGAAAAACATAGTAAATTTGTCTTTAAAAAAGTAAAAAAACTTAATTCTTTTTCCTCATTACTGGGTAAAGAAATGAAAAGCACTTATACAAACTTTATGTACATGTTTAATTTGTCTTTAGGTCAGTTTATGCTTATTGCTGGTGCAATAGCTTTAGTAGTAATGAAAAATCAAGTATCTTTATTTCTGTCATTAATGAACAATGATAATATGATTTTCTTTGGCTTTATAGTTGCGGTCTTTATTGGAGCGGGGATGAGTAATCTTGCGAGTTGTTCGTTATCTTTAGAAGGAGAAAACTGGCAAACTTTAAAAACTCTGCCCATTAATTATCGTGAACTAATGCATGCGAAGATTTTGACTACTGTTATTTTGATAATTGTTGGATCAACTATTGCCTTAGGCATCGTAGGTATTGGATATGGATTTAGTTGGTTTGAAATATTATTTAGTTTCGTGTCGATAATAGTTATGAGCTTTTTTGTCGGATATTTTGGATTAAATGTGAATTTGTTAATGCCACATATGAAATATGATAACGAAATTCAAGTTATCAAACAAAGTGGATCGGTTACTACTTGTATTCTTGTTCATATGGCAGTTTCTATGGTAATCGGGTTTTCATTTTTTACGGTAAATAATCTATTCACTTTCAAAATATTTATGACTTTGATGGTATTGATGGTTATATTGGTATTACTAATGGAAGCGTTAATTAGATTTTATTGGACAAAAGAAATTGAGAGTATTGAGTAATTGATTTTAATAATATTTTTCAAGCAAAAATATTGATAAATAAGGTTATTATGATAATATATAAATGAAAGGTGGTAATAAATATGAAATTTTATTATTGTAAACATTGTGGAAATATCATTCACTATTTAAATGATTCTGGAGTAAAAGTTGTATGTTGCGGGGAAGAAATGAGCGAATTATTGCCTAATACTGTTGAAGCAGCAGTAGAAAAACACTTGCCTGTTGTGACATTAGGAGAAAAGAAAGTTTCTGTTGATGTTGGAAGTGTAGATCATCCAATGACTCCTGAACATCATATCGCATGGGTAGCATTAGAAAGTAGTAAGGGAGTTAAGATTCATAACTTAACTGACAAACCACACACTTCTTTCCATATGTGTTCTTGTGACGAACCAATCGCTGTATATGCATATTGTAATTTACACGGATTGTGGAAAACTGAAATCAAATAATTTAACTAAAGCAAACAAGCAATTGTTTGCTTTTTTAATATAGGTGAAAATCGTGTGAAAATGTGCTATAATATAATCGTATGGTGGTAATGTATGGATAAAAGTAAAAAATTAGAGAAAATAATAAGTTTGAATTATTTTAATCAAGATAATATTTATCGTCGTTATAAACTAATTACCGTATTAATGTTCTGGTTATTATCGGCGGGTTATTTGTCGTTGGCTTGGTTTGCTTTTTTTGTGGTCGAATCAATACCAGGGCAAATATTTATTATATCCGTTGGAATATTGTTTATCTTATTAGGAATAATATGGATATGTATTGCATATAAAGTAGTGTTAGTGAAAAATAAAACTTTTGAAGCAAATACAGAAAATGATATTGTACCGCTGGAAAATATCGTAAACGAAGAATTACCTTTAGTTGAAGAGGAAAGTTTACAAATAGATGAGACTGTAGTTACAACAAACGTAGAAGAACCTATTATAACTGAAGAAACACCTTCAAGTGAAGATGAGATTCATCAAGTGGAAATAGGCAAAGAAAAAATAGTTGCTGAGAAGAAGGCGCCTACTAAAAAGAAAAAGGTGCAAATAACTAATTTAGAATCGAAGATAGAAGCAGATACTAGTGTCATCAATGAAGTCAAGAAAACCCCAGTTACTAAGAAAAAGGCGACTGTGAAAAAGAAAACTGATGATAAAGATAAGGTAGTTACTAAGAAAAAGGCACCAGCTAAGAATATAACTGAGGGTGCAAAGTCAAATCCGGCTACAAAGAAGAAAACCACTTCTAATTCAGGGCCAAAGAAAAATGGTTCTCAAAAGAAGAAAACCACTTCTAGTAAGAAAGAAGAATCTTAGGTTATTTAAAAAGCACATTTAGATGTGCTTGATATTTGATAATTGTTGAAGAAGATAGTCGATATCTTCTTTTTTTGTGGCCCAACTTGTGCAAAAGCGAACAATGGTTGAATTATCGTTTAATGTCTCGATAATGGAAAAACCAATTGTTTTTTGTAGTTGTTGTACTTGTTTGTTAGTTAAAATTATGAATTGTTGATTGGTTGATGACTCGATGTAGAATTGATATTCTAGTTTTTTAATTCCGTCTTTTAAGATGTTGGCCATATCAATGGCATGTTTTGATATATCAAAGTAGAGATTATCGGTGAATAAGGTTAGAAATTGGATACCTAGTAGTCGTCCTTTCGCTAACATTGCACCTTTTTGTTTGATATTATAGCGAAAGTCGGTTTTTAAGTAATCATTATTTATTATTAAGGCTTCGCCAAATAAGGCGCCAATTTTTGTTCCTCCGATATAGAATACATCGCAGTATTTCGCGATATCTTCAATGGATAGATCACTTTGGGAACTCATTAATCCATAACCTAGTCTTGCACCATCAATAAACAAATATAATTGATATTTTTGGCATGTTTGGTAGATTTGTTGTAGTTCTTGTTTACTATAAATAGTGCCATATTCAGTTGAATAGCTGATATATACCATCTTTGGTTTAACTGTGTGTTCATATGCGGGGTCATTTTTATGGGTAATCATTATTTTTTCTATTTGTGATGGGCTCAGTTTTCCGTCTTGATGTTCCACGGTAATTATTTTGTGTCCAGTGGCTTCTATAGCACCGGTTTCATGAACATTGATGTGACCTGATGTAGGCGATATGACACCTTCATAGGGTCTTAGGGCACTACTGATGACAATTAAATTTGTTTGGGTTCCACCTACTAAGAAATGAACATCGCTTTTTGGTTGATTGATCACTTTTTTTATTAGGTCTTTGGCTTGTTGGCAGTATTCATCTTCACCATAGCCAACGGTTTGTATAAGGTTAGTTGTGGTCAGTTGTTCTAATATTTTTGGATGACAGCCTTCGCTGTAGTCGCTGTTGAATTTAATCATAATCCTCCTTATTAGTTAAGGTAATCTCAACTATTTCTTTATTAAAGTTTAGTGGGGTGTTATAGGTATAGTTAGCGCATTTATTGGCTAGTTTGATTGTTTGATCGAAACTGTAGTTGTGATAAATACCATATAAAATACCGGATATAAAACTATCACCACAGCCTATTTCATAACCAATTCCTTTATTTGTTGCGCTACAGATATTACTTATTTGGTTTTGGTAGTAGTAACAACCATCACTAGCTAGAGTTATGACGATGAACTTTAGTTGTGTTGATCGACAATGTTTTTCGTAGTTAGTGTGGTGGTTTTGAGCGATAAATTCATCTTTGTTGAGGATTGATCCTTCATATAAATATTGATGATTATTGTCTGGTATATAGCCGCTGCTTATAATTTTTATCTTGTTATTAATTTTTTTAATTTTGATTATTAATTCGTAATCTTTGTTGTCGGTTACTAAGTATTCACTATGTCTTAGAACATCATGGGGAATCTCATTTTCGTTTGTTATATGGAAATCACTAGTTATTGATGAGGTTTTAAGAGTTTTTTCGCTATCTTGAATATAGGTAAATATTGGCGTTGATTGGTCTACTAGTTTGTAGTAGATATTGACATTCTTGTTGATTAATGTCGTTTGGATATTTACGCTTAGTGAGTCATTGCCTAGTATCGTATAAAAAGAAGTAGGCAAGTTTAGTAGTCCACAATTATGGGCGACATTAAACATACTGCCTCCGGGTATTAGATAGTTTTTAACTTTAGTGCATTGTTGGTTTTGAATCGGGGTTTTTGAGTATATTAAGTTATCAAATAAAGAAGTCCCTAAAATTAAGATATTTTTCATGGTTCACCTCATTATTATTATAACAAAAAATTGGAAATTATGATAAAATAATAAAGATAGAAGGTGATTATATGTATCGTATTGGTCAATCTAATGATATTCATCAATTAGTTGTAGGACGGGATTTGATTTTGGGTGGAGTTAATATTCCTTTTGAAAAGGGTTTGTTAGGTCATTCGGATGCGGATTGTTTAATTCATAGTATTGCAGAAGCAATTATTGGTGCTTTAGGTATGAAAGATTTGGGCACGCATTTTCCGGATACGGATCCACAATTTAAGGGGATCAGTTCTTTAGTTATTTTACGACATGTTTGTAAGATGATGGATGATAAAGGTTATATGATAAATAATATTGATTCATTGATCATGATAGAAAAGCCAAAGATGGCTCCGTATTTAGCTTTGATGAAAGAAAATATTGCATGTGCTTTAAATTGTGATGAAGATTTGGTTAATATCAAAGCTACTAGAGGAGAAAAATTAGGCTTTATCGGTAGAAATGAAGGAGTAATGTGTAGTACTTCTTTATTGTTAAGGAGAAAAGATATATGAACAAAGTAAGAGTAAGATATGCACCTAGTCCAACAGGACATTTACATATTGGTGGTGCAAGAACGGCATTATTTAATTATTTATTTGCGAAACACTATGACGGAGATTTTGTTTTCCGTTTAGAAGATACGGATATTGAAAGAAATATTCCTAATGGTGAAGCTAGCCAACTGGACAATTTAACTTGGATGGGTATAATTCCTGATGAAAGTCCGTTAAATCCTAATCCAAAATATGCGCCGTATCGTCAAATGGAACGATTGGATATTTATCGTAAATATGCGGATGTGTTATTAGAAAAAGGTTATGCATATAAATGTTATTGCACTTCTGAGGAATTAGAAGAAGATTATCGTCTTCAAAAAGAAAAAGGTTATGCTTCGACGCGTTATAATCGTCGTTGTTTACATTTATCTTCGGAGGAAAAAGCTAATTATGAAAATAGTGATGCGCCTTATACAATTAGATTACGAGTTCCTGATAATAAGGTTTATGCTTTTGAAGATATGATTAGAGGTCATGTAGAGTTTGATTCTAAAGATATTGGAGATTGGGTATTAGTTAAGGCTAATGGTATTCCGACTTATAATTTTGCGGTAGTAATTGATGATTTTACAATGGATATCACTCATGTGTTTAGAGGTGAAGAACATTTAAGTAATACACCTAAACAATTAATGATTTATGATATGTTAGGTTTACAGGCTCCTAAGTTTGGCCATATGACTTTGATTGTAAATGAAGATGGTAAGAAATTGTCGAAACGTGATGAATCAATAATGCAATTTATTTCGCAGTATAAAGATTATGGTTATTTACCACAAGCGGTATTAAACTATTTATCTTTGTTAGGTTGGTCACCTATTGAAGAAAAAGAAATATTTACTAAAGAACAACTTATTAGCGAATTTGATGAAAAACGTTTATCTAAATCGCCTAGTATGTTTGATGTGAAGAAGATGAAATGGTTTAATAACCATTATATGAAAGAGCTAAGCGAACAAGAAAATTATGATATGTGTTATCCACATTTAGAAAAAGCTTATGACTTGACTAATAAAGATGATCAATGGATTAAAGAAGTAATTGAACTTTATCATCCACAAATTAATTATGGTTTGGAAATCGTAGAATTAACTCAGTTGTTCTTTAAAGATATCGCTTTAGAAGAAGAAGCTAAAGAAGTTTTAAGTTGGGAAACGACACCAATTCTAAAAGAAGTTTTCTATAATAAATTAGTGCAACTTGATGAATGGACACCAGATAATATTAAGAATGCGTTAAATGATACTAAAAATGAAACCAAGATTAAAGGTAAGCCTTTGTTTATGGGGTTGAGAGTATTAATTACTAATATTATGCATGGACCTGATTTAGTTACTACTATTTATTTATTAGGTAAGGATAAAGTATTAAGTAATTTGAAATAGGTAATGATATGAAGCTAACTTATTTAGATGAAACAAAAGTAATGCGAGATCCGATTCACCATTATATTCATGTAGATTTGCAAGTTATTTGGGATTGTATAAATGCCAAAGAATTTCAAAGATTACGTCGTATTCACCAATTAGGTGGAACGTACCAAGTTTATCATACTGCTGAACATTCCCGTTTTGGGCATAGTTTGGGAGTATATGAGATAACTCGAAGAATGATTGGTGAAGTAAGTGGATTAAAAAAGTCCTTGAGCGAATATGAACAGGTGACTTTATTATTGGCCGCTTTGTTACATGACATTGGTCATGGACCATTTTCTCATGCCTTTGAAGGTATTTGTCCGTTGTCGCATGAACAATTCACAAAAGAGATTTTATTAAATGATAGTGATATCCATCAAATATTAGTTAGTGTTGATCAAAATTTACCTAATGATGTAGCTTTAGTTATTAGTCATAATCATCCAAATAAATTATTAGAACAAATTGTATCTTCACAATTAGATGCGGACAGAATGGATTATCTTTTAAGAGATGCCTATTTTACTGGTACTAGTTATGGTGAGTTTGATTTGGAAAGAGTGTTGCGGACATTAAAAGTAGTTAATAATCAGATTGTGGTAAAAGAAACTGGTGTTCACACAATTGAAGATTACATTATGGCTCGTTATCATATGTACTGGCAAGTGTATTTTCATCCGACAGCGCGTAGTTTTGAAGCTTTATTGGTTTTAGTATTTCGACGTTTGTCGTATTTATTTAAAAATGATTATAATAAAGTTAAACATTTAACGATGTTTGATTGTTTGTTTTTGAAGGAATGTCCTTCGGTAGAAGATCATTATAAATTAGATGAAGCTTGTTGTTTGTATGGCTTTTCTTTGATGCTAGATGTGGATGATGTGATATTAAAAGATCTAGCAAAAAGAATATTGAATCGTCAGTTGTTTGAATATATGACAATTAGTGATGAAAATGTTGATAACTATCGTTATCTTATTCCTAACTTAGATCCGGAATATTATTTATTTATTGATAAGGCAGATCAAAGACCATATAAACCTTATAGTGAGAACTTCGCTAATCAAATATATGTGGCGAATAAAAAGGGAGATGTAGTTGAATTGAGTATTGCAAGCTTGATTGTAAAGGCGATTACTCAAGGAGAGAATAAGACGGATATTAAATTATATTATCCTAAATTAATTGATTAAGAGGCGAGTTTGTATTTGCCTCTTTTTATTTTGTTTAAAGTTTTATAAATAGTTGTTGACATTTGAGATTATTTATTTATAATAATGATAGTTTTAGAGGATAATAATGAAAACAAGAATAACGGTCACTAAAAGTGATTTTACACAAGAAAACAGTATTATATTTGATGGTATCGGGGAATATCATTATCCAATACTTCGTTATATTGAAGATGATTTATTGGAAAACATAATTACTATTTATGATCAAGGCATAAAATTAGAGCGTTATGGACAAGAATATTCTTTATGTGGAATGTTACTGAAGAATGAAATGACTAAGTTAACTTTAATTAATGAATTAGGTGAGTTATGTATTGATGCATATACTAGTGATTATCTATATAAGAACAATATAATCAAAATAATCTATACGATTAATAATGAAAAAGCGCATTTTACTTTTGAAATAAAGGAGAAATAATGAATAAGATTGAACAAAGTTTAAAGGAAATGATTATCAATGCTGTAAAAGAGTTGTATGGTTTAGAATTTAACTATGATGAAGTAGTAATTGAAATACCAAAAGAAAAAGCATTTGGTGATTATTCGACTAATATGGCTATGCGTTTAACTAAACAATTAAAAAAGAATCCAAGAATAATTGCGGATGAATTGTCACAAGCCTTTGATAAGAGTATTGCGGATGTGGAAAAATGTGAAATTGCTGGAGCGGGTTTTATTAACTTCTTTTTAAATAAAGCAAGTGTAGCCTCAGTAATTAAAGTTATACTAGACAAAAAAGATGCATATGGCAGTAGTGATTTTGGTCAAGGTGTAAAATATAACTTAGAGTATGTTAGTGCTAATCCAACTGGTGATTTGCATCCTGGACATGCAAGAGGGGCGGCTACTGGTGATGCGACAAGTCGTATTATGAAGTTTGCCGGTTATGATGTAACTAGAGAATATTATATTAATGATGCAGGTAATCAAATTAATAATATGGCTTTGTCTTTACAGGCTCGATACTTCCAACAATTTAATCAAGATTTGGAAATGCCTAAAGATGGTTATTACGGAAAAGATATTATTAATATTGCGCAAGATTTAATTGCTGAAGTGGATGATCGTTATTTACATATGAGTTTAGAAGAGTCTTTACCGTATTTTAGAAAGTATGGTTTAGAAAAAGAAATTGATAAACTTCGCTTAGATTTAAAAACGTTTAATGTGGAATTTGACATTTGGACGAGTGAACAAAGTATGTATGATCAAAATAAAGTCGCTAGCGGGTTAGAAGTATTAAAAAGCAAAGGCTATACTTATGAATTAGATGGAGCTTTATGGTTAAAGACAACTGATTTTAATGATGATAAAGATCGAGTATTAGTTAAAAATGATGGGTCATATACTTATTTGTTGCCAGATATTGCTTATCATTTAGATAAGTATAATCGTGGTTTTGATAAATTGGTTGATTTCTTTGGTGCAGATCATCATGGTTATATCAGTCGTTTAAAGGCCGCTATTCAAATCTTAGGTAAAAATGAAGATGATTTAGAAGTCGACATTATCCAAATGGCAAGAATGCTGAAAGATGGACAAGAATATGTAATGAGTAAAAGAAGTGGTAAATCGATTTCTTTGCGTGATTTGATTAATGAAGCTGGTGTTGATGCAATTCGTTATTTCTTTGCCTCTAAGGCGGCAAATACGCATATGGATTTGGATTTAGATATTGCGACTAAAAAGTCTAATGAAAATCCCGTATATTATGCACAATATGCTCATGCTAGAATGTGCTCCATTCTTAATGGTTATCAACAAAGTGAAGAAGTAGAAATTTATGATCTATTAGTTAATCCTAAAGAAATTGAATTAATTAAGCATTTAAATGAATTTACTAATGCCGTCAATGAAAGTGCGAAGTTGAGACAACCACATCGCATTTGCAATTACATTCAAAAGTTGGCTGCTCTTTTCCATAGTTTCTATGGCGAATGCAAAATCATTAGTGATGACATTAACTTAACTAATCAACGTTATGATTTAGTTAAGGGTAGTCAAATTGTGTTGAAAAATGCATTAAGTTTGATTGGTGTAAGTGCACCAGAAAAGATGTAAAAGGAGAATAATTATGAGTTTACCAATGATAGATCTAGCATTTAATGTGCTTAAAGATAATGGCGAAGCTATGACTTTCCCAAATCTTTGGCAAGCAACATGTGATCAAGCTGGATATGATAGTGAAAAAATGAAGAGTAAAATATCGCAATTTTATACTTCATTATCGTTAGATAAACGTTTTGTTTTACTAAAAGACAATTCTTGGGACGTACGTGATCGTCATACTTTTTCGGAAACTTATGTAGATCCAAGTGAGTATGAATTAGAAGATT
This sequence comes from Erysipelotrichaceae bacterium, assembly GCA_049662565.1. Lineage (GTDB taxonomy): Bacteria > Bacillota_I > Bacilli_A > Erysipelotrichales > Erysipelotrichaceae > JBATBW01. The sequence continues at coordinate 8,364 of JBATBW010000036.1, read as the reverse complement.
CTAGCGATGATGAATTTGAAGATGATGAAGAAGTAATTAGCGAAGACTAATTGGGGAAAAATATGCAAATAACAGATTTTTTAAGTTTACTAAGTGGGTTGTCATTATTTCTATATGGAATGCACATGATGAGTTATTATTTAGAAGCGGCGGCAGGGGATAAAATTAAAGATATTTTAAATAAGTTGACCGCAAATCGTTTCTTAGGAGTAGGAGTAGGAGCTTTAATTACTGCCATCATTCAGTCGTCTAGTGCGACTACAGTAATGGTTGTAGGATTTGTTAATGCAAAATTAATGACATTAAAACAAGCAGTTTGGATTATTATGGGAGCTAATATTGGTACCACAATTACTGGGCAATTAATTGCTTTGGATGTTGGGGCTATTGCTCCATTGTTTGCATTCATTGGGGTTGCTTGTGTTGTTTTCTTAAAGAAAGAACAGATTCATAATTATGGTCAAATTATAGCTGGGTTAGGGTTCTTATTTATAGGGATGGAAATTATGAGTGCTTCAATGGTCCCTTTAAGAGATTCCGCAACTTTTATTAATTTAATGACAACAGTGAGAAATCCGTTGTTAGGGGTTTTACTTGGTTTGGTATTTACGGCAATTATTCAGTCGTCTTCGGCTTCGGTCGGTATCTTACAAGCTTTAGCTCTTAGCGGTTTAGTGGATTTGCATACAGCAGTATTTATTTTATTTGGACAAAATATAGGGACATGTGTTACGGCTTTATTGTCATCTATTGGTTCTAGTAATAATGCGAAGCGTAGTGTTATTATTCACTTTTTGTTTAATATTATTGGTACGATTGTGTTCTTCTTTATTGCTTTATGGACACCGTTTGTTGACTGGATGATTAGCTTTACACCAACTAATGTAGCATCGCAGATTGCCAATACGCATACAGTGTTTAATGTTGTAACTACATTGTTATTGTTGCCAATTGGTGATAAGTTAGTTAATTTAGCTTATATTATTTTACCGAAGAAGGCACACGAAAATAATGAACAATTACATTTAGAATATATCAATAATGAAGTAAATAGTTATCAATTGGGTCATGAAAGTATTATTTTATCGAACATCAAAAAAGAAATGTTACGAATGATGGAATTAATTAAAGATAATATTAGTTTGAGTTATGATCTTGTAATCAAACATGATCGTGATAGATTAAAGAAAATAAATGATAATGAAGAATATATTAACTATTTAAATATTGAGATTGGGAAATATATTTCCGACAAAATCAACCGGGTAGTTAGTGCAAAAGATGGTAAAACTTTGAGTAGTTATTTAAAAATTGTCATAGATTTAGAAAGAATAGGGGATCATTGTGTCAATTTGTCGCAAATAAAACCGGCAAATAGTGATACAATAATAGAGGAAGAAATAATGGTTATGAAAAATACGATTATGGATTTCTATATTGATATTGAGAATTTGGATCAAATCAACAGTGATAAGTATCAATTATTAGAAGATAAAGAAAATAATATTGATGATATTACGATTAATTATCGTAATAATCAATTAAAGAGAATTCAAGAATTGGATAAGAATGATGAGTTTTCAATGTCTTATTTTGGTTTGTTGATTGATTTTGAAAGAATGGGTGACCATATTATAAATATCGGTCAAGAATTGGCCAATAAATAAATTTTTATTAGGGATAGCAGATTTGATGACTTTACAAGGAGAGTAACGCATGAAGAAAAATTCATTTTTAGAAGGTGCTTTTATCGCGACAGCTAGCGTTGTTTTATGTAAAGTGCTAGGTTTAATCTATGTTATTCCTTTTTATGGTATTGTAGGTGAATTAGGTGGTGCTTTATATAGTTATGCTTATTCGATATACGCCATCTTTTTGTCGCTTGCGACCGTGGGTATACCTACAGCAATATCTAAAATTGTTAGTGAATATAATGCATTAGATTTACAGTATGTAAAAAACAAGGCCTATAAAATAGGTTCTAAAATAATGGTTGCTTTAGGATTGGTTGTCTTTTTGGTATTATTTATCTTTGCTCCCCAAATAGCTCATTTGATCAAAGGTGATGCTATTGGTGGGAATAGTCTAAAAGATGTGACAATCGTCATTAGGGCAGTTTCGACAGCTTTATTAATTGTACCTATATCTAGTGTTCGTCGGGGATATTTATATGGTCATAATTTCATTAGTGTCCCACAATTTTCAAATGTTATAGAACAAGTAGTTAGAGTAGCGGTAGTTGTAATTGGTAGTTTTGTCGCGTATAAAGTTTTGCATCTAAGTTTAACTACGGCGGTTACAATTGCGGTATTGGGTGCAACTTTTGGTGCTCTAATTTCCTACTTTTATGTTGATCGAAGGATTAAGGCTAATCGCCATCAATTTCATGTTGATGCGGTTATTACCGAAAGTGAGAAGAAGTTTAACTCTAAGTTGTTGTTTAAGAAAATTGTGATATATGCTTTACCTTTTGTATTAATTGATTTAATTCGTTCGGCATATTCAACAATTGATGTTTTAAGTATTGTCACAACTTTGACGGATTTAGGGTTTAGTGTTTTTGATGCTGAGAATGTTATGGGTATTATTTCGACATGGGCTTCAAAGATTATTATGATTGTAACTTCGGTTAGTATCGGTATTACTGCTAGTCTAGTTCCTAATATAATGCCTAGTTTCGTGAAAAAGGATTATCAAGAAGTTAATCGTAAAACAAATATGATTATGCAGTTTTTAATTGTTCTGATTGTGCCGATGACTATTGGTTTATCGTTTCTTGCTTATCCGGTTTGGAATGCTTTTTATGGATTTAATGCAATTGGGGTTAATATTTTAGGGTTATATGTGTATTTGTCTTTAACCTTGTCATTTCAATCGGTGTTGATTGAAATTGCTCAAATTATGAATAATACTCGTTTAACGATTACGACTTTGTCTTTAGGGGTAATTATTAAATTAGCTTTAAATGTTCCAATGATGTATTTCTTAAGTTATATTGGTGTTGCTCCATATTATGGGACAACAATTGCGAGTTTGATTTCGCAAGTTATCACGATTGTATTTTTATTGGTGGCATTAAAGAAAAAATATGGCTTTAATTATCATAAAACTAACCGGATATTGGTAAAGACGCTGATTTCTTGTGGAGTAATGGTTGTTGCTTTATTGGGATTGAGTATTGTGGTTCCATTAGACGTTACAAATCGATTTATGAGTATTGTAGTATGTGGTGTTTATGGTATTGTTGGTGGTGTTGTTTATTATATTGTTGCCGCTTATTTCGGTATTATTCCGAAGTTCCCTGCAATTATAAAAATGGTTAAAGAGCGTTTTAAAAAATAAAAAGTTAGTTTACCTACTAAGTAAATAGGGTTTGCTTAGTAGGTTTTTGTTTTATCTTGATGTATAATATATACGGAAGTAGATATTTTTATATTTTGATGTGGAATTGACTTTGATTTTTGAGGTCATTATAATGAAAAAGGTGATAAAATGGGAAAATTAAAATTTTTGTTTCGTAAACTATTTAAGTTAAATACGACTAAATTTAGAAAGTTAATTAAGGAAATTCACGATAGAAGTGGCAAAAATTCTTTTATAGTTGCGATTGATATGATTTATTGTTCTTTAGCTTATTCCGCTGGGATTATGGATTACTATCATTATGGTTTTGAGACTTTGAGCCGGAAGGATCGTAAGTGTTTTATTACGATTGGGATTAATCATTCTTATATTCGTAAAGTTAATGATCCTAATTATGGCTATTTAATTGATGATAAGATTGTTTTTAATGAAACATTTAGAGAGTTTATTGGCCGTAATTTTCTTGATTTGAAAAAAGCTAGTTATGAAGAGTTTGTTCAATTTGTGAAGGACAACCCTATTTTAATATTAAAGCCGGTTGATTTAGATTGTGGCAAAGATGTGGAAAAAGTAGTTGTTGATGAAAACACTAATATTCAAGAATTGTATAATAGTTGCATTAATAAAGGTCAATTGTTGGTTGAAGAGTGTTTAAAACAACATCCTGTTATGAGTCAACTTTCACCTTATTCAATTAATACTTTAAGGATTGTTACAGCTAATATCAATGATCATACGACGGTATTATTTAGGAGTGTAAGAATTGGTACCGGTAATAATATTGTGGATAATTTTCATAATGGTGGTATCTTTAGCATTTTAAATCAATATGGAAAAATTGATAAACCGGCACTGAATATTGAAGGTGAATTGTTTATTAATCATCCAAATACTAATACGAAGTTTGAAGGTTTTACTATTCCTTATTATTATGAAGCTATTGAGCTATGTAAGAAGGCTAGTAAAGTAGTGCCTCAAGTTGGCTATATTGGCTGGGATGTGGCAATTACACCTAATGGGCCAGTGTTAATTGAGGGTAATCATATTCCATGTTATGAGTTATTTCAATCGCGTTATTATTTTGATATTGATCACCAAGATGTCCGTGGGTTATTTGATGAAGTGATTCTAGGTAAAAAAAAAGGCAATAAATTAGCTTTTGGTTTAGCTTTGTTTATTTATAAAATATTTTTGTTTGGTCAAAAGATTATTAAGGATAATAATAGTTATGCTCGTTTTACGAAAATAATTATTACTATTTGTCCGCAATTTTTGAGTATGCTAGATAAACCTAAAACGGTTATTTGTGTTACTGGTACTAATGGCAAAACAACATTGTGTGGAATGCTTGAGGATACGATTAAAAAGTGTAATAAGACAGTAGTTAATAATGATGGCTATAATTATAAGTCGGGTATTATTCAGTGTTTTGCGAAAGCTACTAGTTTGTTTAATAAGTGTAGTATTGATTATGCGGTAATTGAAGTTGATGAATTAACAAGTAAAGAAGTGTATGAGTATTTAACCCCAGATTATTTAATTATTACTAATTTATTTAGAGATTCAATTATTCGTAATGCAAATATTGATTATATTTTCGATGTGTTAAAAACCGCTATACCTAAAAAGACTAAGCTTATTTTGAATGCTGATGATATAATTAGTAGCCAATTAAAAAATGAGAACACGACTTTCTTTGCGATTGATAAATTGTCTAGTGATACAAAAGAGTGTATTAATATCGTGCGCGATATTACTATTTGTCCGAATTGTCAAAGTCAACTTGAGTATGAGTATAATCGCTATAATCATTTAGGTAAGCTGTATTGCCCTAATTGTGATTTTAAGTCGCAAGATCCAAAGTATTTGTTAAAAGATATTAATGAAGACAATATTGTGGTTAATGGAGAAGTGTATCCGATTGTTTCTAGTAGTATCTTTAATATATATAATGAATTGGCAGCGATTAGTTTGTTTAATGAAGTTGGTGAAGATTTAGGTTTAGTAAAAAAGGCGTTAGGTACCATTAAGATAATCAATTCGCGTGAAAGACATTATAATGTCGGAGATAAGGAATTGGTATGTATTTTAGCTAAGGGACAAAATCCAGTGGCTGTTTCTTCGGTAATTAGATATGTAACAAGTGAGAAGGGTTCTAAAGATGTAATCTTAATGTTAGATGATATTAAGATTCATATTGATAGTACAGAAATAGTTGCTTGGTTGTATGATACAGATTTTGAGTTATTTAATAAGGATGATATTAGAAATATTATCCTTGCGGGTCCGCGTTGTTATGATATGCAGGTTCGTTTATTGATGGCTGGAGTTGATAGTAATAAGATTGTGATGATTGAAAAGCAAGAGGATGTTGTCAATATCATTAATATGGATGGCATTGATAAATTGTATTTATTATATGATATTGTTGCTCGTTTCTTTGTTTTAGATATTGAAAAAAGTATTGTTGAAAAGTATGGTGATAAATAATGATTGAAATATTATATCGAGATATTTGTAATTTAAATGGTGATAATGGGAATATAATGTTGATTGAACAAACATTTGGAATTCAAAATATTGTTTATACTAAAGTCAATGATACTCCTTATTTTGTTAATCATGATATTGATATGTTGTATATGGCTTCAACATCGGAGGCTTATGAACCTTTAATTATTCAGAAGTTACAACCATTTAAAGAAGCTTTAGAACAATTAATTAAAAACAATAAGGTTGTTTTGTTGACAGGAAATGCGATAAATATTTTTGCGAAAAAAATAATAGATGGAAAGAATACTTTTAAAGGTTTGGGCATCTTGGATATTGTAGTTAACAGAGATTATAAACAGCGTCATAATTGTTTGGTTTTAGGAAAATATAATGATTTAAATATTCTTGGTTTTAAGAGTCAGTTTATGTTATTGGATAATAAAGAAGAGTCTTTTATGAAAGTGGAAAAAGGTTTTGGTAATAATCTTAATGAACAACTAGAAGGGGTAAAGAAGAATAATCTTTATGCAACTACGCTTTTAGGTCCATTATTAACTACTAATATTTATTTAACTAGAGAAATTTTTGATAAGATTTCTAGTAATATTGTTATCCCTTTTGAAGAACAAATGATTTATGCATATGAATATCGTTTAAAAGAGTATAATAAATTGACAAGTAGTAAGATTATCCACTAATTAAGTGGTTAATATAGTGTAATTTTATCGATATTGTGATAAAATTAGTTTGCAAGAAATAAGGAGGACAAAACAAAAATGGGTTTAGTTTCTGCAAAAGACATGCTTGTAAAAGCAAGAAAAGAAGGATATGCTGTTGGAGCATTCAATATTAATAATTTAGAATGGACAAAGTCAGTTTTATTGGCTGCACAAGAATTAAATTCTCCAGTTATTTTAGGGGTTTCTGAAGGTGCTGGAAAATATATGACAGGATACAAAACTGTTGTTGGTATGGTAGAACCAATGTTAGAAGCATTGAATATTACTGTTCCTGTTGCTTTACACTTAGACCACGGTTCATATGAAGGTGCAAAAGCTTGTTTAGCTGCTGGTTTCTCTTCAATTATGTTTGATGGTTCTCATTATCCAATCGAAGAAAATATCGCAAAATCTAAAGAATTAATCGCTTTAGCTCATGCTCAAGGTGCTTCTATCGAATGTGAAGTAGGTACAATTGGTGGAGAAGAAGATGGTGTTGTTGGTAAAGGTGAAGTTGCTGATCCAAAAGAATGTAAATTAATTAATGATTTAGGTGTTGACATGTTAGCTGCTGGTATCGGTAATATTCATGGTAAATATCCTGCAAATTGGCAAGGTTTAGATTTTGAAGCTTTAGCTGCTATCCAAAAAGAAATCGGTGATCGTCCATTAGTTTTACATGGTGGTACTGGTATTCCTGCCGATATGATTAAAACAGCTATTTCATTAGGGGTTTCAAAGATCAATGTAAATACTGAATGTCAATTATCATTTGCGGAAGGCACAAGAAAATATATCGAAGCTGGTAAAGATTTAGAAGGTAAAGGATTTGACCCTCGTAAATTATTAAAACCAGGTGCTGATGCAATCATTGAAACAGTAAAAGAAAAAATCATGTTATTTGGTTCAAATAACAAAGCTTAATTAAGTTTATAAAGGACGATATATTCGTCCTTTTTTAATATAATTTGCATAGAACGTAATATTCTAGTAAAATATAAGAGGTGATAAAAATGGAAGAAGTTTTAGTAATAGAAGGCGGTCATCTTCTTAATGGGGATGTAACAATAAGTGGATCAAAAAACGCTACGGTAGCATTAATACCGGCGGCTATTTTGAGTAGCGGAGCAGTTACAATTTGTGGTGTTCCAGATATATCGGATGTTTATTCTTTATCGAAGTTGTTGCAAGAATTAAATGTCGATGTCAAATTGAGTGAACATGGACATTTAATTATTGATTCAACTAAAATGGTTAATAATCCCTTATTAAATGATAATGTTACTAAGCTAAGAGCTTCATATTATTTTATGGGTGCTTTACTTGGGAAATATCGGGATGTGAAAATTAGAATGAGTGGTGGTTGTGACTTAGGACCGCGACCTATTGACTTACATCTTAAAGGTTTTGAAGCTTTAGGTGCTAAAGTGGATTATGAAAAGGGTGTATTTCATGTACATGCTGAAGAACTAATAGGTGATAAAATATTTTTAGATATTTCAAGCGTAGGAGCAACTATCAATATTATGATGGCCGCGGTTTTTGCCAAAGGTCGTACGACTATCGAAAATGCGGCAAAAGAGCCGGAGATTATTGATGTGGCAACGCTATTAAATAAAATGGGGGCCCAAATTCGCGGTGTTGGTACGAATGTCATTACTATTGATGGTGTAGAAAGACTTGGTGGATGTTTCCATGAAATTATTCCTGATCGCATTGAAGCAGGTAGTTATTTAATATTAGCCGCAGCTTGTGGTGAAAAAGTAACAATTAAAAATATCATTCCACC
>JBATBW010000035.1:0-7552 GCA_049662565.1 Erysipelotrichaceae bacterium | reverse complement strand
GTCTATTAATGAAGGTGAATTTACACCTAGAATCTTTGCGATGGAAAACCGCAGTTTTTATAAGCCTAAACTTTAGGCTTTTTTTGTAGACAATATCCGTATTTAGTTATAAAATATAAAGTTGTTGGAGGTGTTGTATGTTAGAGAACTCTTTATTAATGTTTTTACTAGCGCTATTACCGATTATTTGGTTAATAGTTGCTTTATCTGTATTAAAATTACCTGCTCATATCGCAAGTGTATTTGCCTTATTTATTGCCATTATTGAAGCGGTATTTTTTTGGAACTTACCTTTTATAAGCGCCCTAACTGCCAGTTTAGAAGGCTTTGTGATGGCATTGTGGCCGATTATTATTGTCATCATCGCCGCTGTATTCACTTATAATTTAACTGTCTATACTAAAAATATGGATATCATAAAGAAATTATTTACTTCCGTAAATAGTGATGCTCGTGTGTTAGTTATATTAATTGGATGGTGTTTTGGTGGTTTCTTAGAGGCCATTGCCGGTTTTGGTGTGGCAATTGCCATTCCAAGTAGTATGCTTTATGCTTTAGGGTTCAACCCCATTACGGCAATATTGGCTTGTTTAGTGGCGAATGGTTGTCCAACAATGTTTGGTTCGATTGGTATTCCGACAACAACCTTAGCGTCTATAACTAGTTTAAACCCTAATTCATTAGCATTTATTCAAACTTTACAAGTGGCTTTATTGCTTTTTATCTCCCCTTATATCATGGTAATGATTACTGGTAAAGGCTTTAAAGCCTTAAAAGGTGTGATGGGCTTTGTTACTGTAGCTAGTTTAAGTTTTGTAATCCCTGAAATATTAGCAGCTAAATTTGTATCTCCCGAACTTACTATTATCATTGCAAGTATTGTTTCATTAATTTGTACGTTTATGTATGCGAAAAAGATGAACATTAAAGATACAACCTATCTTATGGAAATTGCACATGATGATCAAGAGTTATCTTTTAAGAAAATCATTACAGCTTTCTCTCCTTTCCTACTGATTTTTGTTTTGTTATTGTTGACAAGTAAACTAGTACCGTTTATCAACGGTCCATTAAGTAGTATTAAATCTACATTCATCATTTATCAAGGTGTTAATCCCAATCCTTATACTATTACGTGGATTAATACTCCCGGTGTCTTAATAATGATAAGTGGTATTATTGGTGGCTTTATTCAAAAATGTAGTTTTAAAGAACAAATGGGAGTATTAAAAGATACTATTATCCAAATGTCTAAAACAATGATTACAATGTTATCAGTATTAGGCTGTGCTAAAGTAATGGGTTATTCCCATATGGTGACGACTATTTCTTCATTTTTAATTTTAGTAACAGGAACTTATTATCCTTTAGTTTCCCCAGTTATTGGTGCAATAGGTACGTTTGTAACTGGAAGTGGAACAAGTTCTCAGGTTTTGTTTGGTAATATTCAATTACAAGCAGCTAACGCTTTAAACATTAATGAGTATTGGCTAGTAGCAGCCAACTCTTTGGGTACTTCGGCGGGAAAAATGTTATCTCCACAAAGTATTGCGATCGGATGTGCAGCTTGTGGTTTAGTTGGTAAAGACGGCGAAATACTTAAAAAAATATTTAAGTTCGCGATTCTTTATTTAGTACTAATGGCCTTCATTATATATTTTGGTTATAACATTTTCATGATTTTTGCTTAAAAAAAACGGTCAATAATGTTGACCGTTTTATTTTAATTATTTTTCATCTAAGATTGGATCAATAACTTCCACAATAGTTTGAATTAATGTATCACAACTTTTATCGAATTTTCCTTGATCGACTTGATTTAAAGGTAAATGGATGATTTCGCGAATACCATCTCGATTAACAATCGCTGGAACACCAATATATAATCCTTGTTTACCATATTCGTTATTTTGTTGAACAGATAAAGTCATAACTGCATTTTCATTATTCAATATTGCATGTACTAAGCGGTTTAATGATAAACCAATACCATAGTATGTAGCTTTTTTCTTTTCAATAATTTGATAAGCTGCATCACGTACATTTTCATAAATAGTTAATAAATCCGCTAAGTCTTTATTTTGTTCATCTAATAATTCCAATAAACTTTTGCATCCAACATAAGCATGAATCCAAGGCACAAAACTAGAATCACCATGTTCACCCATGATATAAGCATGAACATTAGTACTATTAACATTAAAGTATTCGCTAATCATAAATCTTAATCTTGCAGTATCTAATAATGTCCCGCTACCAATAACTCTATTAGCTGGTAATCCTGTAACTTTTTGGGCAACATATGTCATTAAATCAACTGGGTTACTTGCGACAACAATAATACCATCAAAACCTGAATCTTTAATTTGTTCACAAATACTCTTCATGATTTTAGTGTTAATTGCCGTTAATTCTAAACGAGTTTGTCCAGGTTTTTGGGCAGCCCCTGCTGTAATAACTACAATACTAGCATCACTACAATCACTATAATCTCCAGCTTTAATTCTTATTTTACTTCTTGAATAAGGCAAGCCATGGCTTAAGTCCATCGCCTCCCCTTCAGCTTTTTCTTTCGCAACATCTACTAAAACTAATTCATCAATGCCAGCTTCTGAAAGAAAAGAATATGCCATACTCATTCCTACAAAACCAGTCCCTACTAATACAATTTTTCTATTGTCTAAATTACTCATAATATCACATCTCCTTGCACCTATATTATAATACTTTAGTAGTATAATGTCATTAAAAAACACCTGTTATTAGTTGAATATACAATGATAGTGCTTTCAATTGTCCCTATGACAGCCATATTGTTTTCTCGTGTCAAATAATAGTTGTATAAAGCTTTTATAATAAGGAATAAATATTCCTTTATCTATTTTATTATAAATATCTTCGATAGTTGCCCATTGCACTTGCTGAACCTCTTCATATTGCAATTGCAAACGATTTATATCGTAGTCGTTTTCTAATAAATAATAATCATCAAATCCTTCATCAAAATTGATTGTCAAATTTGGTCGTTTATTTTTGACATCAATTTTTAAACCTATTTCTTCAAAAACTTCTCTTTCAATTGCCATTTGACTAGTTTCGTTAGTTAGTGCGCTCCCACCGACACTGATATCCCACATATTTGGCCAACCTTCCTTAAATGATTGTCTTTGTTGGATTAGCATTTCGCCTTTAGTATTAAAAATACAGGCATGAACAACTAAATGAAAATAACCACTCTTTATTTTTCCCCCTCTAATTGCCGTCACATTCACTTTTGTTCGGTCAATATTGTATAAATCCCACAATTCCATTTTCTTTGCCTCCTGTAATAAAATAAAAGATTATAATTTGATTATAATCTTTTATTTTAATTTATTAAACTGTTCTTTTTTTATGACCTACGACGAATAAGTCAATAATCAATGCTATAATTAATAAAATCAATACCACATTTAAAACCATTTCATATGACCCGGTTTGACTAATGATATAAGAACTTAATTGATTACCTGTTAGTCCGGCAAAAGCCCAAGCTGATAAAGCTAAACCATGAATAGCACTTATATTTTTCATTCCGAAACGATCAGCTAATAAAGTCGGTAGACAACTAAATCCCCCACCATATGTCGCATTAATCACACATAATAAGATAATAATTTCAAAGAATATACGATTAACTATTCCATGAGTAAATACTACTACCGCAATTGATAAAATAGCTGACAACAAGATGATTTGATATATTTTATTACGATCTTTAAATTTATCACTTAATGTAGAAAATCCTATTCTTCCGCTCGCATTAAATATAGCGGTAATGGAAGCCATTAATGCAATAGTAGCTAATGGCATACCAATCGCTAACATAATTCCTTTTTCTTGCGAGATTAACGCTAAACCTGCTGTTACATTAATATAGAAAACTATCCAAATACCAATAAAAACTGGATTGCGTAAAATTTCTGATACTTTAAATGAAGAATTATGGTGATCTTCTTTCCAATCAGCTGGTTTTTCCAATAAGAAATGACCGCACATCATCATGATAAAATATATCGCCGCTAATACATAAAACAAATTAATAATGCCAACTTTTTCATTAAGAACCGCAATAATGGGACTAGCAATAACTTTCGCTAAACCAAAACCTGCTACCGCAAGTCCTGTTCCTAATCCTTTATTATCGGAAAACCAAAGCATTAATGTCTTAACGGGCGATAAATAACCGATACCTAATCCAATACCCATAATTACACCATAAGATAAATAAACACCGATCAAAGATTTTGCACTAATAGCTAAACCTGTGCCCACTAATCCTAAAGAAAAGAATATCGCAGCAATTAACGATGATTTCTTAATGTTTTTTTCTACTATTTGTCCGCCAAAAGCAGCCGACATCCCCAAACAAAATATTGCAATACTAAACGCCCATTCTACACTACTAGTACTTCTCCCCATGTAAATACCAATTTCATCTTTTAATAACGACCAACAGTACACTGTTCCAATGCTACAATGCAATAATAGTGCTGGTATCGCAGCACATGTCCATTTGTTTTTTTTCATTTTATTCCCCTATAATATTATTATAAACACTTGTAAGTATAACATTATATTCATAAATAAAACAATCTATTTATATTAAAAATTTGTCTTAACATATAATACTTTCCCGATAATTTTAACTGGCAATTCATTGATTTCTTTTAAGGTGAAAAAACGAGAAGAAACCAAAGGATTAGAGGCCTGCAATATCAACATATCGTTTTTAAAAATCACTCTTTTAATCGTGATTTCCTCATTACCAATACTGACCACACAAATCGTATTGTTTGCGACTTGTGATGTATTTCGTACATAAACTAAAGATTGATCCATGATACCATCGCCGATCATAGAATCGCCAACTACCTTTAAGAAATAGTCTCCTTGACGGTCGTCTTCTACGGATACCTCCTCATAGCCTAAATACTCTTGTTGGAAAAATAAATCATACCCCCCTTTAACATAACCTAATATTGGTTTTTCAAAATGAATAATTTGTCCTTTTAAAAATGGTCGAATATCATAACCAAAAATATTATTAATTTTGTCAATTGTTTCTTCTTTTAGTTTTTTGACATCACCTGATAACCATTTTGATACCGCAGATTTGCTAACACCAATTTCTTTTGCGATATCATCACTAGACAGTTCATATTTATCTTTATATTGTTGAATAATTTCTCTTAGTTCCATATACACCTCTTTTTCTTATATTATATCATATAATAAACTTTTTTAAATAAATATTCAAAATGTTTCCTAATGTCCTTGTTTTAGGAAACTATTTATCATATAATAACTATACTAAGGTGGTGATATTTGATGGATCGAGTAATTGTTCATTCCGATTTAAATCATTGTTATGCTCAAATTGAAGAAATGTTATACCCTCATTTAAGAGATGTTCCAATGGTTGTTGGTGGTAGTCAGGAATTACGTCATGGTATTGTTCTGGCGAAAAACGATCTCGCAAAACCTTTTAACATCAAAACTGGCGAACCGATAATTTCCGCCCAACAAAAATGTCCGGATTTAGTTATTGTGCCACCTAACTATGATAAGTATTTGTATTATAGTGAACAAGTAAAAAATGTTTATCGTCGCTATAGCAACAAAGTTGAAAGTTTTGGTATTGATGAAGCTTGGATTGACTTAACTCACAGCCAGCTCTTATATGGAGATGGTGTATCACTTGCGAAAAAAATCCAAGATGAAATTTATGAAGAATTTGGTTTAACTGTTTCAATGGGTGTTTCCTATAATAAAATTTATGCTAAATTAGGAAGTGATTTATGCAAGAAAAAAGGTTTTTCCGTAATCACTCCTAACAACTACCAACAAATTGTATACCATTTACCTGTTGAAGATTTATTGTATGTGGGAAACAGCACTAAAATAAAATTAAACAATAACAATATTTATACTATTGGCGACCTAGCAAATTACCCCATCGAAAAGTTAGAAAAGATTTTAGGAAAGATAGGAGTAATGATTCATTATTTTGCGAAAGGTGAAGATGTTAGTGAAGTAGACCCTACTAATTATATTAGTGAAGCAAAATCAATTGGTAATAGTATTACTGCTGTTCATGACATCACTTGTGCTAGTGAAGCAAAATTAATTTTCTATGTCTTATGTGAATCCATATGTTCAAGACTAAGGGACATCAATAAAAAAGCTTATGTTATTAGTATCAGTTTGCGAAATACGGATTTAAAAACTATTACTCGCCAAATGAAAGTAGATAGCCCATTAAATACAACTAAAAAAATAATGCCTGTAGTAATGACGTTGTTGAATAATAATTATTTGTGGGAATTACCTTTAAGAAGTATCGGCGTATCTACAAGTAGTTTAGTTAATGATGATTGTGTAACTCAATTAAATTTATGGGAAGATGTTAGTAGTAATGATTTAATCATAGAAAAAACTATTGATGATATTCGTAATAAATATGGATTTTATTCTATTAAACGACTATCATTATTGTTAGATGAAGATTTGACCGACTTTAACCCTAAAGGAGACCATGTCATTTTCCCGGTTAGTTTCTTATGAGTTTATATAAACGTTATGTGGATGTAGAAACCCTTATAACTAAAGAAGGACAATATGTTCCTTTAAAATTATATTGGAACCAAGATGGTGCTGTATTAAAATACGAAATTGATAAAATTATTATGATTAAAAAATCTTATAGTATAGTTGGTGGTTGTGGTATATTATATAAATGTAAAATACAAGGTCATGTTCGCAATTTGTTTTGGGAACAAAATCGTTGGTTTATCGAAAGTCATACCCCATAAAAGGAGAAATATCTATGCAATATCCAAAATTTTTAAAAGAAGGAGATGTTATTCAACTAGTAGCTCCAAGCTTTGGTTGTACTTCCACTCCCTACTATGAGCGGTTGATTAGTGCGATTACTTATTTTAAAAAAAATAATTATCATATTAATGAAGGAAATAACATATGGTTAAATAATAAGATTGCCTCTAATAGTGCCACAGAAAGAGCAAAAGAGATTAATGAAGCTTTTATTAATTCATCAGATATAATTGCATCAGTTGGTGGCGGTGAGGTTATGTGCGATATTTTAGAATATTTAGATTATGATATAATTAAAAACCATCCAAAGTATTTCATTGGTTATTCAGATAATACTAATTTAACTTTTTTGCTGAATACAATATGTGATATGGCAAGTATCTATGGGCTTAATTTCCCTAGTTTTGGATTAGTTCCTTTTGATCAATCGACATACGATACTTTAGCTTTATTAAAAGGCGAAAAACTATCTTTTACTAACTATCCAAAATATTTATTACCTAATAATCTTAAATATGATCCTTTATATCAAATACCTTGCGACACAGACTCAGTTATTAAGTCATATCCAACTAATGAGGTGATAATATCTGGCCGTCTAATAGGCGGTTGTTTGGACATTTTGGTTAATTTAGCGGGTACCAATTTTGATCATGTTAGTAGTTTTTGCGATAAA
>JBATBW010000034.1:0-15447 GCA_049662565.1 Erysipelotrichaceae bacterium | reverse complement strand
GTGTAGTTATAATGATGGTCAATGGTAATGTTGGAACCGGTGTCGCAGTAGCTGGCACTTTCTCCCTTGCACGCTTTCGTAGTGCCCCTGGTAGTGCGAAAGAAATAGCCGGTATATTTATCGCAATGGCATCCGGATTAATGTTAGGAATGGGTTATCTGGGCTATAGCGTTTTATTTGCCACAATAGTATCGTTTGTTAATATTATATATAATATTTCTCCTCTTGGAGTAAATAATAATATCTTAGACAAAACTATTACTATTACTATTCCCGAAGACCTCAATTATACTAAGGTCTTTGATGATCTGTTTAAAGAATATACAACAATATATAGTTTAATAAAAGTAAAAACAACCAATTTGGGAAGTCTATTTAAGATCACCTACAATATTAAACTAAAAAACAGTGCCAAAGAAAAAGAATTCATCGACAAATTAAGAGTACGAAATGGCAATTTAGAAATAGCCATCTCGCCCCAACAAACAACAGGAAACGAACTATAGGAAACTTTATGAAAAAAATCGTCTATAAAATATCACTAGATATCTTAATGCTAATATCTTATTCATTATTAATGTTTGGATATAACTTTGGAGGTCTATTCCATGAAATATTAGGAATAATTACCGGAATACTATTCATCCTTCATTTTATCTTCAATACTAAAATGATCAAAACACTATTCAAAAAAACTCAATTACCAAACCAATATAAAAACATCATCGCTATTGTTCTTGATATTACTTTAATAATTGCGATGCCAATAGTAGTAATATCAGGAATATTTATTTCCTATTCGATATTCGATTTTGCAACCAACCCTTTCTTAACATTTTGGCATAACACCATTTCTTGGATTGGATTAATCGCTTTATCTGGACATGCACTACTCCATATAAATTATGTAATAGGCGTCTTTAAAAAAATAATAATTAAAAACAATAAACAACTACTATCATTCACCTTGCAAATAGGACTATCCATCGTATCAGTAGTTACCCTATATAAAGCAACTAATATGCTATACTTAAACTATACATCAAATGAAACACCAACTAGTGATGAAACAATCAATAGCTACACTCAAGAAGACGAAGTAATCGACGAAGATAAACAAGAAATAACAATACCTCAAGAAGATCAAAAACCAACACTAGAAGAATTCATCAGCAAACTATTCTGCAACGGTTGCGGGCGACACTGCCCACTAACTAACCTACACTGTCGCAAAGGCCAATCAAGATTAGAAAGTTCAACCCAAGAATATTATTCATTATACCCAACAAATAGCTAGGAGAATAACCATGAAAAAAAACACAGCATTATTCCTTTGCCTACTCTTCACCATTACATTAACCAGTTGTCAAAACAAGACACAAGTAAACACCCAAACCAATACAACCACACAAATGTTTACCGAAAGAGACAAACAAAGCGAATATGACGAAAATACCGCCACAAAAATAAACCTCAACAATCAAACCCAAACAATCAATAAAGAAGGCGTATACATCATCACCGGAAACATCGATGACGGACAAATCATCATCGATGTAGAAGATACACAAAAAGTGCAATTAGTACTAAACAACGTCACAATAAGCGCCAAAAACACCGCCCCAATCTATATAAAATCCGCCGATAAAGTATTCATCACCCTTGCTGATGACAACACAAATACCCTAACAGTAAACGGTGAATACACAACCAAAGACGAAAACAAAATAGACGCAACAATATTCGCCAAAAGCGACATTACCTTCAACGGTAACGGAACCCTAAACATCAACGACAATTATGGTCATGGCATAGTTAGCAAAGACGATATTGTCATTACCGGAGGAACATATAATATCAACGCCAAAAATCACACCATCAGCGCCAACGACAGCATAAGAATAGCAAACGGCATATTTAACTTAACATCCGGAAAAGACAGTATCCAATCCGACAACACCAAAGATCAAACCCTAGGATTCATCTACATCGAAAATGGAACCTATAACATAAAAGCCCAAGGTGATGGTATAAGCGCTAGCAGTTATGTAACCATCATCGATGGCAAATACAACATAACAACCACAAACAAAAACCAAGAAAAAAGTCAAAAAGGAATAAAATCCGATAATCAAATCACCATAAAAAATGGAACATTCACACTAGATACCATCGATGATGGTATTCATAGCACACAAAACCTTTTAATAAACAAAGGAACATACAATATCAAAACCACCGACGACGCCATCCACAGCGATACAAATGTCGTCATCGAAGACGGAGAATACAATATCGAAAATTGCTACGAAGGAATAGAAGGACAAACAGTCACAATCAATAACGGCAACATCAATATTATCTCATCTGATGACGGAATCAATGCCGCAGGAGGAGCAGACAACTCTGGAATCGGCAACAAAGACGATAAATTTGCCGTAGACACAAATGCATTTGTAACCATCAACAATGGTACAATTAAAATAGTATCCGACGGTGACAGCATCGACTCTAACGGTACCCTAACCATCAATAACGGCACCCTTAACTTAGTATGTAACGGCAACGGAAACACCGCCCTAGACGCAAGTGGAACATTCACCAACAACGGTGGAAACATTACTACTAATGACGGCTCAGAATCAGGCAATAAAATGCCAGGTGGAGGCCCTAATGGTGGTAGACCTAATAAAAGATAATAACTCAACAATAAATGACCACTTTATGAAGGTGGTCGTTTTATTGTTGACAACTTATATATTTTTTTAAAAACTTTATATTAAACACTGATTACATAATATGGATGTTTTTGTCGATAATTCAGAATTAACCCCATTAATTCTAGTATTTACTCTTTTATCTTTGGTCACCATCACTTTACTAAAATGGTTTTCATTACTACAATTAATATCTTCTAAATCTTTATCTCTTTGTCATATTCTCAAAATAGCATTGTAAAAAGCTGATCTAGAGATATTATTCAACTTACAATAACTAGCTTCGCTTAACCCTTTAGTCTTTTGATCCTCAATTAATCATTCCATTCTTCAAGTGTTCTCATATTGCATCCTCCTAATATACAAATTATATATGACTATCAATTTTTATATTAGTGCTGTATTATTTGACGCTTACTATTATTTGACGCTTACAAAAAAACAAAACCCTACGAAAGTTTAAAGGGGGTGTAAAAACACGTAAAAAAGGAGCAATTTACATAATCACTCCAGTAAATAAACTACATTATTTTATAGAAAAATTTAAGAGAATAAGAGAAGTCTATACTAACTTTTAAAAACACATCTCTTTAACTTACTAACCTTTTTATCCCAATATAAATTTCATGATATATTAGAAAATAAATATGGAATAATTTAAATTAACTAGAATGATATTATCAATCCCAGCATTCCACATACAGCAATATAAAAAACTGGGTGAAATTTATATTTATTAAGCAAAAATATACACAAACAAAATAAAATAAGTGATTTTAGATTGATAGCAAACACAAGTCTATCAATAAATATGCTACCTAAAACAATATCAAATGCGCTTGCTAGTACCAAACCTGCAACAGTAGGTCTAATTCCATAGAATGCAAACTTTACGATCTTATTTGACTTAAATTTTTCGTATATTTTCGATACAAGACTAATCACAATTAGGCTCGCAGCATATATGCCTAATGTTGCAAAAACCCCTCCAATTACTCCATATGCTTGGTATCCTGCATATGTTGCTGTATTTACCCCAATTGGGCCAGGTGTAGATTCACTAATAGCAATCATATTAATTAATTGCTCACTCGAAAACCAATTATACGTATCTGATAATTTAAATAAATATGGTATCGTTGCCAATCCTCCACCAACAGAAAACAACCCTACTTTTAGAAATTCCAAAAATAATATTATAAGTATATCCATATCAAATTACTTCCTTGACTTTAATATAGATATTACAACACCTATTATAGCAAATAAAAAAACAATTATAATTGGTGAAATCTCGAAATAATATAATGAGATAAAACTTGCAACAAAAATAAAAAAACTGTATATATCAACTACTCCCTTTTTATACATTATAATGGTTGCATTAACAATTAAAGCACTTACTGCAATTCTAATGCCATTGAACATTAATTGCACATAAATTATATCATTAAAATTAGAAATAAAAGATGCAATCAATATTATTATTATTACGGAAGGAGTAATTACACCTAATGAGCAAAATACCCCACCCCAAAAATTCTTTATATGATTTCCAATAAATACTGATGTATTTATTGCTATAACTCCAGGTGTGCATTGACTAATTGCATAAAAATCCATCACTTCTTCCATACTTATCCATTTTTTATCATCAACAACTTCTTTCTTAATTATTGGAAGCATTGAATAACCACCACCAAATGTAAATAAACCAATTTTAAAAAAAACCAAAAACATATCAACAAAAATATTCATATATTAGTAAGAACAAATATTACTATCAGCTCTAGATTCAACTCCTCCCACATAAAACCCTTTTTCATCGAATAAAATAATCTGTCCTCTACCAAATGAATATCTATCATTTGCAAATGAAACTTCATGACCCATTTTTATTAATTCATCAACTATCTTTTTATCAAATTCCGGCTCAACAATAAAAGACTTTCCCCTCTTCCATTGCCATCTCGGGGCGTCCAAAGCCATTTGAGGATTCAACTTAAAATCTATTAAATTTGTTACTACTTGTACATGTCCTTGAGGTTGCATATATCCACCCATTACTCCAAATGCACAAATTGGTTTATTACCTTTTGTAATGAATCCTGGTATAATTGTGTGATAACTTCTTTTTTTTGGTTTTAAAGCATTAACAGCATTTTTGTCCAAAGAAAAATCAGCTCCCCTATTTTGCAAAGAAATACCATAATCTTTAACTACAATTCCTGATCCAAAATCCATATAATTACTTTGAATATATGAGACCATATTCCCGTCTTTATCAGCTGCACATAAATAGACTGTTCCACTACTATATGGATCAATATTATCCGGATGTTTAGCTCTATCTTCAATCTCGTTTGACCTTTTAAGCCCATATTGTTTGCACAAATATTCATTTACATCTTGTTTCATATCATTCGGATCAGTTATTATTTTAAAACCATCGGAAAATCCCATTTTCATAGCTTCAAACATTTTATGATAAGTTTTAGAATTTTCTCTTTCTTCAAAATCACAATTATTCAAAATATTTAATGTCATTAACGCTACCAACCCTTGTCCATTAGGTGGAATTTCCCAAATATCATACCCTTTATAATTTATAGAAATTGGTTCTACCCATTGAGTTTCATAATCTCTTAAGTCTTTTAAACTAAGAAAACCACCTTCTTTAACACTTTGATCTACTATTTTTTTAGCTATTTCACCTTTATAGAATGATTCTGCATTAGTCGAACCGATTAATTCAAGAGTTTTGGCGTGATTAGGGAATTTGACCAAATCACCAAATTCATATGCTTTTTTATCGTTAGTGAACGTATTAAACCATTCATCAAAAACGCTTGATTTAGAATATTCATTTAAATGTTTATTTAGATATTTTTCCCATAGAACTCCTATGGTAGGGGATACCACGAACCCATTCTTTGCATAATTAATCGCAGGTTGCAAATTTTCTTTTAATGTTAGATTTCCAAATCTATTTACTAAATCCGCCCATGCTTTTGGTTGCCCAGGTATAGTGATTGGGATCCAACCACTTTTTGGCATTTTATCATATCCCATATCTTTAATTTTATCGATATTAATATTTTCAGGACTATATCCGGAACCATTTAAACCATATAATTTATCCTTAAACCACACTATTGCAAAAGCGTCTCCACCAATGCCATTACTCATTGGTTCAACAACCGTTAATACCGCTGCAGTAGCGATCGCTGCATCTATAGCATTACCACCTTTTTATGACTACCAAACACATTAGAAACATTAATATCCCCAAAATGATAAACACACTTATTAACCTTATCCGACTTAAGCGAACTAATAATCCGCGCTTGAGTCGTCACAAAAGGAACCGTATAATAATTCACATCCAACCTTCTAACAAAAACCTTCTTACAATCCAAATCCAACCTACTAACACAATACATATAACCATCATGAATATAAATCGACTTCTCATGACAATCCCTAAAAGCAATCGTCTCATCAACCTCAGTAATAGAAACATTATTCTCTTCATCAATAACCTGATAAACATCACTATCCATATTTCTCAAACTATAATCCCCAGCTGGAAAAGGACCACCACACCAAACAAACTTACCATTCTCCTTCTTTAACTCACCCGCCTTCAACAAAACAGGCACAATCTCACTCAATTTAGAAAACAAATGAGAATCATCCAAAGAAATAGGTAACTCCGCTGCAGCCGCCCTTAAATGCGCCAACTGAATATAAGTATTATCCTTATCAATAATCGCATTCTCACTACTAACACCAAAAATCCAATCCGGATTCAAACCAATAAACTGATCAATCGGCAAATCATCCAAAATCAAATAAGTAGTAGAAACATTACCCTTTCTACCAGCTCTACCTGATTGTTGCCAAAAAGAAGCCCTAGTCTTAGGATAACCAACCAAAACCGTAGAATCAACCTTACCAATATCAATACCCAACTCCAACACATTAGTAGAAATAAGCCCACTCAATTCACCATTAATCATCTTACTCTCAATCTCTTTACGCTCAGCAGGAACATATCCACCCCGATAACCCGATATCTTATCCGCATAATTAACACTATTAACCCCATCATACTTCAACTTCTCCCGAGCCTGCTTCAAAATAATCTCCACTGCCCGACGCGACTTACAAAAAGCAATAAAATGCCTATTCCCCACAACCAACTTAGGAACAAACTCCGAAGCAACCTGCTCAACTGAAACCGCAATATCCGTCTTCTCATAAACCGGAGGCTGAATAAACACATACTTCTTTTTTGCACTCGGAGAACCATCCTTATCCACTAAAACAAAATCCCGACCACAAATATTACTAGCCAACTCCAAAGGATTAGCAATAGTAGCCGAACTACACAAAAACTGCGGCCTACAATTATAATAACTACAAACCCGATCCAACCGCTTAAACAAATTAGCCATATGTGACCCAAAAGCACCCTTATAAGAATGCAACTCATCAATCACAATAAAATTCAAATTAGAAAAAATAAAATTATTACCATAATTACTATGATTAGGCAAAAAAGCCGAATTAATCATCTCCGGATTAGTCAAAATAATATTCGCACTAGCCCTCAACTTACTCCGCTCATTAACCGGAGTATCCCCATCATAAACCCCCGCAACAATCCTACCCTTACCAAAATGATCCAAAAAAGGCTTAATCGCCCTAAACTGATCACTAGCCAAAGCCTTAGTCGGATAAATAAAAAACGCCCGACACAAAGGATTAATCAAAATACGATCAATAATCGGCAACAAAAAACTCAAAGTCTTACCACTAGCCGTCGAAGTAGTAATAACCACATTATTACCCCTCTTAACCTCATTAAACATCTCCACCTGATGACAATACAATTGATCAATATTCAAACACTTAAGAAAACCAACCAACTCACCATGCATATCATTCGGAAAATCCGCAAAAACAGCCGACCTAGCCTCCACACTTCTCTCAAACAAAATATTATCTTTAACCATATCGACTACCCCCTGCAATGTTCTATTAAACTAATTATAACACAACAACAACCATACAACTCAAATATGATTATTCCCAAATTAAAAAGAACAAACTTCCGTTTGCACTTTTCCTTTCTTAGTAATTTGAGTAAAGTTGTGGATATTAATTATCAACGTTTCATCATTAAAAATTTAATATTTTCTTCAACTACATTTTCAAAAGCGATATATTCTCTCACTCAAAATAATATTATAATCTAAAGTTTTAAATAATAGATTAAGCTTATGGCATAATTAATGATAATAATTTCATAAACTTATTTTGTGTTACTTATATTGATATTATATCTAATATTCATGGTATAGTTATTAAAATTTAGAAGGAGAGTCAATAATGGAAAACCTAATTTTAGAACTACAAAAAGAAATTTCAAATCAAGAATGCGATATTATTTCAATTCTAAGAAAAGCACATATTATTGCGTTTAAACTAAATATGTCAGATTTTGACAACTGGATATATAATGAACTAAATGGTTATTATAACAAAATTGAAATTCCTGAATATAGAAAAATAAAAGGAGAACTAATAGCGGATCATCCTTTAAGGGGGTGGGACACTGTCCTTATTCAAGATCCGACACTTGAAGCTAGGATAAGTGAAAGCGAAATAAAACAACCGATTTTCGAAATAATTGATAAATGTAACTCATCGAACGGATATATTATACTCGGATTTGATGATTCCGTAACGAAGGTTCTAAATGATATGTTAAATAGCCCGCCAATGAAGAGATTCGGAGTTCAAATATCTAAATCAAGGTTACAAGAAGTTATCGAAAAAGTTAAAAACACTATTTTAGATTGGACTTTAAAACTTCAAGAAAATGGAACACTTGAGTCTGATATGACTGTCACTCAGAGGGAAAAGTTGCAAGCACAAACCATTAATAATTATTATGTTAATAGTAACATAGTAAATTCCCCAACAAATAACTGCCAAATTATATCTGGTGATAATAACAAAGTAATCTTCGATTACAAACAAGCATCTAATGACATAAAAACAATAAAAGAAAAAATTAATAATTCTGATCTCTCTCATGAAAACAAATTGCAAATAAATAATGTCTTAGACGAAATAGATTCAACTATAGATCATAACGATAAACCTGATGTTATTAAGAAATTATTTGCAAAATTAATTGATTTAATTAATAAATTAGGATTAAAATTTTTGCTTATATTTATTGAAGAAGTAATTAAAAATCTATTTTAATAAATTATCATCGCTAGTAAAAATCAATATGGTAATATTATTTATACTTTTATTTTCAATGAATATTATTTATGTTTACTATCCATATAATATAATTGCGATGATTACTAAATTTAAAGAACAACCTTACGGTTGTTCTTTCTCACTTCTTATTATCTTGAATCAAAATACCAATCTTACGAGGTATAGGGATAAGGTCCCCTTTTTTAGTTTTAATACTAACACCTTTTAAGATGTTTCCACTTTCAAAAAGTCCCTCATAGTCTTTATAAAAATAATACCTACCTAAATAAAAAAATCCTTTATCATTAATACCTACTTGGTTTTTGACATAGACATCTAATGTCATTAATAAAAAATATATTGTAAGGACAATAAACAAATAACTAAAAGTTATATGTTTTTGGGGAATAAAATAACTTAGTGCAATATATAGTGAACATATACTGATGAATATATTTAAACATATTAGGTAATGAAATTGTTTATACATTTTAAGATCATCATATTTCTTAATATTATTAATATGATGAATAAATGGTTGCACAATTTCTTTAACGCTAATTAATAGAAACATCGTAATGACTATAAGTACAATATATTGTGAAAAGTCCATTACAATAATTCCTTGATTGTTTTCTTTAAATCAACGCATGTTAAGCGGAACTCTTTTTGTAAGAACTCTTGTGTACCTACTTGGCCAAATCTTTCATCGATGCCATGACGTTTGAATTTAGTAGAAATGCCATTTTCAGCTATTACTTCACTTATTGCACTTCCTAAACCACCAATAATCGAATGGTTTTCAAAAGTAACGACTACACTTTTATTTTTAATTTCGCTTAAAACTAATTCTTTATCTAACGGTTTAATAGTAAACATATCAATTACTTCGACACTAATACCTTCTTTTTCTAATTCATAAGCACAATCTAAGGCATCCGCAAGTATTTGACCAGAAGTAATAACTAAAACATCTCTTCCTTCTTTACAAATAATACCTTTACCTAAAGTAAACTTTGTATCCTTAGTATAGATATCTCTAACGCCTTTACGATTAGCTCGAACATAGTGAATACCTTCTAACTTCGAAAACTCTTTAATAATAAAACTTAATTGAGTATCATCGGCCCCATCACATACAATGGCAGAAGGAATTGTTCTCATAAGAGCTACATCTTCAAAGGTCGTATGTGTTCCACCATTTGGTCCTGCACAAAAGCCGGGATCAGAACCATAGATATTAATTGTGTTGTGGGCATAAGCACCACTAATAAATATTTGATCAAATACTCTTCTAGTCGCAAAAGGACCAAAAGTATGGACAAAAGGTTTGTATCCTAAACTTGACATCCCTGCTGCAATACCAATCATATTTGCTTCGGCAATACCTACTTGAATAAATTGTTGGGGATGACTTTTGACAATCTTAGTAAAGCCACTTGCTCCTCCTAAATCCGCTTCTAAGGCAACAACATTTATATCTTTATCCATTAATTCTTGTAGGGTTTCAACTACACTTATTCGTTGTTCGCGGCCAATTTTAGTAATATCATCTCTAATCATACAATTGACCCTCCTTAATGAATAATTCTAGTTGTTTAATAGCTTCATCTGTTGCTAGATTAGTAGCTTCATTATTCCATTTCACCGAATGATTACTTTCCAAATCTTCAAAGTATTTTACACCTTGTCCTTTAATTGTATCTAGGACTAAACATACTGCTTGATCATTAATACTTTTTAATTGATTGATAGCTTCATCAATCTTATTTATATCATCACCTTTTACTACTTGAGTATAAAAACCAAAAGCTTTCATCTTCTCATAAATACTAAAAGGATAAATAATATCATTAGTGAAACCATCTAATTGTCGTTTGTTTTCATCAATAATGACAATGCAGTTATTTAGTTTATTGCTCGCAATAAACTGAAAAGCCTCCCAACATTGACCCTCATTTAATTCACCATCACCAACAATCAAATAGACATAATTATCCATCTTTCGTAATTTAAGACCTAAGGCAATACCCGTAGCGGTTGAACAACCTTGACCAAGTGATCCAGTTGTCATATCAACCCCAATTGTCTTAGTACGATCAGGATGGGAAGGTAGATTCGTACCACCTTCATTTAAGGTATATAACAAATCTTTATCGAAATATTGCATATTAGCTAAAGTAGCATATAAACCTGGACCAGCATGACCTTTAGATAAAACTAAATAATCACGATTAGGATCTTTTGGATTGTTTGGATCATGTTTCATTTGTCTACCATATAAAACACTTAATAATTCTACTACCGATAATGATCCCCCAATATGGCCATAACCTCTTCTTTTTAACATCTTTAACACATCGATTCTAATTTGTGCAGCTAATTTTTTTAATTCTAAATCATTCATTTAAACTAACTTCTCTTTTAACTTTTCTCTTAATTCATTTTTATCGATGATGTTATCTAAAGTAACGACATTACTTAAACCTTTAGTAAATTCTTGCAAATCCGAACCTACCACAAACAAATCCGCAGCTCCTGGTGTCGCATCCGAAACTGAAGTATGAATAACTTCAATCCCACTAAAACCCAATTCTTTTAATACGCTTTCCACATTAAGTCTTACTAACATACTTGAACCAAGACCTGATCCACAACAACACATTATTTTATTAATAGCCATATTAATATCCTTTCTAAATTATAAAATTTATAGAAGGGGAAACCCCTTCTATAAATATTTATTATTTTTATTCTGCTTTTGTTTTTTTAGGCAATACAAAATTTAATACGATTGGTAATAAGAACAATCCCATACAAATCGCAAATAATCCACCACCTTGTATAAAGCGAGCAAGATTACCAAAAATAATACCGACTAATGAGAAGTCTGCATCTGAGAACGTTGTACTCGCAAAGTTTAAAGCACCCATAACTGGCATACAAATAGCCGGTAAGAAAGTAATCAATAAACCATGAACAAATGAACCCGCAACACAACCCTTTAAACCACCTTCCGCATTACCAAAGACACCAGCTGTCGCACCACAGAAGAAATGAGGAACAACACCCGGAAGAATTAAAGCAACCGGAATAAATGATGTATTAATCATACCTAAAACAAATAAACCCACAATACCACCTAAGAAAGATACTAAGAAACCAATTAATACCGCATTAGGAGCATACGGGAATACAACTGGACAATCTAATGCTGGGCGAGCATCAGGAACCAATTTTTCCGCAATACCTTTAAATGAAGGAACAATTTCTCCAATAACAAGACGAACACCTGCCAAAATGACATAAACGCCTCCAGAAAAACTTAAACCCTTAGTAAGAGCAAATACTACCCAGTGAACAGCAGTACCACCTTCACCAACAAAATAAGTCGCAAACTTTGGATCAGTTAAAGCTCCTTTACTTACCGCAACTGCCGTAATAATTAAGAAGAAGATAACCATTGTAAAACCAATTGCTACTGTAGTATCTCTTAAGAAAGAAATACGTTTAGGGAACTTAATGTCCTCACTAGACTTGCCACCCTTAAACAACTTACCAATTTGGGCACTAACATAATAACCAAAGCCCCCAAAATGACCAAATGCTAATTCATCAGTATTCACAATCTTTTTCATTGTTGGTTGACAAATTGCTGGCGAAATAACCATTATTAAACCTAAAACAGCCGCTCCCGCCACATATAATTGCCATCCTGATAAACCACCCACTGTTAATACAACCGCAATTAAACATGCCATGTATAAAGTGTGATGACCAGTCAAGAATACATATTTTAATCTAGAAAAACGCGCTAAGATTAAATTCGCAACCATACCTAAAGCCATAATGATTGAAGTAGCTTGACCAAAGTCATTTAATGCCAATGAAACAATAGCTTCATTATTTGGTACTACCCCTTGCATACTAAATGCATAGTTAAACAATTCACCAAACTGTGTTAATGAACTATTTACTAAGAAGCCAGCACCCGCTCCTAATACTAAGAAACCAACAATCGTTTTTGTCGTTCCTTTAATGCAATCCTCTATCGGTTTACCTTGTAATATTAAACCTAATAGAGCCATCAACCCAACTAAGATAGCTGGAGTTGATAGGATGTTCATTAGAAAATCCATAAATACCTCCCTTTCATTTTTTTTTATTAATTTCCATCAGTACCAACTGACGAAATAAATAACTGATACACATCATGACTACTACTCGCTTTCAATAACTTCTTAGTTTTATCATCATCACCGAAAATATTCGCAATAGCCATAATACCCTGCATATGTTCCTCACTACTACTAGCACACATCCCAATTAAAATCCGAACAGGTTTAGTACTATTAAGAAAATATACCGGCTTATTCAAGCGAACAATACTAAATTGAGTCGATAACACCCCTTGTTCGCTTTTCCCATGAAGCAAAGCTAAATCATTAGTTAATACATAATACGGACCAAACTTATAAGTATTATCAATAATTCCATCAATATAACGCTTTTCACAATACCCTTGTTCCACTAATGGATTAATTGAAAACTCTACAGCTTGTTGCCAATCAATAATTTCATCCACTAATAATACATTTTCTTCTTTAATTAATTCATTCATCTGCTTCACATCTATCACCTATCCTTATGTTAACACCGACCTTTTTTTACCAAAAGACCAAATCATTGCACATCATTGTGCAATCTTATTCAATGACTCCCCAATTAATCTAATAACTCTTGCATAATCATCACAAACATACAACTGCTCTAATACATCATGATCATTAAACAACTTCATCAAATCTTCAATAATTCCAATATGACTATGTTGATCCTTTGCCACTAAAACAATAATCACCTTAGCTAACTTCTTGTCACTAAAATATACCGGCTCTTTAAAAATATTCAAACAGAGTCCCAACTTCAAAGCCCCATTATCTATATTAGTATGAGCTAACATCACATGATTATTCACAAACATATAATCGTTCATCATTTTATTTTGTTCATATATGCTATCCAAATAACGTGATTCAATATAACCTAAATCCACTAACCTTTGACCACTAACCTTAATCGCTTGATAATCGTCAAAAGTTTCCTCATGAAACTTCACAAAATCTGGACCAATAAAATCCAACAAACCCAAATAATGATTTTTCAAACTAACATCACTAACACTATCCAAATTCGCAAAATAATAATTTAACTCCTTTTTAACTAAATCAAACTGATCATCACTGACATTCTTTTTCACAATACTCAAAACATCATTCACATTGACCCGCTTACTATTTTGCATCTTCATACAAGTACTCATAATAATAAAACGATCCGTATCACTCAAAATCGGATTAACCACAATAATCTGTTGATCTTTATCAAAAAACTGGACAGTCGACACCACAACATCATAATTATGGTGAGTATCATAATCATTCAAAGAAATCGCATCAATCACCACATCACTATTAACTAAACCCTTAATCTCTTGTTTCAACATATTACTAGTCGACAAACCATTAGGACACACCACTAAAACCTTAAACACATCCTTACGACGATTAGTCTTAATAAACGAACCAAAATGCAATGTAATATAAGCAATCTCACTATTAGGAATTGGAACCCCAAAAACCATCACCAAATACTCGCAAGCCTTCTTTGTCAACTCAAATAACGTATCATACTCTCGCATAATATCCTCTAACAACGGATTACCCAACAAAATACCATACCGATAACGATAAATCGAAGTCTTCAAATGCATATACAAAGACTGTTCCAACTGTTGAACATTCTCAAACTCAATACACGAAATCTTACTAAACTCCATTACCAAATTCTTCGCAATCTGATAAGTCTGTTCCTCCTGATTAAAAGAAGCAAGATTTGAAGTCTGCAACCTTGAACCTAACAAATGCAAAGTCAAATACAACTTATCATTATACTTATAACTACTAAAAACCTCATCCACATATTTAAACTCTAAAGTATTAGTAATTTCATCAATCGAGTCCTGATTAAACACAAAATGATCACTACGATACTCAATTGATGAAAAAAACACCGCTAAACTAAAAATAACCCCCCGTACAAACTGGGCATTCAATTTTGATTCAATCGACAATAACTTCATCAATACTTCATCAACCTTATCGACATTATCTAACTTAATAATCCCCTTTTGATAATAAGCAATAAGATCATAAAAATACAAAAAGAAAATTGTCCGTTTCCGAACTACATCTCCCACAATATGATATCCAACCTTATTCTCATAAACTAACTCTAAGTCAACTTCCTTCAACATCTTATTAACTGCCTTCAAATCATTAATTATCGTATTACGACCCACCTGACAATAACTAACATAATCATCAATATTAATACTACTTGTCCTAATTAAAGTCGAACAAATAATTATCTTACACCTCTCCAT
>JBATBW010000033.1:0-1553 GCA_049662565.1 Erysipelotrichaceae bacterium | reverse complement strand
CCTATCTTATGATCCACATTTATACATTAATGAATCTAGCAAAAAGTTTATTGCAAAAACAAAAGTAAAAACTGAAAGAAAAAAAGAAAATTTTATTTTCGTTAAAGATGACTTTGGAGAAATAATTAACAAAGTTAAAGATCTTGATCTTTGCCAAGATGACTACAAAAGATATTGTGATATTGGTTTTGCAATTGGATCAAAGTTTGGTATCAACGGTTTAGATTATTTTAAAGCTATCTGTCAAAGTGGATCAAAATATGATCCTAAAGCAATTGAATATCATTATAATAATTTCTGTAAAGATGGGGGCATATCTATAGCTACTTTTTACCACTACGTAAAAGAATCAGGAGTTGAAATTTATAGCGACAATACAAAAGCAACTATTAAGGCTGTAAACGTTCAAAAAGCACAAGGTACAGCAACTTTAGAAAGCGTATCTAAACAATTAATCTCTCAAAAAGTTTCTATAAATGAAACATTGATCAAAGATTTAATTGAATCTAAGATTGAATATAAAGTACAGGAAGATTTATCTAATATGGCTGTATTAGAATCTTTTATAGTTGACAATTATAGTCCTGAACGAAATCTAATTACAAATGAAATTAAAATAGATAATATTGTTATTGATGATCACAAATTAAATTCAATTTATAAAACAGCTTGCAAAGTTTTAGATTTTGGAGTATCAAAGTCAGACGTTAGAGATATTATAAATTCAGATGCCACAAAAGATTTTAACCCATTAAATGAATTTTTCAAGGTAAAAGAATTTAAGCAAAGATCAATAGAATCTTATATTGATTGTGTATTGCCACAAAGCGAATACAATAGATGGGCGTTTAAAAAATGGATTGTAGGATGTGTTCATAATTGGTTAAGTCCTTCTAATGAAACAAAAGTAAGTCCTTTGACATTTGTTTTATGTGGTCAAAAACAAGGTACTGGTAAAACCTCTTTTTTTAGAAATCTACTCCCTAAAGAGTTGGAAGAATATTTGATCGAAAAGAAAATTGATCCACACGAAAAGGATAGTATGTATAATTTAGCAAAGGGGTTAATTTGCTTTGATGATGAGTTTGGAGGTTTGGCAACAAAGGATGTGAAAGATTTTAAAAGGGTAGCAGACACTAATTGGATAGACATACGATTACCTTATTCTGCATATTATACAAAGATCAAAAGACGAGCAGGACTTGCTGGAACTACTAATGAGGCTAATATCTTAAAAGACGTTACAGGAAATAGAAGGCTATTACCTTGTAATGTAGAGAGTATTGATTACGAAAAAATGATCAATATTGATACCGCTAGTTTATGGAGGGAAGCATATAGCTTATGGAAAGCGGACTTTGATTGGAAAATATACAAAGCTGAAGATCTTAAATTCTTAAATGATCAAACAATTTCTAACATTGATATTAACCCAGTTGAAGAACTTTTCTTTTTTCATTTTTCACTTGAAGAAACAGAAAAATACAGCGAAAAAATTGTATTTAATCAAGGAGAAATATTGAATTATATGAACATTCACGCCTCAATAAATG
>JBATBW010000032.1:0-6589 GCA_049662565.1 Erysipelotrichaceae bacterium | reverse complement strand
ACCTAGTTCTGCGACCACTTCATTCGCATTTTTAGGCATATTGCCTTCTTTAAGTACAAATTGATTTATTTTATGTTCTTCATTGTAACTGTTGATTCTAACAATTTGTTCTTTGTTCGCTAATTTTGCGACTACATCAACATACTTTTTCCCTTCAACCTTAAGCACACCACTAATATTATGAATCGCTTGAATATCATTGTCATCAATACCATAGTTAGAATAAATCTGTAAATCCATTAAATTTGTTTCATCAATATATTTATCGACACTATTTGCCATTACTGGAGCACCAGCACTGACCCCAACAAAAAATGATACCCCTACTAATACTATTAGTAAAATGGAAAAGAAACGCCCAAAAGTCTTTTTAATTTCTTTTAGGGTGTCTTTTAATATCATGTTTTTCATCTTACCACTCTATGCTTTCTACCGGTTGTGGCTTTTTATTAATTTTAAGTGACTCTATTTTTCCACTACGCACTTTTATTACTTTATCTCCCATAGGACATAAAGCCAAGTTATGAGTGATAACTACAACTGTCATATTATTATTTCGACAGGTATCCTGTAATAATTTTAATATTGATTTACCAATTTGATAATCTAAAGCCCCCGTAGGTTCATCACATAATAAAAGTTTCGGGTTTTTAGCTAGTGCCCGGGCAATCGCAACTCTTTGTTGTTCACCACCACTAAGTTGGGAAGGGAAATTATTTTTACGATCTTGCAAACCAACAGCATCTAGTGTTTCATCAACATCTAGTGCATCATGACATATTTGGGTTGCTAGTTCGACATTTTCGCGGACAGTTAAGTTTTGCACTAAATTATAAAATTGGAAAACAAATCCCACGTCATATCTACGATACTCACATAGCTGTTTATCATTCATTTTATCAATTTTCTTGCCATCGACAAGAATATCGCCACTAGTGCTAGTATCCATTCCGCCAAGAATATTTAAGATAGTACTTTTACCAGCGCCACTAGCTCCCGCAATAATTACAAACTCTCCTTCTTCAATCGTAAAATCAACACCATCTAAAGCATTAATTTGAACTTCTCCCATTTTATATACTTTTGTCACGTTACTAAATTCAATAAAACTCATATTCTTACCTCATTCCATTCACAATTATCGTTAGATATTGTAAAATAACTTTCTTTATATCGCATTTTTCATTGTTCTTGAACGCTTCCTTAAAAGCACTGATTGTACTAATACTAATCATATTTATAAGTACTTCATCATAACCGTTATTTACAAATAACAAATGATAAACACTATTCAACCAATTAGTAATATTACTAATCATCTCATCGTTCTTGGCAATAATATTCATTTCAATCGGATATTTGACCGAAATATCTACCAACTCATCAATTAATACATTAAAATTTTTCACAATAACTAATTGATCAATTTCTACATCTTTCACTTCTTTACTTAAAGACAATTTATTCTCACTAATCTTTTCAATCAATTTATCTAAATCATCCATACATGGAAGAACAACTGCCTGTAATAACGCTTCCTTACTTTCATAATAACGATACAAATTACCAACCGTCATATTCGCATCGATCGCAATTTCTCGCATTTTTGCTTTTTCTACACCATATAAAACAAAATGATTTCTCGCAGCTTTTATAATATTATTTCTTACATCATCTTTTAATATTTGAGCCATTAGTAAACCTCCGTTCATTATACATTTTAATAATAAACCGTTGTTTACTATTTGTCAATGAAAAAGTCGCATATTTATGCGACTTTATCTAAACTATTTAATTAATACGACAGGTTTGATTAAATCCTTTGGTTTATCCTTCATCAACATTAAAGCATCTTCTACATGTTCAAAACCTTCAAACACATGAGTAACTAATTTAGAAGTATCAATACGACCACTAGTCATTAAAGAAAGAAGTTTTTCCATACGTAAACGACCACCAGGCATTAACCCTCCAGCAATAACTTTATGACCCATACCACAACCCCATTCAACACGAGGGATAGGGATATTATCACCTTCACCTAAGTAATTAACATTGCCAATACGCCCGCCTGGCTTCAACATTTTAATAGCTTGAGCAAAAGTATCGACATCACCACCGGCAATTATCACTTTATCAACACCTTTATTATTCGTAGCTTTCATAATTTGTTCAACAATATCACCTTCACGATAATTAATAATATCTGTTGCCCCAAACTCTTTCGCAACTTCAATACAATTTGGTCGAGAACCGACCGCAAATAATCTACCAGCCCCTCTAATGGCAGCCCCTGCAACACTCATCAAGCCAACAGGACCAATACCAATTACACAAACAGTATCGCCAAATTGCACATCTGCAAGTTCTACACCATGTATACCTGTTGGAACCATATCACAAAACATTACAGCAGCTGCATAATCCATACCCTTAGGTAGTAAAGCCATATTTGCATCAGCTTCATTTACATGAAATATTTCACCAAAAACGCCATCTTTAAAATTAGAGAATTTCCAGCCAGATAACATCCCGCCTGAATGCATTGAATAACCACCTTGTGATTCTAAAGCTCCCCAATCTGGTGTAATAGCTGGGACAATAACAACATCACCAACTTTAAAATCTTTTACTAATTCACCAACTTCTACTACTTCACCAACTGCTTCATGACCTAAAATCATATCATGGCGATCACCAATCGCTCCAGCCCATACTGTATGTACATCAGATGTACATGGAGAAATCGCTAATGGTTTAACTAAAGCATCTAATGCTCCGCATTTAGGCGCTTCTTTTTCAATCCACCCTGTTTCTCCAATTCTTTTCATCGCAAAACCTTTCAATCTTCTACCTCCTTACTTTACCAAATGGTAAAATGTCTTTCTTAAGTTTATTTTAATTATTATTTTTTTAATTGTCAATTAATTCACATAATTTTCTACAATTCATTTTTCAAACTATTTAATGTTTATTTACACCTGCTCTTATTATCAACCATCAAATATTAAACAAAAAAGGATTAACTACGATAAATATCCTAGTTAATCCGAATCATACTTTACAAAATACTTGTTAATCTAACTTACTAATCAATTCATCAACAAATTCCTTAGTAGATGAATTGCCACCAATATCACTAGTCCTTACTTTATTTTCCAATAAAACTTTATTAATCGATTGGCGAATATTTTCACTGACATCATTCATTTCTAAATAATCCAACATCATGCAAGAAGCTAATATTAAGGCAATTGGATTAGCCTTATTTTTACCCGCAATATCCGGTGCACTACCGTGTACTGCTTCAAAGAAAGCACAATCTTCACCAATATTTGCACTAGGTAATAGACCTAGACCGCCAATTAAACCGCTTGTCAAATCAGAGACAATATCTCCATATAAGTTGGGCATTACCATTACATCAAATTGCTGAGGATTAGTCACTAATTGCATACACAAATTATCGACAATTATACTATTTGCTTCGATACTTGGATAATCTTCTCTAATTTCATTAAACACTTTTAAAAAAAGACCATCACTAAGTTTCAAAATGTTAGCTTTATGCACACAAGTGACCTTTTGTCGCCCATTATTTATCGCATACTCGAAAGCACTACGAATAATTCTTTCGCTCGCAAATCTAGTTATTTTCTTGATCGCATGTACTTCATTTTCATTAATGACTATTTCTTCACCAATATATAAGTCTTCCGTATTTTCTCTAAATGTTATGACATCTATATTAGAAAAAGGAGTTTGAATATTAGGCAAACTTAGTGCTGGCCTAATATTTTGATATAGATCAAACCTATTTCTTAATTGGACATTTAAACTTTTAAAACCCTTGCCAATTGGAGTAGTAATTGGCGCCTTTAATACAACTTTATTTTTTTCAATTGACTCCATTGTATAATCCGGAATTAACTGACCATATTTATTTAGACAATCTGCTCCAATTTCACAAAGATCAAATTCTAATCCCACTTTAGTTGCCTTCAACAGTCTAATTACTTCTTCACATATTTCCGGTCCTATTCCATCACCTTTTAAAACTGTTATTTTTTTCATATTATCTACCTTTTTTCAATATCAATGTATTCGCTAAACTCCCCAACATATTTTGTTGCAGGACGAACAATCTTCCCACTATATAGTTGACTTTCAATATTATGAGCCAACCAACCAACACTTCTTGCGACAACAAATAATAATGTATATAGCTGTTTATCAATACCTAACATCTGATAAACTAATCCACTATAAAAATCAACATTACTACATACATGAATACCTTTTTTAATTAGAATTTCTTCTTTTGCTATTTTTTCAAACAAACAATAAAAATTGTACTTATCTATTAAACCCTTATTTTGCGCAACAATTTTTGCCTTGTTTTTTAAAATTTCACTTCTTGGATCACTTAATGTATATACTGCATGGCCCATTCCATAAACTAAACCACTACAATCAAAATAATCTTTATTCAATAATTTTTTAATAATCACTCTAATATCATTTTCATTTGTAGTAATACCAATATCATCAATAATAGTATCCATCATTTTACTAACTTGAATATTTGCACCACCATGTTTTGGCCCTTTTAATGAACCAATTGACCCTGCAAACGAAGAATATAAATCCGTACCCGTTGAACTAATTACCACATTAACAAATGTTGAATTATTCCCGCCACCATGATCGGCATGTAATAATAAACAAACATCTAATAATGACGCTTCTTCTTTAGTATATTTTTGATCAACTCTTAATAGTGATAACAAATTTTCACTGATACTTTTATCCAAATCTATATGATGAATATACATGCTTTTTTGATCAAAATAATTAATCTTACTCATATAGTTATAACATACTAAACAAACCATCTTGCTGATCAAATTAATCCCTTGATTCAAAACATTATCCACATTAGTATCATCACCATTAGGATCATAATTAAACAATGTTAAGACATCTTGTTGAAGTTTGTTCATTAAATTATTACTAGGAGATCTTAATATCTTGTTTTCTAAAAAACCATCGGGCAATAAATAATGAGCGCTAATTTCTTTTTTAAAGCAATCAAATTCATCTTTTGAAGGTAAGTATCCAAACAAAATCAAAAAACTTACTTCCTCAAACAAATATCTTTTATCATTATTATTGATGATATCTTCAATATCAATACCTCTATATATTAATCTTCCATAATCATCAACTTTTTTCCCATCGGTCTTTTTATATCCAACAACATCAGATACCTTAGTTAAACCAACTAATACACCAGTGCCATCTTCATTTCTTAAACCGTTTTTTACTTCATATTTTTGATACCACTCTTTATTGATTACATTGTATTTATATGACTTTTCCAAAAAATTTTTTAAATTATTATCCATATGATTTACCTCTAAATTATTATAGCACTATATAGTGTAAATGTTTACACAAAATAGTGAAACAATTTACATATTGTGCTATACTACAAATAATGGAGGAATTTATATGGCAACATTAAGCGAAAAAATACTAAAAAAACATTTAATAAACTCATCATACGAAAAAGGAAAAACCATAGAAATACGCATTGATCAAACCTTGACCCAAGATGCAACAGGTACAATGGCCTACCTCCAATTAGAAGCAATGGGCATTGACAAAGTAAAGACCGATTTATCGATCAGTTACGTCGATCATAACACCTTACAAAACGGCTACGAAAACGCCGATGACCACAAATACTTACAAACTGTCGCCAATAAATACGGCATATATTTTTCTAAACCCGGCAATGGAATTTGCCATCAAATCCACCTAGAGAGATTCGCTAAACCCGGCGCAACATTATTAGGAAGCGATTCTCACACGCCAACGGCAGGAGGTATAGGATCTATCGCTATTGGTGCCGGAGGACTAGATGTAGCCTGTGCAATGGCAGGAAGACCTTTCCGCTTAATTGCCCCTAAAATAGTTTGTATCAACCTTACCGGCCAACTACAAAAAGGAGTAAGCGCCAAAGACATAATTTTAAAAGTATTATCATTATTAAGTGTCAAAGGTGGTGTAGGCAAAATAATCGAATACTCTGGATCTGGTTTAAAACACCTCAGCATCCCTTCAAGAGCTACCATATGCAATATGGGTGCAGAACTTGGTGCTACCACAAGCATCTTTCCAAGTGATGAAATAACCCGGGAATTTCTAAAAAAACAAAATCGAGAAAACGATTTTGTTGAAATATATCCCGACAATGATGCACAATATGATGAAATATATACAATCAATCTTGATGAACTTGAACCAATGATCGCATTACCACATTCCCCAGATAACGTCAAACCAATAAGTAGTGTTTTAGGACTACCTGTCGACCAAGTTGCAATCGGGTCATGTACTAATTCTAGCTATACCGATTTATGTGATGTGGGAAATATTTTAAAACACCAATCAGTTCATCCAAATACTAGTTTAGTCATTTCGCCAGGAAGCAAACAAGTACTTAAAATGATAAGCGAAAACTCGATACTTTCAAGCCTTTTATCTTCAGGAGCCCGTTTATTAGAATGCACTTGTGGACCAT
>JBATBW010000031.1:0-1857 GCA_049662565.1 Erysipelotrichaceae bacterium | reverse complement strand
ATGATATGTTTACGATGTGCGTGCCGTCTAAAAAAATGTGTGTTTCTTTAGATAATTATGTTGCGTGCAAAACAGATGATATATATAAATACGAAAGTATTGATGATGTTCGATCGGCATTAAATATTGAATATGGCACAGAAATTGATTTTGAGTTTTTATCAAAAGAAGAGGGGTATCAGATTCGTCACGGCTATCTGCCAATGAATAAGAAAAAAGTTATTTGCGGACAAAGTGGTATTACAATAGCGACGGGATTTGATATAGGGCAAAATAATCGGAAAGATCTTGAAAGTTATCACTTTTCAAGTGATTTGGAAGGAAAGTTAATGCCTTTTGTTGGGGCTAAAAAGGAAGATGCAAGAAAAATGCTGCCTCTTGCTAAAAAAACTATATTAACAAAAAAAGAAGCTAATGAAATCGATTTTAAAGCTAAAGGTAGGCATATTAAAGCAGCGGTTAATAGTTGGAATAAAAGTAGGTTAGAAAATACCCCGATGTTTAATGAGCTAACGCCTGCTCAGCAAACAGTATTGTTATCAAGAACATTTCATCAAGGTTTGGGTATGCCGAAAACACGTGTCGCTCAAAAATTTTATCAAGCAGCATTAAAGAATGATTGGATTAGTGCTGAAAATAATTTGAGAAATTATAACGTAAAAGAGCAATGGTATAAGGATAGGGTTAGTAATGAAGCTAATTTACTGAAGAATGAGAGGTTGAAAAAATGAAAAAAATATTATTGTTTTCTCTATTTCTAATGTTTTTTTTAAATATTAATTATTTATATGCAACACAATATGACTATAAAGGTGATTGCGTTTGGCATCCTTCTTATAAAAAACTAAATGAATGTCTTGATAAAGAGTTGGTTGAATACGATAGTAAATTAAATGTTTTATATAGTAAGTTGTATTCGGGAGATGCTAGTAAAAAATTAAAAAAAACAGAGCTGTTATGGATAAGGTTTAAAGAAACTGATTGCGATTATATCGCTTCAGAAGTTAATTATGGAAAAGACTATACGTACATATATAAAGCTTGTTTAATTAATAAAACTAAAGAAAGGATTGATGATTTAAGGCGTTCTTACGCATTTTTTGGCTGGATAAGAGGCATGTATTAAATTGACATTTATTAATAAATTCATTTAAATAATAGGTTGAAAATGAAGCGATATTGTTGTATCTCCATGATCTTTTTTTTACTGAATATCGATTGTTCGTATTCGCAAAAATTTTCTTATAAAGGTGATTGTGTTTATCATCCTGATTTCGATTGCACAGATAACTGCCTTAGTGATTGTATTGATAAGGAATTAAATGATTTTAATTTAAAATTAAATTCTTTATACAAAGAATTACATGCCAAGGATAGTCATAGTAAGTTGAAAAAAGCAGAGCAGCTATGGATTAAATTTAAAGAGGCTGATTGTGATTATATGGCTTCTGAAGTGAATGGAGGAAAGCTGTATGGTGATATATATAAGGCTTGTTTAATTAATCGAATAAAAGAAAGAATTAGAGATTTAAAGCGCTCATATTTATTTTTTGGATGGTTTAGAGGCCAAATTAACTAACGAAAGGGGTTGTTATTTATACAATACGACTTGCATCGTCAAGACACGCAATACGATAGCTTGGGTCGGGTAGTGAGCCACACCGATTTAGGCGGCAGGGTGAGTCAATACACCTACAATCAGCGTGGCTTATTGATGAGTGAGCAGTCAAGTGCCGGTAAAGATATCCATTATTACTATTTCAGCGACGGCAGTTTGCAAGCCTATGAAGACAAGAGTCGCGAGGAGAGAGTGACGTATGCTTACGATGCTGAGGGTAATATTGCCAGTAAAGACAG
>JBATBW010000030.1:0-10951 GCA_049662565.1 Erysipelotrichaceae bacterium | reverse complement strand
GATACGCCCTTTGTGCTTCTTGACGCGCATTTTTTTTCAACTTAATCGCCAAATTACTCGTCAAAAAAGCCACCAAAAACATCACCAAAAAAGTCAAAGGATAACTCTTATCATCCGCCAAAAAAGTAAAACGTGGAACCGTAAAGAAATAATTAAACAACAGCACACTAATAATCGAAGAAATCAAACTATAAATCTTATGATTAGTAATTACCGAAATAATCATAACAAAAAGAATATATATCATAATAATATTAGATTCAAAAAACTCTAAATAATAAAATAAAAAACCAATACTAGTCGCAAGAGCCAACAAACCAAGCGCATTCAACACGTCCACTAAATGGCTACCCGTCTCTAACGATTCCAACTTCCTTTTATGTTGATAAATCGAAATATCCTTATCTGGAATAATATAAATATCTAAATTAGGAGCTAACTCACTAAGCCTTGAAGTCAAACTATTACTAGTAAAAAACAAACCTCTACGATTAGCACTTTTCCCTAAAATAATCTTAGAAACTCCATTAATTCGCGAAAATTGGGCAATCTGAAAAGCCACATCATCACCCATAACCATTTCTACACTCGCGCCTAATTGTTGCGCTAAATGAATATTCTTTCTTAATCTTTCCTTATCACTTTCCGACATCAAAGGAAAAGACGACGTCTCAACAAAGAGCGCCGTAAATTGTCCTTTAAAGGCTTTACTCATCCGACTTGCAGTACGAATAATCTTACTATTACTAGGCGAAGAAGACAAACAAACTAAAATATTTTCTTCCGTATAAAAATCATTAACTTCTTCTTGACGCATCTGATCAGACATCATATTAACTCGATCAGCACAACGCCGTAAACTGATTTCTCTTAGTGCCGTCAAATTCTTAATATTAAAAAAATTAGACAACGCTTTTTGGACTTGTTTATTTTGATAAATCTTCCCTTCATTCAATCTTTCAATCAACTCAAAAGGTTCAATATCGACAAGTTCTACCTGAAACGCATCATCAAAGACAAAATCCGGTATTGTTTCTTTCACCACAACACCCGTAATTGCCTGTACCATATCATTTAAACTTTCAATATGTTGGACATTTAAAGTCGTATAAACATCAATATCATTCCGTAACAACTCATTAATATCTTGATATCTTTTCTTATGACGCGAACCAAAAACATTACTATGCGCCAATTCATCAATCAAAACAACTTGTGGTTTCATATTAATAATCGCATCGATATCCGGCTCATGACACGCAATATCCTTATAAACAATAGTTAAAGGCGTAACTGAATTT
This sequence comes from Erysipelotrichaceae bacterium, assembly GCA_049662565.1. GTDB lineage: Bacteria > Bacillota_I > Bacilli_A > Erysipelotrichales > Erysipelotrichaceae > JBATBW01. The sequence goes on along the minus strand of JBATBW010000030.1, from coordinate 9,650 downwards.
AAACCCGCCAAAAGTTCATTAGTTTGCGGCCTTTGATGCGGTTCAACATAGCCAACTACAATATCAATACCCCGTTGTTTAACCTCATGCGCCTGTTTCAACATCGCATAAGTCTTCCCAACACCCGCTGCATAACCAAAAAATATTTTTAAGTGTCCACCCATTGTTACACCACCAATCCTTTTTTATTTCATTAACGAAGCTATTTCATTGTTCACTAACAATACATTCACAATTTCACTATTATCACTATTTCTAATAACATGCTTATTCACAATATCTTCTAAAGTACCCTTATCAATTTTACTAGCCAAAGCAATTCTATCTAATTGCACTAAAGCTGATTGTAAGTATATATGTGGATCTAAGCTAGAACCCGAAGCAGTAAACAAATCAGATGGCACACTAGCTAAATCCACAGAAGGATTCTTATCTAAAAATAAAGCAATATCCTTAGTATAACGATTCTTCAATTCATCACTACTAGGACCCAAATTACTCAAAGAATAATTAACATTCCCCTTATCATCCAATTGATAGTAATCATTGGCACTAGGACGAGACTGTAAAAAATAATCACTAGTAAACTTTTGCCCCACAATTGCTGAACCAACAACTTTACCATCCAACTTTACCAAACTACCATTAGCTTGGTAAGGAAAAAATAATTGCCCAATACCAGTTAAAACCAACGGATAAATCAATCCACAAATTAACAATAACACAAAAAATGTAAATATACTAATCTTAATATTAGTAAAAAATGTTTTCATATCAACCTCAAATTTCTCAACTAAAATAATTGACTAACAATCATATCAATAAGCTTAATCGCCACAAACGGAGTAACCACTCCACCTAAACCAAACTTCAACAAATTATTACGCAACAACTTACCAGCCGACATATGCGAAAACTTAACTCCCTTAATCGCTAAAGGAATAAGACAAGGAATAATCAAACCATTAAATATTAAAGCTGACAAAATTGCACTACTAGGCGAAGACAAATGCATAATATTCAACACCGACAACTGTGGAATAGTTTCCATAAACATCGCTGGAATAATCGCAAAATACTTCGCTATATCATTCGCAATCGAAAAAGTAGTCAAACTACCTCGCGTAATCAACATTTGCTTACCAATTTCTACAACTTCTAATAACTTAGTAGGATCACTATCCAAATCAATCATATTCGCAGCTTCCTTTGCCGCCGTAGTACCAGAATTCATCGCCAAACCAACATTAGCCATCGCTAAAGCCGGAGCATCATTAGTACCATCACCACTCATTGCCACAATATGACCATTACGTTGTTGTTCCTTAATAACCTCAATTTTATCCGTCGGTTTACATTGAGCAACAAAATCATCAACCCCCGCTTCATTGGCAATCGTTGCCGCCGTTAAAGGATTATCACCCGTACACATAATCGTATGAATACCCATTTTTCGCAAATCTTCAAATCTTTGACGCATATTTGGTTTCACAATATCTTTAAGATAAATAACACCTAAAATCTTATCATTAAAACAAACTGCTAAAGGAGTACCCCCATAAGAAGAAATACGATCACTAATTTCATTGATATTACTAGGGACAACCCCATTGTTCCCCAAAACATAACTAACAATAGCATCAGTAGCCCCTTTACGAATCCGATCACCATTCTTAAGATTAATACCACTCATTCTAGTCGAAGCACTAAACTCAATAATTTCTTCAATTTCTGGATTAACCACTTCCGACAACCGACTTTGCGCTAATTCTAAAGTTGACTTACCTTCTGGAGTTGTATCCGCAAGGGAAGAAATTAAAGCTGCCTTAATCAACAAATTAGTTTCCTCACTCTTACAAGGAAGAAAGTCATCCGCCAAACGATTCCCAAAAGTAATAGTTCCCGTCTTATCTAAAATGAGCGTGTCCACATCACCACAAGTTTCAACAGCCTTACCTGATAACGCAATAACATTATATCTAGTAACCTTATCCATTCCCGCAATACCAATCGCACTCAATAAACCACCAATGGTAGTAGGAATTAAACAAACACACAAAGCAATTAAAGTAGGAACCTGAATATTAATCCCACTATATAAAGCAAAAGGATAAAGCGTAACTACCACAATCAAAAAGATAATCGTCAAAGAAATCAACAAAGTCGACAACGCGATTTCATTAGGCGTTTTCTTCCTACTAGCACCTTCCACCAAACTAATCATCTTATCTAAAAAGCTTTCACCCTTTTCACAAGTAATCTCAATTAATAAAGAGTCACTAACGACCGTAGTCCCACCAGTAACACTACTAAAATCACCTCCACTTTCTCTTAATACAGGAGCCGATTCACCAGTAATGGCCGATTCATCAACACTCGCAACACCTTCAATAACTTCACCATCATTAGGTATTACTTCCCCTTCTTTAACTAATACAATATCACCTTTTTTCAAACTTGAAGAACTAACAATTTCTTCACTCTTGTCATCATTGATTTTACGAACCATCGTATCTTGTTGCGTCTTCTTTAAACTTTGAGCTTGAGCTTTTCCCCGCCCTTCTGCAATTGCTTCCGCAAAATTCGCAAACCATAAAGTTATAAATAATACCACAGTGACAATAATATTATAAAATTGAGCCGAAGATGAAGAATCACCAAAAATATTCGGAAACAACACCACAATAAAACTAATAACTAAGCCAATTTCCACTACAAACATCACCGGATTTTTAATCATCACCCGCACATCAAATTTCAAAAACGAACTCTTAATCGAAGACAAAACAATATCTTTATTAATAAACGAATTCTTCTTATTTTTCATATCTACCTCTAAAAGAACATACTTAAATGTTCCGCAACCGGTCCTAAAGCTAAAACACTAAAGAAAGTTAAACCAGCTAAAACATAAACCACAACCACAATAACCATACTGAAACTATAATTATTAGTCGATAAAGCCGAACCATTATTACTTACAATACTCTTTTTCATCAACGAACCCGCAATAGCCAACTCTAAAATAATCGTCACATAACGACCAATAAACATCACTAAAGCAGTAGTAATATTATAAAACAACGTATTATCCACTAAGCCCTCAAAACCAGACCCATTATTCGCACTAGCCGAAGCAAACTCATATAATATTTGACTCAAACCATGATAACCACTATTAGAAATACCTAACAACCCATCACTAGTCATTAAACTCAAAGCACTAAAACTTAAGATCAATAAAGGTTGAATAATAATAACTAAAGCAATCAACTTCATTTCTTTACCTTCAATCTTCCGATTTAAATATTGAGGAGTCTTACCAATCATTAAATTACAAATAAACACCCCTAACATCACATAAATAATCATATTCATTAATCCAACACCCTTACCACCAAAGACCACATTCAACATCATATTCAACATCGTCATCAAACCACCAAGCGGCATTAAACTATCATGCATATTATTCACACTACCAGTTGTAAAAGAAGTAGTAATCGAACTAAACAAACTAGAATCCAAAATCCCAAAACGTAATTCTTTACCCTCTAAATTACCAAAACTATTCAAAACTCCAGTATTACCTAAAACTGGATTGCCATTAAGCTCCGCAAAATAAATCACCATTAAACCAATCGCAAACATAATAGCCATCGATAAAAAAATAACTCTTCCTTCACTACCAAACAACTTGCTCTTAAAGTCATTACGAACTTCATTCACATAATGACCAAACATCACAACGCAAGCACCAGGCAACAACATCATCGAATACATTTGAATTATATTCGTAAACACATTAGGATTTTCTAAAGGCGAAGCCGAATTAGCCAAAAAGAAACCACCACCATTAGTACCTAAATGCTTAATCGCCTCTAAACTCGCAATTGGACCTAAATGAATCAATTGTTGTCCCTTATCAAGACTATCCACAACCACATTAGGACTCAAAGTTTGCGGAGTAGAAAAAGCAATCAATAAAACTCCAATAAACAAAGAAAAAGGCACTAACACCCGAGTAATTATCTTCACCATATCTAAATAATAATTACCTAAAGGCTTACCACAAATACCTCTAATAAAGGCAGCACAAACACTATAACCACCCGCACTAGAAACAAACATCATAAAAATAATAACACTCATTGTCGAAAAATAAGACAAACTAGTTTCACCAACATAATGTTGAAGATTAGTATTAGTCATAAAACTAATAACGGTATTAAAAGCCAAATCCAAAGACATATTCGAAGCCCCATTAGGATTCAAAAATAAGTAACTTTGTAAAACTAAAACCAAATATCCCCCCACCATAATCACTAAATTAGAAACTACAAATGCAATCGCATATTGTTTCCAATTCATTTCTAAATGCGGATCAATCTTCATTAAACGAAAAATAAAATTATCAAACTTATCAAAAAAACGACTACCATGATATTTCTTATTTCCCATAACTAAATACAAATACCGCCCCATCGGGATAACTAAAATTAAATAAACAACAAAAAACAACGCTATATACATAACCTAACCTCTAAAATTTTTCTGGATGCAACAAAGCATAAAATAAATAACCAAACAAAGCTAAAACTACCACTAACAATAAGATTATTCCCATAACTACTCCTTATCGATCATCCGATCACAAGCAAAAATTAAACACAAAACCATCATAACTAACAAAACAATAACCAATAAGTACATAATCTCCTCTTTCTATTCAAATCCACATAACAAACAAATAGGAACCGTAATAAGCATAACGCTTAACGTAATTAAACCAATCAAACAAAGAGGCATAACAACAAAAGCTAAAAACCAAAAGATAATTGGATTAAACATCAACTTTTTAAACATATATAACCCTCCTTGTTTACACCCTAAGTCTACTCCCAAAGACATTAATACGCTGATAAGATTATAAACACTAGTATTAAGATTGTATAAAGACAAAAAAAAAGAAGCATGCTTCTTTTTTAATCAACCATATAAGTATGACTAACCTTCCATTGTTTAACCTTAATACCCAACCAAAACCCATAAATACCAAAAGTAATGATTGTCAATAAAAACCACTTAATCCAGTTACCAAATAACCCCACTGCACTACCATCAAAACCTAAACGATGACCATTCACAACTGTATGTTTAATTTCCCAATTATAAATCATACATACCGCAAAAGGATAACAAATACCCACTGTTAAGACTGTAATAAGTGTTCCTAAAACATTATAACCAATCAACTGTAATAACTTCCCATCAAAATAAGATTCTTTCATATATACCTCCTATATTAAATTAACGATTAAATCTATAATTTAATTATACACTCAACAAAAAAAATAGCGACTAAAATGCACAAAAAAGGCGATTTCTCGCCCCTTTAAATATAATTAATACTTTGGATATTACCATTATCAATACTTAATACAATAGCATCACCATTAGAAATACGATGTTTCATAAAATCATCAGGTTTAATCTTAAAATAATGATAAATAATCGTCATAATCAAACCACCATGGGTTACCACAGTCGCACTATTAAGGCCACTCTCTTTCAATTTATTGATAATAATCTCAAAACCTCTTCTTAAACGATTATTAAACTCATCATAATTTTCAAAACTCTTATTATTACCTAAAACCCAATCATTAAACAACTTTGGCATATCAATTTCATCTTCTATATGCAATTCTAAATCACCAAAACATATTTCCCTAAACTCATCTAAAGTTTGTTCTAATTTAACATCATCAAACAAAATATTAAACGTATCAACACAACGATTTAAACTCGAAGAAAAATATAAATCACTACGATAATTAACCAACTTAACTTTCTTCTTCTTTAATTCATCAATGCCTTTATCCGATAGCTGTGCTTCATACCATCCACACAACAACCCTTTTTCGTTCATATCTGTTTTACCATGTCGAACTAAAATAATATTAGTACTCATAATAAATTAATGAGCATTAATTTCTAAGAACGCATCAAACTCACTTTGAGGAATTTCATCTGGTTCAACACCATTATTAATCGATAAACAGTAAGCATAAATTTCTGCTACATCTTCAACATAACTTGCTTTTAAAAGCACATTATTCAAATCTTGACCCACAACTAAAATACCATGGCTCTTCATCAAAACAACATCAGCTTCTTGTAAAGGAGCTACTAATGATTTCGCAAGCGCATCAGTTCCTGGCATTTCATAATGAGCTAAACGAGTTTTAGCACCATAATTCAATGCTTCAAAAATAATCGGTTTAATTTCTTTACCTAAAATCGCAAAAGCAGTCGCATAATGACTATGAGTATGAATAACTGCCGTTACATCATCACGACACTTATAAGACTCTAAATGCATTGGCCATTCGCTAGAAGGAACTAAATTACCTTCCACAACATTCCCATCCATATCTAAAACGGGAATATCTTCCACAGTTAATGAAAAACGATCTTTACCTGAAGGAGTAATAACCATTAATCCTAATTCACGATCTAAAATACTAAAATTCCCACTATTCTTTTTGCAATAACCAAGTGTATCCGCTTTTTGCGCTACATTAATAATTTCTTGTTTTAAATTTTCTAACATTGTTTCTCCCTTTTCTAAACGTACATTCTTCCGCCGTCAATTTGTAAAATCTCACCATTAATATAACTTGCCCAATCCGAAGCTAAAAATGCACATGCATAACCAACATCTTCTGGAGTTCCCGCTCTTTGAACTGGTACATGAGAAATAACTTCATCACGTTTACTTTGTTCAGGATAACGTTCTCTAAATAGTTCAGTATCAATTAATGAAATAGCCAAGTTATTAGTAGTGATATTATCCTTACCATATACTTTAGACATATTTCTCATCATCCCCATCAACCCTGATTTACTAGCAGCATAGTGAGCACCGCCACCACCGCCTGTATACATTGAAGTAGAAGCGATATTAATAATTCGACCAAACTTATTCGCAATCATTGAAGGTAAAACTTCTTTACAAACAGTAAATGGCCCCATTAAATTAACATTAAGAACAGCTTGAATTTGTTCATAAGATAATTCATCCAAATTACCAACAGTAGAGATACCAGCATTATTAACTAAAATATCAATTTTCCCAAATTTACTAATAATTGAAGCTACCATATCTTTTACTTCAACAGCACTCGCAACATTAACTTTATATGCTGCACCATCACATCCCAAATCATTAATCATATTTAAAGTTTCATTAGCTTTATCATCACTACGATCATAATGAGCTATTGCCACAGTTGCTCCTGCTTTTGCAAGCGTAAGCGCAATTCCCCGTCCAATACCTTGAGAACCACCTGTAACTAATGCGACTTTCCCAACTAAGTCTAAATTTAACATCTATTTACCCCTCTTATTTTTATATAATTTTGCTTGTTTAGCTTCTTTTCTTTTTTTCAAAGCCTCTTCACCATTTTTTCTAGCTTGAGCTTTTAATCCATTAGGTTCAATTTGAACTTCAAGATTACAAATTCTTTTAAATAATTCATCAGTATCATTAAATAACCGACAATTAACCCAATATCTTCCTTTTAGAAAGCCTGGATCATCAATTCGAATAAAAGCCTTTTTAGCCTGGAAAAACTCCTTAACCTTAAAACTCTTAATTTCACTAATATTAAACGAATGTTGTTTACCAAAAGAGCTAAATATTATTAAATCACCATCAAATATAACTTCACTAGGATTTGCAAGCGAAACAAATACTTCCCAAAAAGTATATAAACCAACCGTAAAGCCCGCAAGCCAAACATAATCTTGAGGATTAATAACTATTTTCGCAATCGAAATAAATAAAACAATCCCCCCTAATATACCTGGAGCAATAACTTTATACTTATAAGAACTTCGATCATATATATATTTTTTCATTTGATATTCCTTTCACATGTTTCCTAAGATTTGAAAATATGGGAAATAAATTCCCATATTTTCATATACTAATATAAATTATTATTGAGCTTCTTTCATAGCTTTAGCTTCTTTAGTAATTCTCATTCTGTTCCATACAGCAGCAGCAACAGCGATAGCTGAACCAACACCAATAGCAACAACAGGACCTAAGCTATTTAATCTTACTAATAACCAAGTTAATGGGTTACCACCATCACAGATACTAGAAATTGCAGTAGCACTACCCATATCAAATCCCGCAACTTTTGCAGCTTCAGTAATAAATGGAGCTAAATCTGTAGCGATATATAAACCAGCAGCTAAACAGATTAAACCAATTAATAATGATCTAAAACCATTACCTCTACATAGAGGGATAACTAAAATAGTAATATAAGGTAAAACCGCTAAATCAGTAAATGGTAATACTTTGTTTCCTGGTAAAATAACCGCTAATAAGATAGCAACTGGAACTAAAATTAAACCAATAGTTAATGTCATAGGGTGACCAACACCAACAGCAGAGTCTAAACCAATATACATTTTACCAAACCCACTGAAACGTTTTTGGATGAAAGCAGTAGCAGCATCAGAAACAGGTAATAAACCTTCCATCAATAATGCAGCCATCTTTGGAATTAATACTAATACCGCACCTAAATTAATACCTAAAGTTAATGAAGCTCTAACGATATCTAAAACTGGTTTACCCATACTAGATAAAACACCAATAACGATACCAATTAATGTACCAACTAAAATTGGTTCCCCAAATACTCCTAATTTCTTTTGCATAGAGTCAAGGTTAATATCAATGTCTCTAACACCAGGAATAAAGTCAATTAATTTGTTAAATACATAAGCAATTGGTGCAAATGCAGCTGTAAATCCATGAGGTAAAGAAACCCCTGGCATACCTAAAGTATCTTCTAATCTTTCCGCAGTAGCATCACCAATAACTAAGATGATAACCATGTTGATAACTGCAGCAATTAAACCATAAACAACATTATTCGTAATAATCGCAACTAAAGAACCAGTGAAAGCAAAATGCCAATAGTTCCAAATATCAACGTCAACAGTTTGTGTAGTTCTAGTAACGATCATAATGATGTTAACTAATAAACACAAAGGAATAATGAAAGTACCAACTTGTGATGCAAAAGCAATTGCAGCAGCTGAAGGCCAACCAACGTCAATAACACTTAAAGATAAACCAAAATATTCAACCATAGATTGAACTGCAGTACCTAAAGTACTACCCATTAAACCAGTAACAAGGTTTAATCCAATAAATCCTACACCAACAGTTAAACCTGCGCGTAAAGATTTACCAAAACCAGCTTTCATAATGATACCTAACAAACATACGATAATTGGCATCATAACGATCGCGCCTAAGCTTTGGATGTACGAAAATACATCTAAAATAATTTGCATATACGATTTCCTCCCTTTTTTTTATAATAACAGCGTATACCTGTTATTTCTCCATTTGTTCAATAATTTTGTCAATAACTGGTTGCGTATTAATACCCATTAAAAGCGCAGTACCAATAATTAACGGACACTTACAAGAACTTTCATCAAATTTTACAGTCGAAATACAGAAATCAAAATCTGGTGATTTTCCACCAACTTCCGCAACTTTTCCTTGAGTAATAGTATATTGATTCTTATACCCCTTATCATCAAGCATTGTT
>JBATBW010000029.1:0-2129 GCA_049662565.1 Erysipelotrichaceae bacterium | reverse complement strand
AGTTAACACTACGATCAATAGCCCGATTATGAGTAATCTTTAAGTGCCCCTTATTTTCAATAATCAAATTAAGTTTATCAAAATCCACCCGATTATCTTTAGTCAAAGCCCCAAAAACAACGCCATTAGCATTACTACGTTTAATCATCTCTAAATCCTTCAAAATTACAGCCATATCATCATCATCAAAATGATAATCACTTCTCGTCTTCAACATCACATTAACCGGAATATCAACTATACTAGTAATTGCATCAATCGCCCCATAAGATGGGGTCAAACCACCCTCTTCTAAAGCCCCACATAATTCTAAACGAGTAGCACCTAACTTTTGAGCCGATATCGCATCCTTAACTGTCGCTACTATTATCTCTAAATTCATAATATCCTCATCCAATTATTCTAAAAAACGAAATAAGAACCAAGTCTTCTTTTTCTCTTCCATCTCATCGGCACTTATTTTATTAATCGCCATCTTACTATCATCGCTTAAATTACTCACATATACCTCATACTCATTTTCTAATTTTTCATACGCAATATTCATATATATATCCCCTTTTTATATCTTAATTATAGTATCAACATTATTTTATGACAACATTAATCTCCCTAACAAAATCCATAAAACTACTCTTTAACTGGGCAATCGACAAATTCGCAATCGCAACTAAAGAAAAATAGTTTTCAAGATATTTAACATATTTCGCCCCCAAGTAATAACCCACATCACTATGTCCTTGATAACTTGTCCAGTCCCCAAAGAAATCACTAGTAGAAATATTATTACTAATCCTAAACCAAAATTCTTCTTTAATTTGTTTTAAATTATCATCACACCAATTTAACCAATGTTCATCATATTGATGAAATAAACTATCATCATTGCCAAGAATTTGTTCACAACGCATAGCTATACCCTCTTGATACAATTGTTGAATACCGTCATCACCAACACTTGTGGTAGGCTGTTCAATATTTCCATACACCTTATGCCAAACATGGCCAATTTCGTGATATATTAAAGCTTTTAACACATTCTCTTCATACCAACCTAACTCTATTATTTTTTCAATACCCAATAAAATTGTATCTATACCATCAACAATAGTAACCCACCCAGCTCCATTACACAAACCTAAATATAAAATAATACTAAATTCTATATCTTTATCAAACAACAACTGAATATCTTGTTTAAGATTTACCATCACCTTCTCAAATGAAATATTTAAAATATCAAGTTTATCACTATTAACCATTACATTATTTAAAACCGGAACAACCTCTAAATCAAAATTATAATTCTTAATATCTTCTTCACATAACAAATAAAGTTCTTTAGATATATCAAAACTATAATTACGCCAATCATCAACACTAAAAACACCATTATCAAAACATCGATATATTTCACTAATACTATTTATTATTTTCATCTTTACCACCACAATCTTCTATAAATCATTATATAACACTAAAACTAAAAATTAAATGAGCACTTACCCCAAACATATTAGCTTTATATGTTAATATTAAGGAAAGAGGTGATATATATGGAATTTGTCGATGTAGGTAAACTAATTAAAAACTTAAATCCTGTAAATGGATGCGATATCGGATGTACATATTGTTATGCAAGAAGAATTAATCAAAGATTCAAAATTACTCCCGATTTTGAAATACCTACTTATGTGCCCGAAAGAATAAAAAGAATTTACACAAAAAAAGCCAACACTTATTTAATGACAAGTATGAGCGATTTTTCCAGTTGGAACGATAATTGGAAAACAGAAGTATTCAAAGCTATAGAAAAAAATCCTCAACACGAGTATTTATTTCTAACCAAACGACCAGAAAACATCAAATTTAGTACCCAATTAAACAATGTATGGATGGGAGTTACAGTAACAACTAACAAAGAAGCGGACCGCATTAACCAACTAATTAACAATGTTTCAGCCAAAAATTACTTTATTACCTTTGAACCATTATTTAGTAATATTGAAAACATCAATTTAGATAAAATAAACTGGATCGTTATTGGAACAGAAACCGGTAATCGCAAAGGTAAAATAACAGCTCAAAAAGAATGGATATTAAATATCGTTAAACAAGCAAAACAATTC
>JBATBW010000028.1:0-11988 GCA_049662565.1 Erysipelotrichaceae bacterium | reverse complement strand
GTACTGCTCCTTGTAAGACGGCTTGTCCTGCCCATATTGCGGTTCAAGGTTATTTAAAATTAGCTTCTCAAGGGAAGTATACCGAAGCATTAGGACTTATTAAAAAAGAAAATCCGTTACCGGCAATTTGTGGTCGTATTTGTAATCGGAAATGTGAAGATGCATGCACAAGAGCAACTGTGGATGAAGCGGTGGCTATTGATGAAGTAAAGAGATTTGTCTCAGAACAAGATCTAAATGAAAAGACACGTTATATTCCTAAGAAAATAATTCCTTCTACTAGAGGTGAATTTAGTCAAAAGATTGCGATTATTGGTGGTGGGCCTGCCGGTTTATCTTGTGCCTATTTCTTAGCTTTAAGCGGATATCGTCCAACGATATTTGAAAAGAATCCTTATCCAGGTGGTATGTTGAGGTATGGTATTCCTAGTTATAAATTAGAAAAAGAAGTTATTGATGCGGAAATTGAAGTAATTAAGGAACTTGGTGTTGAAATTAAGTGTAATGTAGAAGTGGGTAAAGATATTACTATTCAACAATTACGTGAAGAAGGGTATTTAGGTTTCTATTTAGCTATTGGTTGTCAAGGAAGTAGAAAAGCTAATATTGAAAATGAAGATGCCAAAAACGTATTAAGCGCAGTCGATTTCTTGCATAAGGTTACTGATGATGAAAATACCAAAGTAAAAGGTAATAGTGTTGTAATAGGTGGTGGTAATGTTGCGATTGATGTTGCGAGAACGGCATTACGTTGTGGTAGTAAAGATGTACAAATGTATTGTTTAGAATCACAATCTCAAATGCCAGCTTCTAAGGAAGAACAAGATGAAGCTACATCTGAAGGTGTAAAGATCAATTGTGGATGGGGTATTAAAGAAATCAAAGTTAATAATGGTAAAGTATGTGCTGTTGTTTTAAAACAATGTGTAAGTGTCTTTGATGATAATGGTAAATTTGCACCAACGTATGATGAAAATAATACAACAGAAGTTAAATGTGACAATCTATTCTTAAGTATTGGTCAATCAATAGATTACAAAGATCTATTAAAAGGCGAAAATATTGAATTTGGACGAGGTAATGCTCCTATTGCGGATGCGATTACTTATCAAACTACACAAGAAGATATTTTTGTGGGTGGTGATGTTTATACAGGTCCTTCATTTGCGATTGATGCGATTGCCGCTGGTAAACAAGGGGCAGAGTCATTACATCGTTATGTTCATGAAAATGCGAGCTTAACTATTGGTCGTGATGCAAGATACTATGTAGAATTAGACAAAGATAATATTAGTATCGAGAGTTATGATAATGGTAGTCGCCAAAAACCTTTAAATAAACATAGTGTTGAATTATCGTTTAGAGATAATAGTGTTTCATTAACTAGTGAACAAGTAAAAAAAGAAACAGCTAGATGTTTAAATTGTGGAGTTAGTGTCGTTGATACAAATAAATGTATTGGTTGTGGTATTTGTACAACTAAGTGTGAATTTGATGCGATTAAACTTTCAAGAATGAATCCAGATGCTAGTAGAATGGTTAGAAATGAAGATAAGTTGAAGGTGATCTTACCTAATTTGATTAAACGTCAATTTAAGATCATGATGAATAAGAAGAAATAAGATGCATGAATTAGGTATCGTAAAACATGTCATTAGTTTAGTCTTAGAAACCGTAGAGGAAAACAACTTAACTAATGTGGGTAGTGTGGTTTTAAGGGTTGGTAAAGTGAGTGGTATAGTACCATCATATTTAATAGACTGTTGGGATTGGGCTGTTAAAAAAGAAAAATATATTACTAACTCAGAGCTGATAATTGAAGATATAGATGCGATTACTTATTGTGAAGATTGTCAAAAGACATATGACACGATTGAGTATGGGAAAAAATGTCCGAATTGTGGAAGTGAAAACACTTATCTAAAAACCGGAGACGAATGTTATATTTTACAAATAGAAGCTGAATAATATAGAAAGAAGGGGTCTTAATGTTTTTCCATGTTTATGGAAATGAGGCATTGTATCAATGGGGTGCAATGTTAGGAGTTTTAATTAGTTTGATTTTATTAAATGAGATCGCAAGAAGAACAAAAAATGGTGGTATATTTATTTTTGGCGTGCTACCTGCACTTGCAACTATTTTCTTTATCGTATTATATATTTGTGCTAGTATGGGAATGCCTTGGGCTTTAGAAAATCAAACATATTTATATATGAGTGGTTGGTTCCATTATGCTAAATTGTATGCTGCACTAGCAGGTTGTATTGGCTTTATGATGATTAAATACCAATGGGGTGTTGGAAAGAAGAAGTGGTTTAGAGCTTTTCCTTTCGCTATTGTCGCAATCAATATTTTAATTGCGGTGGTAAGTGATTTTGAAACAGCGATTAATGGTTGGTATTCTTGGACATTATCAAATGAAGATGTATGGTTATATGGTGGATGGCACAATATCTTTAATGGTATTGCGGGATTATTAAATATTTTCTGTATGACTGGATGGTGGGCAGTATATCGTAGTAAAGATAAAACAGATATGGTTTGGCCAGATATGATCTTTGTTTATATTATTGTTTATGATATTTGGAACTTTGCCTATACATATAATTGTTTACCAACGCATTCGTGGTTTTGTGGAGTGGCATTATTGTTGGCACCAACAATTGCAGCTTTAGTATGGAATAAAGGGGGATGGATTCAAAATAGGGCAAACACATTATTTGTTTGGTGTTTATTTGCTCAATTATTCCCATTATTTCAAAATACATTCTCTAATGGAACGAAAATATTCCCATGGGCAACATTGCCTAAAATGTATGCGGATGGCACTTTAAATGGCATTGTGGCTGGGGGTAGCGCCAATGCTGATCCGACAATGATGACGATCATAAGTATTCTTGCATTGATAGTCAACTTTGCAGCATTAGTTTATATCATTGTTAAGGCTATTAAGACTAAAACTAATCCATATAAGGGTGAAATATTTACTGATACTAAGGCTTATAAAGAAGCTTTAGATCGAGCTGTTGTTGATTAGTAATAGAATAAAGGGGCTTATGCTCCTTTTGTTATTTATATCGAAGTGAATAATTGATATAATGAACAAGAGGTGAATAATATGAAAATATTTATCGTAGAAGATGATGTTGCATTACGTAATCAATTATGTGAGTTTTTAAATGGCTATGGCTATGAAACTTTGGTCAGTGATGATTATAAAAACATGACAAGTGTTTTATTATCGGCGGATTGTGACCTAATCCTGCTAGATATCAATTTGCCTTATCAAGATGGTTATTATATTTGTCGAGAAATTAGAAAGCAATCATCAATTCCAATGATTGTTGTGACTAGTAGAGCAAGTGATATGGATGAACTAATGAGTATGAATTTAGGGGCGGATGACTTTGTGACTAAACCCTATAATTCCCAAATATTATTAGCGAGAATTGATAATTTGTTAAGAAGAACAAAAGTTGTTGCGGATAAGATTGAATATAATGGTCTAACATTCTATTCATCAAGAAATAAAATATGTTATAAAGATAATGAAACAGAGCTGACAAAAAATGAATCGTTTATCTTAAATCTCTTATTAAGCAAAAAAGGATCAATTGTTTCGCGTGATGATTTAATGAATGCATTATGGCAAACGGATGAGTTTGTGGACGATAATACTTTAACGGTTAATATCAATCGTTTAAGGAAGAAATTAGAGGAAATTGGCCTCAATGATTTTATAGTAACTAAAAGAGGTCAAGGTTATATGGTATGAAATTAGGTTCTTTTGTTAGAAGTAAATGGATATATATTAGTTTACAACTTTGTATAATTATCCTAATGGGTAGTGTTATGAGCCTATTAAAGATAAACAAAAGTTTAATACTTTTATTGTTATTTTCTTTCGGGATTATCTTAATACTATCAGTAGTTATTGAATACCATCAAAAAAACAAATATTATCAAAATCTCTATTTAGAATTAGATGAACTAAAAGAAAAATATTTGATTAGTGAAATAATGAAAAAATCGGAATTTGTTGAAGAAGAAATTCTTCAAGATATTTTAAGATTAACAACTAAATCGATGAATGATAAAATTAGCCAATATCAACATAATAATGAAGAATATGGTGACTACATTGAGACTTGGATTCATGAAATAAAACTTCCAATTGCGACGATTAGTCTATTATGTGAGAATAATAAAAATGAAATTACTAAAGATATAGAGATTGAACTACGCCGCATTGATTCATTTGTGGAACAAGCATTATATTATGCCAAAGGCAATGCTTTAGAAAAAGATTATCTTGTTAAGAGGTGTAATTTAGATTCTCTAGTAAAAGCGACAATAAAAAAAGAATCAAAAAGCTTGATTCTTGCGAAAGCTAATTTTAAGTTTGAAGATTTAAATAAAGATGTATATTGTGATATAAAATGGCTAACATTTATATTGACACAAATTATATCTAATTCTATCAAATATAAGAAAGAAGAATTGATTTTATCTTTTTATACGACGGAAAGTAAAGATAATATAATATTGCATATTGAAGATAATGGCGTTGGAATCAACGAACAAGACATAGATCGGGTATTTAATAAAGGCTTTACTGGAGAAAATGGGCGTCAAGTTACAAAATCCACTGGTATTGGCCTATATTTATTTAAGAAGTTATGTTCTAAAATGAATTTGGATATTACTATATCTTCTACATTTGATGTTGGAACTATTGTATCTATTACTTTTCCTAAGGATAGTAGGATATTACTAGAAAACTAAAACCGGGCGACCGGTTTTTTATTATGATTAAATAGGTTCGATTTTATTAATGGAAATATCAATAAATAGTTTTTTTGAAATATATGTGCTTTCGAATTTTTTAATTATTCTGTTGGCTACTGTCTTTGTATCTTCATGGTTGGTTAAATGGAGCATAATAGTGAATTGGTTTGCCGAGCTTCTAGTGTAAACATCACTTGTTCTTAAGGAAGTGTTTATGCAAGTATTTAGGGTTTTCATTGCTTTTTCTTTAACTTGATTATCTAAAGTTTTAGAAATTAATGGGGATACAGTTAAAACAAGAATATAAATGGAGTTTGCTGTTCGAGAAATAGTTCTTGAACTGATGCGATAAAGTTGTTTGAATACTTCTAAATCACAATAGTAAGCACCTTCAATCTCGTCTTTAGTTTCTTGAAGGTATTCGCTTAGTTTAGTAATTTCTACATTATCATTCTTATCTGTTTGGCAGATTGAATGATACATATTGATAAATTCATTGGAAAGTTTACTTCCTAGTCCATTATAAAAAAGATCGCTAACATATTTATAATAATTAATTGCTTGGTTTTTATCATTTAATTTCGCAAGTGAATAACAGATGTATTGATGGATTCCTTCTTCGTATTCATCAATTTTAATTGCTTTTGTGGCAAAGTCATAAAGATTTTTATAATCATCATTTTTGTAATAAAAATCTAGTATTTTATAGACGATATTGAAATAGGCGTTACGATAATTTTGTTGGATACTTAAAGACCATATTTTCGGTTTGAGAATGCTTATAAAATCTTGCTTATAATAATTAAAAGCTGTGGTTAATAAGGGCATAAGAATTGTGTTATCAGTTTCATCTTGTATTTGATTATGTAGTAGATTAAAATTCTCGATGTCAATGTTAAATAATAAATTGTTATTTATTTTATAAACACCATCTTGCGATAAGATGATATCATGATAATCTTTGAAATTGTTATCTTCAGCTATTTTCCTAAACCGATAGACGAGGTTTTTTAAAGTCGCTTTTGGGTTAGATACATCTTTATCAATTATTGCTTCTATAAGTGAATCCAAAGAAAAAGCGTCATAACGATGGTATATTAAATAGGAAATCAAATGACAAATATTATCACTAAGTTGATTTGTGGAGAGAACGGTTTCGTTTTGGTATAATTTAAAGTCGCCAAATAGTTTCACATATATCACATCTTTATTACACTTATTCATAATTTGGCCCCCTTTATAAGATTGTTTGTTTCATTGATAATATATCATATTTATTATGTTGCTTCAAATAAACATATAAAATTTGTAAATAGGAATACATTGTTATATAATTTGTTTATATTGGAACTAGTAGGGGATGAATATGGTTATCAAACAAAAACACAATATAATCATTTTAATAATAATCTTGTTTTTGTTATTTTCGTGTTCAAAAAAAGGTGTGAATAATGATAGTTTACCTATTAGAGATAATGAACCGATTGTTTTAATTCCAGTGGCTGATAAAACATTATTTGTTGAAAATGAAGTGGCAAGTATTGATTATTCACATAATGATCAAGGATACGTAATCGTAGATTACCAATCTAATAAGAAAGCTAAATTACAAATTAAATGCCCCGACGCTAATGTTTATACATATTCATTAAGTGGGGGCAAAGAGGTTTTTCCTTTAACACAAGGCAATGGCAAATACACGATCACTGTCAATGAAGCTTTAAAAGATAAAGAATATTTTGTGGTTTTGATGAAAACTATAGAAGTGACGTTAGAAAATGAATTTGTGCCTTTCTTATATCCTAACAAATATGTGAATTTCAATGTTAACAACAAAATAATATCTCAAGGAAGTGATATAGTAAAAGAGAGTAAGACCGAATTAGAAGTAGTTGAAAAAGTATACAATTATGTTATAGAAAGTTTAGAATATGATTTTGAGAAAGCTAAAAATGTCAAAAGTGGATATACACCTATTATTGACGATGTGATAGATCAAGGGAAAGGCATATGTTTTGATTATGCTAGCGTAATGGCAAGTATCTTGCGTAGTCAACGAATACCAACAAGAATGGACATAGGATATGTTAATGATGTCTATCATGCATGGATAAGTGTATATATCAAAGAAATAGGTTGGGTCAATGGTTTAATTGAATTTGATGGTGTAAGTTGGAAATTAATGGATCCAACTTTCGAAGATACAAGTAGTTTGTTTGATAATCTAATAAAAAAAGATGGCAGTAATTACATTACTAAATATCGTTATTAGAGGTATTGGGAGGGAAATAAAATGAAAAGCAAATCATTATCTAATTTAGAATTATCGGCATTTTGTTCACAAATATATATGTTACTTAACAGCGGAATGACAATTTCTTATGGAATAGATTTAATGTTATTAGATAATAGTGATGAATCCAGTAAAGAAATATTACAAACAATAGCGAAATCATTAGATGGTGGAAATAACTTCAGCGTGAGTCTTAATGATTGTAATGTATTCCCTCAATATATGGTAGATATGGTAAAGGTGGGTGAGGAATCAGGTAACTTAGATATCGTATGCGAATCGCTAGCGGTGTATTATCAAAGACAATATGAAATAAATATTAAAATTAAAGATAGCGTAAAATATCCGTTAATAATGGTATTAATGATGACAATTGTCATGTTTGTGATAATCGTGAAAGTCCTACCAATATTTGAGCAAGTTTATCTTCAACTAGGTAATGCAATTCAAGGAGAAAATATTTTTAAAGTTTCGCGGATTTTAGCGAATAATTCAATGTTTTTAATTTTTGTATTGATTATTTTAGTAGTATTCTTTTTATACTTTAATTATAGTAATAATGGTAAAAAAACAGCAGTAAGAATAATTAAAAGATTTTCATATTTTAATAAATTATATGAGAAAAATGTAAATGCCCGTTTGTTTTTTGCTTTATCATTAATGACATCTAGTGGTATAAAATTTGATGAAAGTTTAGAATTGGCAAAAAACTTGATGGGAGATGATGAAATAAAAAACAAAATTAACCAAAGCATTGTCTTAATTAAAGAACAAAAAACAATTGATAAAGCCCTTAGTGACAGTAATTTACTAAATAAAGTTTACGCAAAAATGTTATTTATTGGGTTCAAGACCGGTAATAGTGTTCAAGTAATGGATAAAATTGCGGCTATCAATGCACAAGAGTTTTATGAGAATATAGATAATAAAATAAGTTCAATAGAACCAATACTAGTTGGGATATTCTCAATTACAGTGGGGCTGATTCTTCTTAGTGTTATTGTTCCATTAATTGGATTAATGTCTTCAATTGGGTTATAGTCATGAAAAAACGATTCAATAGTAAGAGCAATTATAGTTATGACAAATTATTGGTGATAATTTTTGTGACAACAACATTGGTTATATTTATTTATTCACTCAATCGAGTAAGCGAAAACACTTTATTGAAACAAAGAGAAAGTTTGGAAAATGCTATTAATAAAAGTATTGTCGCATGTTATGCTAGCGAAGGTTATTATCCGGAAAACATCGAATATATATTAGAAAATTATGGCATACAGTACGATAAGAATAAGTTCTATATCAATTATTTATCTTTTGCATCTAATCGGCGTCCTGATATTGATGTCATAGTAGTTGGAGAGTAGGTTATGAAAAGTTATAAAAAATCTTCAATAAATGCATTATTTATAATAATAATAATTGGTGTTTTAAGCCTTAGTATGTTAGTGGTAGCGAATTTAGGAAGTGTTGTCTATCGCAAAATAGTTTTAACGATGGATGAAAATTTTAATTACTATACTAGCCTAAACTACATCAAAGAAAAAGTGTATCAAAATGATGAAGCAGATTGTATAAAAGTTGAATCGATAAATGGAAGCAATATCTTAGTGATCGATAATAAGAATAATATAAAAACATATATATATTTCTATGAGGAATATCTTAAAGAATTAATAGTTTTAAAGGGGCAAACTATAGATTTTGAGGCTGGTGAAAATATAGTTAAGTTGAATGAATTTAAAATAAAATTAGAAAATAATCTTTTGTACTTATCTATATATGATAGTGATCAAATAGATTTAATTATTCACTTGTCGTCTAGGGAGAGTAACACATGAAAAAATCAAGTTTAACATTAATGGAAATTATTTTTTCTATATTGATGTTTTCAATTGGTAGTGTGATTTGTATTCAATTATTTGTTCAATCATATTTAATTAGCGAGAAAAATCAAGCTACATCAAAAGGGATACTAGTAGTAACATCAATGGTCTCATTATTAAATGAATATGATTTAGAAAAAAGTGCGGAAATAATGAATGGAACTTATAATATTAAAAATAAAACATTAGTAATTAATAATGATGGTACAATCATTGAAGCTAGAGATCAAGGAAATGAAAAATATCAAGTGCGATTATACTATCAAAAGGAATTAGTATATGAAAATAATATTTTTATACATAAGCCGATAAAAATATCAAGTGGTGTTGGGTATGAGTAAAAATAATAGAGCGACCTATGGCATTACTATAATTATTACGTCCTTTGTATTATTAGTATTAGTGATATTTAGTGTTTTATCTTATTCCTCAGCAAATAGTGATAAAAAATTGAATGATAAAAATATTGAACGCTTTAATATTTATACAAAGGCGACTAATAAAATTAATATCTATTTAAAGGAAATTGATTATTTGTTATTAGAGAATTATAATAAAGGTATTAATTATCAAGAAGTAATGAATATAATATCGAAATTAGAATATGTAGATAATATAGATGACGACTTATTTTTAATTAATATTAGAGAAAGAATTAATGAAAATCAATATTTGGATGTTCTTATTAAACTCAATGATCCAAAAAATAATGATAATTTTTATGAAATTAAAAAACACAAAGTAATAATTCAAAAAGATTGGCAAGCAAGTGATAATTTGCCAGTATACCAATAAAAGAAGGGGGATTGTGATGGAAATCATTAAAATATTAAGTGAGGGTGTAATAAAAGATGCATCCGATATATTTATTGTTGCCGGTCAACCTGTTTCTTATCGAATCGATAATGTAATTATTGAAAATGATGATCATAAAACACAACCAGAAGAAAGCAAAAAATTAGTCGAACAACTATTTACTATAGCGAATAATCGAACAAAAAAATTAATGGATGAAACAGGAAGTGATGATTTTTCTTTTTCGATTAATAGTTTATCAAGATTTAGAGTAAGCACCTACTTTCAAAGGGGCAGTTATGCAGCAGTTATTAGAATTATCCAATTCGAGTTGCCACAACCAAAAGATATTGGTATCAGTGATAATGTATTGAAACTTGCGAATGAGCACAATGGATTAGTTTTAGTAGTAGGACCTGCTGGAAATGGTAAATCAACGACCTTAGCTTGTATAATAGATCGAATAAATAACGAGCAAAACAAACATATTATAACTATCGAAGACCCTTTAGAATACCTACATACGCATAAGAAAAGTATTGTGAGTCAAAGAGAAATAAATAGTGATGTCAGCGATTATCTAACTGCATTAAAATCATCGTTAAGGCAAAGTCCTAATGTCATTTTATTAGGAGAAATGAGAGATCATGAAACTATTGATGTTGCATTAACTGCTGCGGAAACCGGACATTTAGTCTTTTCTAGTCTACATACAATGGGGGCAGCAAATACTATAAGTCGGATTATTGGTGTGTTCCCATCTTCTGATAAACAACAAGTATCATTCCAATTAGCCTTAACTTTAAAGGCTGTTGTGTCTCAACAATTAGTTCCTTCAGTGAATGGCAAACTAATACCCGTATTTGAAGTAATGGTAGTAACTCCAGCAATCAGAAATCTAATTAGGGAAAATAAAATACATCAAATAGATAATATTATTTCGTCATCAATGAATCAAGAAATGGTATCAATGGAATATTCATTAATAAAGTTATTTAAAGAAGGTAAAATTACTAAGGAAACGGCAATTAATTATGCTCCAAATCCAGAGACAATAATTAAAAAATTAACCTAAAAGTTAGAGAGTGACTACAATAGTAGAATTGGAACTATCTATCCATATTTGAATATAAAATGTGGATAGATAGTTGAATAAGAAATTGAAGTAATAATTTATAATAATAATAAATATAATATCATTCACGACATAACTTAACCTTGTCGTGTTTTTTATTGTTTCTTATAAAAACATATAAGTGGCGTAGAAATAACAACTCGCTAAAATTAATAATTAACATATTATTTTTTTAGGTTAAATTCAGTTGAATATGATAATGAAGTCTTATCTCATTGACAATTGAAAGAAATATTATAAAAAGCGTTCTGATTTAATAATTATGAACAATTAATGACGATTTATAAGTCATAAATTTGCAATAATTTACTGGGTTGCCAAAGTCATAACATGTATCAATATATAAATTGTTAAACTAGATAATCAATCATAAATATATTATATAAAAAACATGACTGAAAAATTGAAAAAATTAATAAATTTGACCGATATGTGACCAATAAATGAAAGAATTAAGTGCAAAAGACAATTAAATCTAATGCAAATAAAGATACTATTAATAAAAATCGTGAACAAATATAGATCAAGGGGATAAATATATGAAAAAAATACTAATTTTTGCTATATCTTTAATATTAATATGCAACAACTTACCAATAAAAATAGTCGCTGAAGAGAATAATGGGTCTACTAGATCTATACATGAAGAAAATAAAGCATTGATTAGAAAAAATAACAATGTTTCAAATAAAGCAAATGAAAATATAAAAATTATATATCATGAATATAATTCTAATAACGTAGAGATTGATGAAAAGGAAGAAGGGTTAATTAATGCCCATCAAAAAATTAAAAATTATCAAAATTTGTTTTCAAATATCAAAGGATTTGAATTTAAAGGATGGTCAACAACTATTAATGGAGAAGTAGAATATTTAGTCAGCGATAAAATAAGGACTTCATTAGAGTTATATCCGGTATTTTCGGAAAAAGAAAAAATTAAGGCCAAGTTTTATATCTTGGATCCAAAAAAACCAATGCCAGCCGACGGAGTAGATCAATATGTAGATAACTATCTTCCCAATAGTAAAGATAATGGTGGAGTAGAAGGATTAAACTCTGCAACAGGATATGAAGGGTACATAAC
>JBATBW010000027.1:0-1561 GCA_049662565.1 Erysipelotrichaceae bacterium | reverse complement strand
AAATCAATTGGAATAGAAAAGGAAAAACAATATTACGATGTCGCTGTTCGTAGGGCTTCGGAGTATTGCCACTAACGTCCTGTGGCTTTGTCGTCGTTGTGGCGATTTAAGACTAAACTTAACAAATAATAACTAATTTTTAAAATTATGACTGAACTTTCAAATAAAGACCAAGTGCCACAATGCGACAAAACCGCTGTTATGCCTAGTGCTTATATCCTATCCGACCAAATAAGTTTATATGGCGAACCTGATTGTATTGGTTTTGGGAATAATGATTTTTATATAAAAGAAATACAAAGAGAACTAGCTATTAAAACAATAATTGAAAATCATTATTCAAAAAAAGTGTATAACGGAACTTATATAAATTTAGGTGTTTTTGATAAAAATGGATTAATAGGTGTTTTGCAATATGGTTATGCAATGAACCCCGCAAGTTGTGGGAGTGTTGTAAAAGATACTTCAATGGATGAATATTTAGAATTGAATAGAATGTGGTTAAGCGATGAAATAGAAATAAAATACCCCGAAAGTCGTGCAATATCATATTCTATAAAATACATCAAAAGAAAGTTCCCTAAAATTAAATGGATACAATCATTTGCGGATGAAAGATGCGGAGGTTTTGGAATAGTTTATCAGGCTTGTAGTTTTGATTTTTATGGCGAACATAAATCTACTTTTTGGGAACTTGATAATGTCGTTTATCATAATAGTATGATGACAAGTAAAAAAGCGGGTGGAAAAAAATATGATTTATTACAAGCTAATAAAGAAAGATGTACAAGTCACACATTAAGACAATTTCGTTACATTAAATTCCTTAATCAAAAATGGAAAAAAAAATGTCTATTGGAACAAAAGCCTTATATTAAGCACTATGCTCCGTAGCATTAGGCATAACGGTTCTCGGCTTTGTCTAGTGCCGAAAATTCAAAACTAGACATAAAAGTACAAACTAATTTTTAAATTAAAAACCAATGAGTAAAAGCACAAAACCAAGTAAGGCATTAGTCAAAACCGATGTTAGCAGTAGCCTTTCTATTTCGGAGATAAAAGAGTGTTTAGATAATTGTATTGATTTATACACTGATTTATTCTGCAAAAAACAAGAATGTTATGCTGATGGATGGATTGGAAATATTAAGGGCGGAATAAATTGTTTTTCAGATGCTTATTTATCTTTTGAAGATATACGTATAGATTTAGAAATGAATATGCCAAAAGGCGAAATTTGGAATTGGTATTGGGACAATGTAGAAAATGATAAAAAAGCAATTAATTATTATTCTTATGCTTTAGGATTAAGAATTTCAGATATAAAAGAAGAACGTTGCGACAATCCATTTTGCGATAAATGTAATATGTTTAAAAACCCCGATGGTGAACACTTCGGATGTGAATGTTTACCAAAACGTGATTAAGGTTACTGCTAACTATCGGATACAACTACATTTGGTACAATTATAACGCCTTATAAAAACTAAGAAAATGATTGAATTTACAGTAAAATATTTGGCAAAATATCGGCTAAAAAACAACCAGCATTATATATTTT
>JBATBW010000026.1:0-1579 GCA_049662565.1 Erysipelotrichaceae bacterium | reverse complement strand
ATGAATTAAAAAGGTTATGTGGGACATTTGAAGATTTAAAACATTCAGAACATATTATTTTATGTCCTTCCTGTCAAGCTAAACTTTCCATCCTCACAGAATACGACAAGAGTATTAAGGAGATGATTGAAGAAAGAGTTAATTTTTATAAGAAACTTTGGTTAAAAGCAGTTGATGAACAGAATAAACATCAAGAAGATATTTTTTATAATACTTATTTTAATTTAAAAGAACTCCTCTCAAAAATTGGGGATGTTCAACAAACCTCGGAGGAAAAACAAGATGAATGAAGAAATGGGAGAATTAGAGAAGAAAATTAAAGAAGCAATGAAGAACGAACAGGGCAAACTAAATGTTTATAGATTGTTTAAAAAATATGAGGATTGTGTTGCTTCTCAAAATTTAACACCACAAGAAGAAGACAAATATTTGAATTTGTATTTAGAGTATATGAGATACATAAATAAGACAGGAGCTTGGAATTAAAATGTTTTATATAGCTGTAAGGGGGTATAATTGACAATGAGTGAAGCAACGGAGAAACAAACTGCAATTTTACTCAAGAATGGGTTCAGTCAGGCTGATATTGATAAAATGAACAAGAAAGCCATCTCTGATGAAATTGGAAAAATCTTGGGGAATAGTAAGCCTCAAGGACAAAAAACTCAACCACAGGCTTCTATGGGGCAAATTGGCTCAACTGGGGGCATAAGTGAGGTTCATCATATATTCCAAAATGAGCATGAATTTGGTCCTGCTGGTAATAGATGGAAAATAAGGTTTTTCAACTTAGATGAGTATAAAGCACAGAGAGAGATACTTGAGAATGCAGGATATCTTGACCCAACGATTGTTTAAACAACATCAAACTGAACGATAAATAAGCCGTTCAATAATTCGTTTTCTTTTTTTATTTTATTTTTTTGATTTTCTGTCATGCTGTCAGGCTTGGCTTGAACTAAGAATATTCGTCTTTCTTTTGGATTGATTGCAATAACATCAAAAGGGGAATGGCTTCCTGCCGTTCTCTGAGCGATTAAACCCTTTTCTTTAAATTTATTAACAATTTTATACTCTTTCCTGCGACCTTTGAGATAGTTCTTGTTTGGCATACTTTTTAGCAGTGGTTACAAGTATTTAAATATATCCTATTTTTTAGTTTACCATGGAAGCGATGCGACAGCGAATAATTCAAGCATATGAAAATAAAGAGTTCTTAAAAATTATATTCAATTATCCGTCGGCAAATCGTGCAACAATTAAGAGAGGACTTGTTATTGAAGTTTTTGATGATGGTTTTACAATGGAAGAAATAATTGATGGTAAAGTTACATTTTCTTATAAATATATTTCTGAAATTAAATGTGAGGGATTACAAGATGAGTGTGATAGAACCTGAACCAATAGTTGATGCTCCTGTTGTTGTAACTGAGCCTGATATAAAGAATGTGTTTGAGTTTAAAACACATTTTGAGAAATATGGATATGGAAAGACACAAGAGGATTATGATAAAGAAAAAGCTGAGTTGCAGTTGATATATGATGGAATAATTGAGATACTTAAGAAATATTGTGATTT
>JBATBW010000025.1:0-2314 GCA_049662565.1 Erysipelotrichaceae bacterium | reverse complement strand
CCAGCACTATGAATATAGTAATTGAAGAAATCGTAATAAATCCTATTTTACAAATTGATAACGTCATAAATGAGGTTAATATAGAGGTTTCGGATGTTGCAATACCCGGACAAAAAGGTGATAAAGGCGATACTGGAGAACAAGGTATCCAAGGATTGAAAGGAGATAAAGGCGATACTGGAAGTCAAGGGATTCAAGGAGAAATTGGTCTAACTGGATTACAAGGCATTCAAGGAATACAAGGTGATAAAGGCGATACTGGAGAACAAGGTATCCAAGGATTGAAAGGAGATAAAGGCGATACTGGATTACAAGGTATTCAAGGAATAAAAGGAGATCAAGGTGATACTGGATTACAAGGAATACAAGGTGAAATTGGATTAACTGGAAAATCAGCATATCAATCAGCATTAGACGGTGGATTTGTAGGTACTGAATTAGAGTTTAACGAAAGCTTAGCCAATCAAATAAACTTTTCACAAGTCAATACTTACGCTTTAATGTTATCTATTACGGTTTATTCAAAATTAATAATAGTAAAGGTATTAAACGACGAAAATAAAGGAATCAAAAATACAATTTACCATATATACCCTGACGGGGTTAGAATGTGGATAGCATCAGTTCAAGATAATTAATTTAAAAAAAATATAAAAATGGCAAAGTTTCCGGTACAAACACAAAGAACAATACAAGATATATTATTAAGCGAAGGGATTCCAATGGCATGGCAACAAAATACAACAACTTCATCTCCAACAGTTGGAGCTGATTTACAATATTTTTCTTTAAATTTAGGAACTGGAGGTTATGTTACTTCTGCTTGTTTCATGCCTTATATAACAAAACTAACATTAAGAGCTACAAGGGATATATTAATATCTTTACGTGTAGATAATTTGCCAAGTAGAAAATTTAGAGGATATAATGACAATGTAGTTCCTAATGGATATTCAAGAATAAATACAGATATATTTTTGAAGGCAAATGAAATATATACTATCGATAATAATAATATACAAATGTTTGGCTGGCTTCATAATTTTACTATTGTTTGTAAAGATTCGGCAGGAACTCCAGTAACTTTTTATACTAATATCTTTGGATACAACATTACAAAAAACACTAATATAAACGCTTCAAGACAATTGTTATGGGTTGGCGATTCCATTTCTAACGGAACAGGTTCTGCGGACTTTGAATATATAACAAGCGCAAATCCAACACAATCATCAACTGCAAATCAAGAGCCATTCACTCAACAAGTAAAAAAGAGTCTTATTTATAAAGGTTATGATTTTTGGTTAACAAATAAGGCACAATCATCTATGACTACTGGTTCTGTTGTGCAAGCTATTAAATGGGGGTATTATGATAATACACAACCTGAATTTGTAATAATTCAAATAGGGGCAAATGATGGTAATAATTTAGGAAGTGGAGGTTTGTCAAACTCAACAAATCAAGCTATATTTCTTTCTAATATCACTTTTATAAATAATTATTTTTCAAAAAGGTTTCCATTTGCTAAAATATTATGGTTAGGAAGTACTCCGAGTGCTGATAATTCAACAGAAGCAAATATAGCAATAGGTAGGGGCATTATGAGTACATATATAAATGGATTAGCAAATAATAATATAAAATACGCTTCTTTAGCAACGTCTTTTGATAGAACTATTTCTACTAATTATTTAACATCAGATACAATTCACCCTACTGCACAAAACGCAATAGCTAATACTATACAAACAATTATTAATAGTACAAATTGGTATCAATAAGATGAAAAATAACTATCCTTTATTATTGTCCGCTACTATTGCGGTTATTATACTTTTACTATTATCATCATGCGGAACGAGAAAAGTTTTCAATAAACAAACTATATTTAAAAGCGATTCTTTAATTATCGAAAATAAGCACGTTTTAAGCCAAGAAATTATTTTAAACGATATATTTATCTTAAAACCATTTGACACGCTTAAACCTATGGTAATTGATGGTAAAAGCTATTTTAATGTGATTATTACGAAAGATAAAAGCAAAATAAATAAAACAGAAGATAAAACAGAAAACAAAGTTTCAAGTATAAAAAAAGAAAGTGAAGTAAAAATTAAAGAAAGCGAAAAAACCGATAATACATTATTGTATATCGGTTTATTTTTCGTATTAATAATTGCTGTTTTTGCTTGGTTTTATTTTCCGAAGATTAAAACGGGCATTTAGATTTTGGAATCGCTTCAATAAAATCATTTATGTTTGACTTTTTATAAAAATTCCCTGCTATAAAATACCCAACACTACCTCCATT
>JBATBW010000024.1:0-3641 GCA_049662565.1 Erysipelotrichaceae bacterium | reverse complement strand
ATGGCGAAGCTTTTGAAGCTTTAAATAATATTGGTAATGATCAATTGCCACATATTATTATTTTAAATGATAATGGGATGGCCATTAACGAAAATACTGGAGCTTTAAATAGTTATTTAAATAAAATTAGAACGAGTAAGCAATACACTTGTTTAAAAGAAGAAGTTAAGTCTAATTTGCCTAGTGAAAAATTAGTTCAAGCAATCCATAATTTTAAAGAAGGTATTAAAGGACATATTATGTCGGAAAATATCTTCAGTGCTTTGAATTTAGATTATATTGGTCCAATCGATGGTCATGACATTGCCTCATTAGTCGCAGCTTTAGAAGTAGCGAAAAAGAGTAAAAAACCAATTTTACTCCATGTTCATACTACTAAAGGTAAAGGATATGATTTTAGTGAAAGCGATATTAATGGAAAATGGCATGGTGTTAATCGCTTTGATATTAATAGTGGCGAACCATTAGATATTCTTGATGATAATATTAAGAGTTTTAGTCAAATTTTAGCATTAAATTTAGAGAACAAAATGGAAAGTGATAAAGATATTACAGTTGTTTGTCCAGCAATGATTAGCGGTAGTAAGTTAGATAATATCATGAATCATTATCCACAACGGACTTTTGATGTTGGGATGTGTGAAGAACATGCAGCTACTTTTGCAGCTGGTTTAGCATTAAATAATAAAAAAGTATTTTTATCTTTATATTCTACTTTTATGCAACGTTGTTATGACCAAATTAATCATGATATTTGTAAGATGGATCTACCTGTAGTAATTGGTTTAGATCGTAGTGGTTTAGTTGGGGAAGATGGTCCTACTCATCATGGTTTATTTGATATAAGTATTTTACGTAGTTTACCTAATATTATTATTAGTCAACCTAAAGATGGAATAGAGATGGCTCAACTTTTAGATTTAGCTTTTAATACTGATCATCCTTTTGTCATTCGTTATGGGAAAAACAATATTTCTTATGATGAAAAAGTAGTAGATAGTCCAATTGAAGTTGGTACGTGGACTTATGAAAAGATTAATGAGCCAAAACAAGTTATTATTACTTATGGTTATGAATATGAAATTATTAAATGTAAATTGTTAGCAAATGATATGGGAGCTTATTTAGTTAATGCTCGTTTTATCAAGCCTTTAGATTATATGATGTTAGATTCGATTAGACAGTGGAATTTACCGATTTATGTTTATGAACAAATTTATTATATTGGTTCGTTGGCTGAAACTTTAAAAGCTTATTACCAAGACACCAATTTAGTTATTAATAGTATTGCCTTACAAGATCACTATGTTACTTTTGGTAGTGTAAATGATTTGAAGAAACATGAACATATT
The DNA here is from genome assembly GCA_049662565.1 of Erysipelotrichaceae bacterium. Taxonomy (GTDB): domain Bacteria; phylum Bacillota_I; class Bacilli_A; order Erysipelotrichales; family Erysipelotrichaceae; genus JBATBW01. The sequence goes on along the minus strand of JBATBW010000024.1, from coordinate 2,289 downwards.
GATATCAACTCTTTGTTTGATAGTTTGGAAAAATAATGCGATTAGATAGTTATTTATATGAAAAGGGGTTATGTAAATCTCGAACAATGGCGAAAGATAATATTTTAAATAACCTAGTAAAAGTTAATGATGTGATAGTGAATAAGGCATCACTTGATATTAGTGATAGCGATGTTGTTACTCTAATTAATAATGTTCATGATTTTGCGAGTAGGGGTGGTTTAAAATTATTAGAAGCACTGAAGAATTTTTCGGTTGATGTCAACGATAATATTTGTTTAGATTTGGGTGCTAGTACGGGTGGCTTTTGTGATGTGCTTTTAATTAATGGTGCTTCTAAAGTTTTTGCTTTAGATGTTGGTACTAATCAACTAGCTCATCATTTATTAAATGATGAGCGAATTGTTAATTTACAAAAGACGGATGTTAGGGATTTACCGCTATTAAATTTCAATGACCATATTGATTTTATTAGTATTGATATGTCTTTTATTTCCATTATTTATGCCTTTAAGGCGATTAAGGAGTCATTTAATTATCCAATTCGGATTATTGGTTTAATAAAACCGCAATTTGAAGTCGGAAATAAGCATATTAATAAGCATGGTGTGGTAAAAAATGATAAAATAGTAGTGGATAAATTACAGGAATTCTTCTATTATTTTGTTAATAATAATTATAGTATTGAAAACATTAGTAAGTGTCATACGTTAGGTAAGAAGGGTAACCAAGAATATTTAGTGTATTTACAAAGTAAATCTAATAATACTATGAGTATTGAAGAATTTTTACGGAGGATTACATGTTAAAGAATCTTTATGTTAAAGACTATGTCATTATTGATGAAATTAACCTTGATTTTGATCAAGGCTTTTTAGCGTTTACTGGGGAAACAGGAGCAGGTAAGTCGCTTATTATTGATGCGATTAGTTTGTTATGTGGTGAAAAATCTAATTCAAGTATTATTCGATTAGGTCAAGACAAAGCTATTATTCAAGGAGTATTTAGTTTTAAAGACGACAGTTTGGCTAAAACTTTATTAAAAGAATATGGTTTTGATGATGAAGAGGAATATTTGTTCTTACGGGAAATTAGTGCAAATAAGTCAGTTTTTAAGATTAACTTTCGTCCAGTTACCTTATCAATTATGAAAGATATATTATTGACTAGTGTCGATATCCATAGTCAACATGATATCCAATATCTATTAAATAATAAGTATCATTTGCAATTATTGGATCAGTTTATTAATGACCCTTTAAAAGAGCAAGTTAGTAATGCTTATCATGAATATAAAGTTCATTATGATCAATTAATGTATTTACAAAATAAAAAATTTTCGATCAGTGAATTAGAATATCTTCAAACTTGTCGTTTAGAAATTGAAAATGTTAATATTTTAGAAAATGAAATTGATGAAATTAACGATAAATTAAAGTTAATTAAGAATAGTGAAAAGATTTCTTTGAAACTTTCTAATAGTTTAAATATCTTTAATATGAGTGTTGTTGATAATTACTTCCAAGCGATTAAAGAATTAAATACTTTAGATTTACCAGTAGTAGAACAACTATGGTCAAATTACTATCAGTTGGAAGAATTAGTTACTCAATTAAATAATGATCAAAAAGATTTAGATTTTGATGAACAAACTATTAATGAAATTAATCAAAGAAGTTATGATATTAATAAGATTAGAAGAAAATATGGTGAAACATATCCTTTAATTATGGATAAATATCATCAAATTTGTGAGGAAATAGATCAAATTGAAAATAGTAGTATGATTATTGATGAATTAATTAAGAAAGTTGATGTTTTAAAAGAAAATTTTATTGTGTTTGCATCTAAATATCATGATATTAGAGTGGAAAAAGCTTTAGAATTAGAACATTTAATTAAAAAACATTTAAATGATTTAGAATTGAATAATGCGAATTTTAAGGTGTCTTTTAAGGAGATTGATGGTAATAGTAATGGTATTGATCAAGTGGAGTTCTTATTGTCTACTAACTTAAATGCGCCTTTATCACCATTAAGTAAAATTGCTTCTGGTGGAGAATTAAGCCGTATTATGTTAGGGTTGAAAACAGTATTTACTAAACTAGCAAAAATAGAAACGGTAATATTTGATGAAATAGATAGTGGAGTAAGTGGTTCTAGTGCCCTAGCAATTGGTAAAAAGATGTTAGAGATTGCGTGTGATACGCAAGTTATTGCGATTACTCATTTATCACAAGTAGCTGCTTATAGTAATTTACATTATCATGTATCTAAATTAAATAAGGA
>JBATBW010000023.1:0-1694 GCA_049662565.1 Erysipelotrichaceae bacterium | reverse complement strand
GTATGGGGCAATCCCCAATCACCAATGCCTTATCTCTTAGAACCTTTAATCGTAATTTTTATGGTCGAAGTGGCACTCTAAGTGCTAAAGTATGTTTAGTATCTCCTCAAACAGCCGCTGCTAGTGCAATTCATGGTTGTATTAGCGACCCAAGAAAAGAAGATTATCTTCCGTCATCAGAACCAAATTCTTACATAATCGATGATAAAATGATAATTCCACCTAGTTTTGTCGGCGAAGTTGTTTTAGGACCCAATATAAAACCTTTGCCAATCAATCAACCCTTAGAAAACAACTATCTTAAAAAAGTAATTATTAAAGTTGACGATAATATTACAACCGACCATATAGCTCCTGCTGGCGCTAAAGTGTTACCATATCGATCAAATATCGAAAAAATATCTGAATTTATTTTTATGAATGTCAAAGAAACTTTTCATGATGATTGTTTAAACAATAACGGCGGAATCATCGTCGCTGGCGAAAACTATGGACAAGGTTCCAGCCGTGAACATGCAGCATTAGCCCCCATGTTTTTAGGGATCAAAGCCGTAATTGCGAAAAGTTTCGCTCGTATTCACAAAGCTAATTTAATAAATTTTGGCATCTTACCATTAACATTCATCAATACAACTGACTATGATAATATTGATGAAATGGATGAATTATTATTTAATGATTTATTACAAATACAGGAAAATAAACCAACTTCAGTTTTTAATAAAACTAAAAATACCAACTACCAAGTTAACCATAACTTGACTAATGATGATATAGCAATCATTAAAGCTGGTGGTTTACTCAACTACATTAAGAATAATCAATAAAAAGTCAATACCTCTTTAGGGGTTAAAGAAAACCCCTCTAAAATTATCTAGGGTTTTAGAGACTGTATGCTAAAAATACAGTCTTTTTTAAAACTGGATCTAAAATAATCTAGGGTCAGTTTATACGTCATCATTATTGTGTTTTAAAATTCACTAATTGATCATGCCCTGTGATAAAGTTGTGACAACACAAAAAAGATCAAGGATATCTAATTACATCAAAGTCAAAAAAATACATTTTTTATGATAGAGATAAGAATGTAAAATAGATCGATGACGATGTTCTTTCACGAATAAATTATTATTTAATGAACAACTACAATTCAGCCATGAAACAGGTTTTTTCAATAATTTAATAAAACATTCAATTGTAGAATCGTTAACTGAAAGTTCATAGATTTCAATATCATCTGAATAATAATCAAGTCCAAGTAGTTTTATGTTATTATTAATATGTATCTCCTTTCGTTGATTCCTAAAATAAATAATAGGAGAGACAAAAAGAATAGTCAACCCAATTGGGTTGACTATTTTAATGTAAATTTATACCCCCTACAAAAGTTTAAAACTCAAATTTCACAAACCCTACATTAGTTTAAAGGGGTGTTTAAATTCTCGGTTTTTATATTAGTCTCTTCTTATTAATGAACACTAAAATTAAAGATACAATCCCAAAAACTGAACCAACAAGATACAAACTATAAGTACCAAAATAAAAATACATATTCCCAAATATTTGATATAAAATTGCCTCAAAAACCATATTAACTGCCTGCATTATCGTTAAAGCAAAAGATAATTCACGAAAATCGATATTTTTATATATTAATTCCAAACTACCAACTAAAGCAGTAATAACTAATACCC
>JBATBW010000022.1:0-3129 GCA_049662565.1 Erysipelotrichaceae bacterium | reverse complement strand
ACTTTTTGTCATAATGGGTATTATTAATTATAATGAATTAGTGAATGTTTATTATTTTGTCGCGATCATCTTATGTTTTTTCGGTGATTTCTTCTTGGGTTTTGAAAATAAAAATAAAGAAAAGAAGTTTCTGCCGTTTGGTTTGGTTAGCTTTTTATTAGCTCATGTCATGTTTGTTTATGCATGTAAGGATGTTGTAGTTTACCAAACTGTCTATTTGTTGTATCCAATATTATCGACAGTGTTTGCGGTTGTATTTTTTAAGAAAGTTTTTGATTCTAAAAAATCATATATTTATGGCGTAGTTATTTATAATTTTGTCGTGAATTGTTTTCTTCTTTGTAGTATTTTAACTTATGGCAAGTTCAATAACAATTTATTAATTGGTGGAGTTTTATTTTGGTTAAGTGATATGTTATTGTCCTTTGTTTATTTTAAAAAGAATACTCCCAAAATTGTGCGTATTTTGAGCACACTAGCTTATTTTAGTGGGATGTTTTTCTTGGTGAATCTATAAATGATTAAACAATTATTCAATTTCCATACTCATACTTATCGTTGTCAACATGGGGTAGGAACAGAAGAAGAGTATGTAGTTGCGGCCATCAAAGCTGGTTATAAACAATTAGGATTTAGTGATCATATGCCTTGTAAAGGTATTATTGATCCTGGCGAAAGAATGAGTTTTGATGAAGTAGAAGATTATATAAATACTATTAATGCCTTAAAAATAAAATATCGGGATAAAATTCAAATATTCAGTGGTTTTGAAACGGATTATTGGGTTGATCGTTTAGACGAGATATTATATCTAAAAGATAAAGTTGATTATTTAATACTAGGCAATCATCAACGGGCTTTGCATGTGAATGATTATTTTGTCAAAGTTAGTGATGATGATTTGGTCGAATGGGTTAAGCGGATTGAGATTGCGATGAAGACGAATTTAGTTAAAATTATTGCTCATCCGGATCTATTTATGTTAGTGAGAGATGAATTTGGTGAGTTAGAAGGGAAGGCAGCTGATGCAATTTGTCGTTTAAGTAAACAATATAATGTACCTTTAGAAATAAATTTACGTGGGGTTAATTTTGGTAAACTTAATTATGGCGGTGATCTTCGTTATCCTTATCCGTTTAGAGACTTTTGGGTATATGCTCAAAAGCATCAATGTCCAGTTATATTTGGTTTAGATGCGCATAGTCCAAATAATTTTACAGAAATGTATCGTTTTAATGAGATTGAAGAAATAATTAAAGGCTTAAATCTGAATATTTTAAGTGAATATAAGATTAAATAGAAGTCAAATCTAAGTGATTTGGCTTTTTTGATAAAAAAAAGAAGTGTTTTATCACTTCGTAATTAAACGTTGAATAAGTTTTTCAGTTATATCACTTGGTTCTTGGTTTTTAAGGCCATATTCGCCTAATTCAATATGTGGTTTAAATTTACCGTGGAAATCGCTTCCGACACTGACTAATAGATTGTGTTTAGTGGCATAATCATAATAATATTCATTTTGTTCTTCATTATGATAATTAGAATAACATTCAATACCATCAATTCCAGCTTCAATCATTTTTTCTAATAAATCTTCTTTTTGATAATATACAGTGAAAGGATGAGCAATAATCGCTATCCCGTTTTGTTCATGGATAATTGAAATAATATCACGATAGTCAGGATATTCTATAGGAACATATAAGGGGTTTCCTTTGGTAAATAAGTCCCAATATAGGTTGACTGTTGGTAAGTCGCTACGGTTACCATTTGGTCGATAGGGGTCTAATATTTTGATATGTGCATTATCCGGATTGTATAATAGTTCATCATATAATGGCATATAGGCATTTGTAGGATGGGCTAAGCACTTAATTACTTGTTGATCGATATCATAGGTTGCACCTAATTCTTTTTTGCAAAGAATAATTTGTTTTTTTACGGCGTTTTCTAAGGCTTCTTTTAGTCGTTGGACTTGATGATCAAATATACTAGTATTGGGATCAATATTTAAACCTAGTATATGGGTATAGTTGCCATCGACTTGTGCACATAGCTCGATACCGGGAATATATGTTATATTATTTTCTTTTGCGAGTTGGATTGCTTCTTTTTGAGCATCAATATTATTGTGATCAGTAATCGCAAACATTTTAATATCTTTTTCTTTTATTTTTTCGATAATTTGTTGTACAGATAATTCGCCATCGTTGGAATATTGCGAATGCATATGGAAATCTACTTTCATTTTTATCACCGGTAGTATTATATCATATTTTATAGAAATATTTGTTTGAAATACATTATTAGTAATAAAATAAAAAAAAGACTGTTTGCGTAAACAGTCTAAAGTAGTTATTTAATCTTTTTTAAAAAGACTTTGTTGAATACTAAACCTAAAATAACACCAGTTACCGCAAGGCCAATTCCGACAGGTAGATACCAAGAAGGTATTACTTCATTAGTTTTTGCGAACAAACTAGTATCAATAAGCATACAACCAGAGCCCATTATAATTGATGAAACTCCCATTGGACGGATCCAAGCTTTCATTGATTCTGGTGTATATTTTCCAGTCATAGTTGCGGCATAAGGTATCATAACTTCTAGTAAATTAAGCACTCCTTCAACGATTAAAACAATTCCAATAATACTAACTACACCAAATGACATTTTTGAAACCCTGCCTTTATTTATAATATGTGTTTAATTATATTATTTTGCTAGTTAAATAACAAATAATTTTTGTTTTTTGAGTGTAAAAAAATGAACTGTCATTATTGACGGTTCATTTTAGGTAATAGTTTATTGCATTATTGTTTAAGTAATAGTTCAAAGGATTTTCGGTCGGTTATTTGTAATCCTCTTTCTTCAAAGAAAGGATAAATATTTACTTTAATGTCTTCACTGTTTTTACCGGTAATTGGTTTAAAGTTGGCAGTATATACTAATTCTTTTTTACCGTTGTCGAAAGTTAGGTAGTATTCTGCACTAAAGGCTGGTAAAGTTTTGTCAGTTTGATTTTCGGCTCTTATAGTTAGTTCGTATATTTTATTTATTGGATCTTCATTAGTTTTATGTAATAGACGAACATCTTTGCTTGTCACTTTAGTGATTGGTTGGCTTTTT
>JBATBW010000021.1:0-11406 GCA_049662565.1 Erysipelotrichaceae bacterium | reverse complement strand
ATGTATATCTGGGATAATATCGCCAGTAATTATTTAAAAAGTATTGATTTTACACCTAAAGAAGATATCGATCAAATAATTAAAACTTATAGTATCCAACAAGGGGCCGCTTATATACAAAAAGAATATAATATCAACCTGACCATAAAAGAAATAATCGATGGCATCAACGAAATATTGAAAGACTATTACCAAAACATCATCGAACCTAAATCCGGAATTGAAGAATTATTAATAAAGTTTAAAAACAATAATATTAAAATGTGCATAGTAACCGCCAGCAATAAGAATTTAGTAACAAGTGCTCTTAAACGTTGTGAATTAGATCATTATTTTTCCTATATTATTACTTGCGACAGTCTAAACACTAATAAGGAACAACCTGATATCTATCGAAAAGCCCTAACCTATTTAGAAACTACTAAAGAAAAGACAATAGTTTTCGAAGATGCTTTACACGCTATTAAAACTTTAAAAAAAGATGGTTTTACAGTAATAGGGATTAATGATGAACACGAAATAAATCAAAGCGAAATTAGAAAAATAGCCAACTATTACCTATTTGATTTTTTAGACATCACTGATTTTTTAAAAGAGATAAATATAATATAAATACGTAAGCGATAAACTGGGGGCACCACTTTTTATCGCTATATAAAAAAATGCAATATGGAGGAAAAAATATGAAGACAGCATTGACAATCGCTGGAAGTGATTCTAGTGGAGGCGCCGGTATTCAAGCAGACATTAAAACTATGACAATGAATGGTGTTTATGCCACAAGTGCAATTACTGCCCTTACCGCACAAAACACAACCGGTGTAAGTGCGATATTAGAAGTATCGCCTACTTTTTTAGAACAACAAATTAAAGATGTCTTTACTGACATCAACCCTGACGCCGTAAAAATTGGAATGGTTTCTTCAGTCGAATTGATCGAAGTAATAACTCAACAATTAATTAAATATCAAGCCAAAAATATAATTGTTGATCCCGTAATGGTCGCAACTAGTGGCGCAAAACTTATTAGTGATCAAGCAATAAATACCTTAAAATCGCAATTATTACCAATCGCAAATTTAATAACACCAAACATTCCTGAAGCCCAAGTATTAGCTAATATGTCAATTAACACTAGTGAAGACATGATAATAGCCGCAAAAATAATCAGTGACACTTATCAATGCGCCGTATTATGTAAAGGCGGCCACAATTTAAATGATGCAAATGACTTATTATATATTAATGATCGCTATCAATGGATCAATGGAAAACACATAAACAACCCTAACACCCATGGAACTGGTTGCACTTTATCTAGTGCAATCGCAGCCAATATAGCCAAAGGATTTGATTTATATACTTCTGTAGTCCGTTCTAAAGATTATATTTCACAAGCATTAGAATGCATGTTGGATTTAGGTAAAGGAAGTGGCCCATTAAATCATATGTTTAATCTTCAAGGTGAATTCTCTAAGGAAGTTAAATAATGACAGAAAAAAAGACATCACTTTGGGAAAATAGTTTAATCTGGTTTGGTGCTGCCGTATCGATTGCGGAAATACTAACTGGAACTTATATCGCCCCTTTAGGCATCGAAAAAGGTTTAAGCGCCATAATTATTGGTCATATTATTGGTTGTTTCCTTTTATTTTTAGCCGGAATAATTGGAGGGAAAGTATTAAAGAGTTCAATGGAAAGCGTTAAAATGAGCTTTGGACAGAAAGGATGCTTATTATTTGCCATTTTAAACATCTTACAATTAGTCGGTTGGACCTCAATAATGATTTATGATGGTGCCTTAGCTGCCAATGAATCCATAATGATTAGTTCAACATTTTGGAGTCTAATCATAGGCACACTAATCTTAGTATGGATTTTAGTTGGCATTAAAAATTTAGGAAAAATAAATATCATTGCCATGTCTACTTTATTTATCTTAACAATTATCTTATGTAAAGTAATCTTTTTAGATGGTTCCTTAGAAAATGTTTCCAGTAATGCAATTACTTTTGGAAATGCCGTAGAACTATCTATTGCCATGCCTTTATCTTGGTTACCTCTCATCAGTGATTATACAAGAAGTGCCAAAAATCCTACTAAAGCTAGTGCTTATAGTGCCATAACTTATGGAATAATTAGTTGTTGGATGTATATTATTGGAATGGGAGCCGCCATCTTTACAGGTGAAAGTGATATTGCCCAAATAATGGTAAAAGCCGGATTAGGAATTATCGGTTTGCTCATAATCCTTTTATCTACCGTAACTACTACCTTTCTTGATGCCTACTCGGCGGGTGTATCTAGCGAATCTGTCTTTAAAAAGGTTAATGGTAAATGGTTTGCGATAGGTACAACCATCATTGGTACTATTGGTGCCATTATTTATCCTATGGATAATATTTCAAATTTCTTATATCTAATTGGTAGTGTATTTGCTCCAATGATTGCTATCCAAATTGCAGATTTCTTTATTTTAAAAAATGATTATAGTAATAAACAATTTAATTATCAAAATTTAATCATATGGGTTATCGGTTTCATTATCTATCGCCAATTAATGCTCACTGACCTAAAGATTGGTAATACAATACCCGATATGTTCATAACGATAATAATATGCATTATCGTATCAAAAATAACAAAAAAGAAAGTCTAAACTTTCTTTTTTTTAAAAGCAAATAAATGCACTTAATTTACGTAAGGAATACCCATACTAGAATAAATATCAATTGCAGAAGGAGTATTTAATAGTTTAGTAAAAACTAAATTATAAATATCATCAACAAAAATTACCACAAATAATAAAACACAAATAGTAATAAAAACTTTAGAATTCATATTTTGCGCTAAATAATAAACAAAAGGTATCACTGCATACATCAAAAATAAACTCGATAGACCAAAAAATAATACACTACGCAAACAAACAAAACCACCAATATTACCAAAGTTCCATATTTCTATATTATAGTCCCAATAACGAATTCCACCAAAATAATTATATAATACATAACCTGATAGATACTCTAACAACCCACATGCAATTAAGCTAATTAAAAATACTTTTAATGGTTGTTTACGATAACGATAAGTAAACAAATATACTAATATGGCTCCATAAGCATAGATATTAATCCATGGTAAAAAATTACCACCTCGAAAATAAAAAGTTTTCATCCCCCCATCAAAATAGTAGAAAACAAACTCATACACAAAACCAAAGACACCACTAAGGACAATTATTAAACAAAAAATACCAATCCATAAAGAACGATCAAACTTCATATCAGTATTTAAATATTCTTTAAAATACGACATACTATTTACCTCCAAAGCGATTAAATGGATAAATAATAAATAACCCATCAGTAATAATTTTGTGACGATAAACTCCTCCATAGACTCTTGAATCACTACTATTAATACGATTATCGCCTAGGACAAAGTATTCATCATTAGTTAAAGAATATTCAAAATCATTGGTAAAATTATCTTTATTATTAGCCTTTATATCTTTAACATAATCATTATTTAAGAAAGGTTCTTCGATATATTTACCGTTAACATATAACTTATCATTTTTATAAATAAGATGATCATTAGGTAGACCGATGATTCTTTTAACTACTAGTTTGCTTTCTAAATTTACGACAACGATGTCAAAACGTTCAATTTCTTTAGTTTTCACATTAATTATACTCGCAAAGCCAAAATCATTATTATGAAGAGTCGGAAACATGCTACTACCACTAATAACTACCGGTTTATAGACAAAATTAACTACCAACAAAAGACCAATTATTAAAATAATAAATAGACCATTTTCCTTAAAAAACTTTTTAACTTTAGTATTCATAGATTACCTCTTATAAAAAAAACCGAGATAAACTCGGTTTTATTAACGAACTTCTTTAATACGAGCCGATTTACCGCTACGAGAACGTAAATAATATAATTTACTTCTTCTTACTTTACCAACTCTTAAAACAGTAACTTTATCAATGATTGGTGAATGAATTGGGAATGTTCTTTCAACACCAATTGAACCACTCATTTTGCGAACAGTGAATGTTTCACCAATCCCACTACCAGTTCTTTTAATTACTACACCTTCAAATGCTTGGATACGACTCTTGTCTCCTTCTTTGATTTTTACATCAACACGCACTGTACATCCAGATTTAAAATCAGGAATATCAGTTCTAAATTGAGACTTGTTAATTTCTTGAATTAAACTTAATTTCATCTATTTTCTCCTTATTCATTATTAAATTTGTTCATAATCATTTGACCATCGGAACAAAAGTCTTATATATTATCACATAAAATAACTTATTTTTCAATTATTTTATGTAATATTTTTTTGTCATCATCACTCAACTCAACATCTTCTAATAAGTCAGGTCGATTCAAATATGTCAATTGTAACGATTGTGCATATTTATATTCTCTAATTAACTTATGGTTACCATTAGTTAAAACTTCAGGAACACTAACTCCATTAAATGTAAATGGCCTTGTATAAGCATACGGCTCTAACAAATGATTATTAAAAGATTCTTCATCTAATGACTCTTTAGTAATAACTCCATCAATTAAGCGAACAACGCTATCTATAATGCAACTAGCGACATTTTCACCCCCTGTAAGGATGAAATCACCAATTGATATAATTTGATCCACATAATCATAAATGCGCGCATCAATGCCTTCATAATGCCCACAAATAATAATTAAATGCTCATAATTCGCAAACTGCAAAGCTTTACTTTGATTATATACTTGACCAATAGGACTAGTAATAACCACATAACTATTATCAGTTTTAACACTTTGTAAAGCATCGTATACACACGAAACATTAATAACCATTCCACTTCCCCCACCATAAGGAGTGTCATCTACCTTATGATTTTTATCAAGGGAAAAATCCCGGATATTAATTAATTCAATATCTACTAATTCTTTTTCAATCGCTCTTTTAATAATGGATGTTTCTAAACCACTTTTAAAAAATTCAGGAAATAATGTTAAGACACTTATTTTCATATTAAACCTTCAATAACCTGAACTTTTACAAAATTTCCATCTAAATTTACTTCTAACAAAAATGGTTTAATAAAAGGGATTAAAACATCTTTATTAATAGTTTCTACTTTCATTAGATCTTGATAACCACTATTATCCATTTCTTTTAAGACACCAAGATAATTATTATCCTGATCAATAACTTTCAAACCCACTAATTGCCAATGATAATACTGACCATCTGGCAATTCATGAAGCGATTTCTTATCCACCAAGATATCTTTACCTTTAAGAAATAAGATATCATTGATATTATCAAAATTAACCAGCTTCACAATCAACAAGTTTTTATGATATTTAAAATATTGAACAATATAATCAACACCATCAATGATAATAGTATTTCCTTTAGCGAAACGTTCCTCATCAAAATCAGTAAAAGATTTTACTAAAATCTCACCTCTAATGCCAAAACTATTAGTAACTACACCAATTTTAATTGTTTCCATTTTAATAAGTTTCAAATTGAATATTGATTTTTTTATCAACAACTCGACCACTAATGCTCATCATATCACGAAGCGCATTAGCCATAACCCCTTTTTTGCCGATTAAACGAGCAATATCATCACTTTTAGCATAAACATATAAAACGATTTCATTTTCATTTAATGAACTCATTTCCTTTACATTAATACTATTAGGATCATTTACTAAAGGTTTAGCAAGCTGTAACAAAACATCAGCCAAATTAATCATAATTATTCGCCTTTTTTGTGCGATTTTTTAGCTTCTTTAGCTTCATGGAAACGTTTCATAACACCGTCATTAGATAAAATATCTTTAACAGTATCTGTCGGTTGAGCACCATTATTTAACCATTTCATAACTAATTCTTCATTCACTTTAACATCAGCTGGTGAAACAGTTGGATTATAGTAACCTAAAGTTTCAATGAAACGACCATCTCTTGGTGAACGTGAATCTGCTGCGACAATACGATAGAAAGGATTTTGTTTACTTCCCATTCTTTTTAAACGAATTTTAACTGCCATTATAATTTCCTCCTTAAAATTTACCTATATATAATAACACATATAAATGTAGTGTCAAGTATTTTTACTTAACATCTTAAATTATTTAAATTAATAAAAAAAGTGCCGAAGCACTTTGATTTATTTTTTAACTAAATATTTTCTCATATCTAATGCACAAGCAAATAAGATAATTAAACCTTTAACTAAATAGAAGTAATCTTGGTTAATTCCCATCATTGTTAAACCAACGAAAATTAATCTTAACATGAATACCCCAATGATAATACCACGAATTTTACCGATACCACCAACAAATGAAACACCACCGATAACACAAGCAGCAATTGCATCTAATTCATAGTTTAACCCAGTATTAGCGGTATTAGAACCAATACGAGCCCCTTCAATAAATCCAGTAAAACCATAGAAGATACCAGCTAAAGCAAATACCATAACTGTAGTCATCAATACGTTAACACCAGATACACGTGCAGCTTCTTCATTAGCACCTAATGCGAACATATTTTTACCAAGTGTTGTTTTATTCCATATAAACCACATAACCATTGTCAATACAACCGCAATCAATACATAGTTAGGAATAACGATATCACCAAATCCAATAAACGATCCTTTAATAAAATCAGTATAACGTGGATCTAAGCCAGAAATAGCCATACCTCCATTGTTACCCATTTTAACGTAAACTAATAATAATGTGAAGATAATTAATTGAGTACCCAAAGTAACAATAAATGGATGCAATTTAAATTTAGCAACGATATATCCATTAAATGCCCCAAATGAAGCACCAATTAAAGCAGCAACTAAAATAACTACAGCCAACGGTAATAAACCAACACCAGGCCACATTTTATTAGGTAAATCTAAAACTTGTAATAATGAAGCAGAAATACAAGCAGTTAAACCAATTATACGTCCAGCCGATAAATCAGTCCCAGTTAATACGATACATCCAGCAACCCCTAAAGCAGCCGGTAAATAAGCAGCTGTTTGTGAAATAATATTAACAATCGAAGCTGGAGTTAAAAAGAATGGGTTCTTAACCGCAATATAAACAATTGCGATAGCCATCAAAATGAATAATGCGTTATTAACAACAAAATTACCAACATTTTTTACAGTCCAGTTTTCTTTTTGTAAAACTGGCAAATTTTTAATTTTTTCCATTTGTTATCCCCTTTAATTAAACATACATTGCAGCCAATGTTAAAATCTCTTCTTGACTAGTGTTTTTTGCATCCACAATTCCCGCAACTTTACCACCTGACATAACGATAATACGGTCACATACACCTAATAATTCTGGCATTTCACTAGAAACCATAATTACACCTTTGTCTTTATTAGCTAAATCTAAAATCAATTGATAAATTTCATATTTTGCACCAACATCAATACCTCTTGTTGGCTCATCTAACAATAAAACTTCTGGTTCATTTAATAACCAACGCCCAATAATAACCTTTTGTTGATTACCACCTGATAAAGAACGAATTTTAGTCTTATGACTAGGCGTTTTAATTTTCATCGCCTGAATAGACCATTGTGTATCTTTAACCATCGCTTTATTATCTAAATAAATTTTATTCTTCATATAATTATCAATTGAAGAGATAACTGTATTATCTTTTATATCTAAAATACCAAAGATACCAGTCGCACGTCTTTCTTCCGTAATTAATGCAAATCCATTATTTATCGCATCACGTGGATTTTTATTACGCACTTCATTACCATGTAAGACAATAGTTCCACCGCCTCGAGTCATTGACCCAAACAAGTTTTCTAAAACCTCAGTTCTACCTGAACCATCAAGTCCGGCAATACCTAAAATTTCACCTTTATGTAATTGGAAAGTCGCATCTTTCAAGCGTGTATACTTACCACTTATATGTTGAACATCCAAAATAACATCTTTTACTACATTAGTCTTTTCCGGAAAACGATTAGTTAATTCACGTCCAACCATTAACTTAATGATTTCATTAGTTGTAAGATCTTTAGCAGACTTAGTCGCAACCCAAGTACCATCACGCATAATGGTAACATCATCACTAATTTTTAAAATTTCTTCCATTTTATGTGAAATATAAATGATTCCGACACCACGTTCTTTCAACATATTAATAATACGGAACAAGTGATTAACTTCCACTTCTGTTAAAGAAGATGTTGGTTCATCAAATACAATTACTTTAGAGTCATAAGATACTGCTTTTGCTATTTCCACCATTTGACGTTGAGAAACAGACATCGTCGACATAATACGATTATAATCAATATCAACATCTAATTCTTTAAAAATTTCAACAGTTCTTTTCTTCATTGCACGTTCGTCAACTAGAAATCCGCCAACTTTAGGATAACGACCTAACCATAAATTATCTAATACGGTTCTTGTTAACGCTTGGTTTAACTCTTGGTGCACCATTGCAACACCATTTTCTAATGCTTCTTTAGAACTCTTAAAATTGATTTCATTACCATCTAATATAATCGTTCCACTGTCTTTACTATAAATCCCAAATAAGCATTTCATCAAGGTTGATTTACCGGCACCATTCTCACCCATTAAAGCATGAACTGTACCTGATCTAACCGTTAACGATACGTTGTCTAAAGCCTTTACGCCAGGAAATTCTTTAGATATGTTTTTCATTTCTAATAATACTGGTTTGCTCATATGTCCTCCTTTTTATATAATCTATAAATAACATTAAATGTTACTTATAGATTGCATAAAATTAATTAAAAGGCTGCAGCTATTGCAGCCTTTTAGTTTAAAATTTTAATTAAGCTTTTTTAGTATAAGTACCGTAAGGAACACGGATCTTGTTAACGCCTTTGTCAACGTTGAAACTAGAAGTGTTATCCATTAATTTAGCTTTAGAAGCAACGTTCTTAGCTAAAGTAACGATTGTACTAGCCATACCTTCAGCATCTTGCTTAATAGTACCGCTCATCTTGCCAGCATCGATTAAAGCTTTTGCAGAATCAACAGCATCAACACCATAAACAGGAATCATTTTGCCTTCGCCTTTGTTATAACCAGCAGTTTGAAGAGCAGAGATAGCACCTTCAGCCATACCGTCATTATTAGCGATTACTAATTCAACCATGTTTTTGTTAGCTTCTGTATATTCAGCTAAAATTGTAGTCATATAATCGTTAGCAGCTTGAGAACTCCAAGCACCGTTTTGGTCTACTAAATATTTTTTAGTGTTTTTAGCATCATAGAATTCTAATTTTGCTTTTCCACCTTTAACTAATGCAGCATCAGCATCTTCAACAGCAAATTGAGTACGGAATTCAGCTTCAGCATTACCTTCTTGACCTTTGAACATTACATAAGAGATTTTTCCATCTTTATTTAAGTCATATTTGTCATAGTCAGCTAATAATTGTTCAGCAATTAAAGCACCTTGTTTGTGTCCAGCTTCTGGAGCGTCAGTTCCAACGAATGCACAGTTTTCATAACTCTTAACTACATCGTCAGATACTTCACGGTTAAAGAAAATAACTGGAATATTTTTTTCTTTTGCAGCATTAACTACGTTTTGTGCAGCATCAGGAGAAGAAGTTTCTACGATATTAACGATTAATAAATTTGCACCGTTAGTAATAGCAGTTTTAACTTGTTCTAATTGGTTAGCTTGGTTGTTTTGACCATCTAAGTTTTGGAATTTGATTCCAGCTTCAGTTAATAATTTGTCAACGCTAGCTCTTACAGATGTAATATAAACATCAGCAAAGTTGTAATAGAATACAGCTGCATTTACATCACTTTTTGCAGGAGCTTCATTTCCTTTGCTACAACCAACTAAACCAAAAGTAAGTAAAGTTGCAGCAAGCAAAACACTTAATAATTTTTTCATATTGCTTATTGTCCTCCTAATATGAATGACTCTATGTTGAGTACGTTTTTATTATAAGCGCTTTCACTAATTTTGTAAAGCGCTTTCTTTATCTTTTTTTCACAAAACATACACAAAAAAAAAGCGGTTAACCGCTTTTTCTTCATTAAGTTGTGTAACACCCTTAAATTAACTCCTATTTACCAATAACTTCGATACCGCCATAAGATCTGATTTTAAGAACATAGCACGCATCATCACCAAATAAATTACTGATCATTGTTTTATAATCTTCTAATAAACAATCTGGAACAAAGGCTTGAATAGTTCCAGCGAATCCTCCACCATGAACTCTTACTACCCCTTTATCTCCTAAAAGTCTTTCACTAGCAGCAATTCCAACAGAAACACCTTGGTTAACTACATCACTAGCTGCAAAAACATTTTGAAGGTATTTATAAGAACTATTGCCTGATTGTTGAACGATATTCAAAAACTTATTAAAGTCTTTTTGTTGTAATGCTTCTTTTTCTTCTTTAGCTCTTTTTGTTTCATTAAAGAAATGAAGTGCTCTAACAATTGCACGATCACTAATATCTTCATTCGCATATAAAACGCCTAAATCGTCATAGAATTGATTTTCATCAACTTCCACTAAATAATCTTTACCGTAATAATTCGCAATAGAACGCATTTCATTAGGAATAGCTGCGTACTCATTAGTTAGATTCGCATGAGACCCTTTAGTATCTACAATGCATAAATTAAAATTCGTACTAGCAAAATCAAAATTTACCTTTTCAACAATTGGCTTTTCTGTCGATAAAAAATCGATACCAACAAACCCTCCAACACTACTAGCCATTTGATCCATTAATCCGCAAGGCTTCTTAAAGTAAACATTTTCGGCATATTGCCCCACTTTCGCAATTTCTACCGCATCAATTTTACCTTCATTTAAGCCTAAAGAAATAATAGTTCCTATTAAAACTTCAAAAGCAGCACTAGATGATAAACCAGAACCACCTAAAACCGTACTAGTCACATAAGCGTTGAAACCTTTAATAGTACAACCAAGTTCTCTCATTCTACTAGCTACCCCTCTAATTAAAGCTTCACTAGTCCCTGCTTCTTCATCAATTACTTCACT
Organism: Erysipelotrichaceae bacterium; assembly: GCA_049662565.1. Lineage (GTDB taxonomy): Bacteria > Bacillota_I > Bacilli_A > Erysipelotrichales > Erysipelotrichaceae > JBATBW01. The sequence continues at coordinate 310 of JBATBW010000021.1, read as the reverse complement.
AACAGAAATATCAACTGGTTTAATAGCTAACATATCCGATGTTAAATCAATAATGTTAGAATCATTAAATGAGACAATCGCAATTGCATCTAAATTAATAGCTGCCGCTAATACTGCACCATGTTGATGATCAGTATGATTTCCTCCGATTTCACTTCGACCAGGTGCACTAAAAATACTAATTTCACTAACTCCATACTTTTCATTAAACACTTCAATCGCTTTAATGTAGCGTGATACTTCACGCGCAACATTGTCTTGACCATAAACGTCAGCTAATCGTGTATTTAATCCCCCATTTTTTAAACTT
>JBATBW010000020.1:0-12501 GCA_049662565.1 Erysipelotrichaceae bacterium | reverse complement strand
TTATACGTGATTACGCGTTAAGTAATTAAGGCATTTAATGCAAAATAAGGTGGTACCACGAACATTCGTCCTTTGGATGAGTGTTTTTATTTTATTAGGAGGATATATGAAAGAGTTACAAGCGAAGTATGATCATTTAAAAGTAGAAGATAGTAAGATTTATCAAAATTGGGTAGAAAAAGGATATTTTAATGCCATAGGCGAAAAGAGTGGAAAAGATCCTTTTTGTATCGTTATTCCGCCACCCAATGTTACGGGTAAATTACATTTAGGTCATGCCTGGGATGTAACTTTACAAGATATTATTAGTCGTTATCAAAGAATGCAAGGCAAGGATATGTTATGGTTAGCAGGAATGGACCATGCGGGTATTGCCACTCAAGCTAAGGTTGATGCACGTTTAAAAGAACAAGGAACTAATCGTTATGAAATTGGTCGTGAAAAGTTTTTAGATAAAGCTTGGGAGTGGAAAGAAGAATATGCGAGTTTTATTCGTACTCAATGGGCAAAAATGGGAGTATCTTTGGACTATAGTCGAGAAAGATTCACATTAGATGATCAATTATCACAAGCAGTTAAAAAGGTATTTGTAGATTTATATAATGAAGGATTAATTTATCAAGGGTATCGAATTATTAACTGGGATCCGCAAGCGAAAACTGCTTTAAGTAATATTGAAGTAATTCATAAAGAAACTCAAGGACATTTTTATACTTTCAAATATCAAATAGTAGAAACGGGTAAAATAATTGAAGTTGCGACAACAAGACCGGAAACAATGTTTGGTGAGGTTTGTGTAGTAGTTAATCCTAATGATAAACAATATTTAGATGTTATTGGTTTACATGTAATAAATCCCGCAAATGGCGATGTTTTGCCAATAATTGCGGATGATTATATTGAAATTGGTTTTGGTACTGGAGCGATGAAATGTACTCCAGCTCATGATCCTAATGATTTTTTAATTGGAGAACGTCATGGTTTAGAAAAACCAATTTGTATGAATGAAGATGGAACGATGAACGAGCTAGCTAAGGAATTTAATGGGATGGATCGTTTTGAATGTCGTAAAGCTTTAGTTGAAAAAATTGAAAAAGAAGGCAACTTAGTTAAAATTGAAGAACATATTCATCAAGTTGGTTATTCAGAAAGAACTAATTGTATTGTTGAACCATATTTGTCTAAACAATGGTTTGTAAAGATGAAACCGCTAGCGGATGATGTATTAAAACATCAAAAAGATAATACGGGTATTAATTTTTATCCACCACGTTTTGAAAATACTTTTACGCAATGGTTAGATAATATTGAAGATTGGTGTATTTCTCGTCAATTATGGTGGGGACATCGTATTCCAGCTTATTATCATAATGTAACTGGGGAAATTGTAGTTGGTGATGCGCCTAAGGACATCGAAAACTATCATCAAGATGAAGATGTTTTAGATACTTGGTTCTCAAGTGCTTTATGGCCTTTTAGTACTTTAGGATGGCCTAATGATAGTGCCGATTTTAACCGTTTTTTTCCAACTAGTTGTTTAGTTACGGGTTATGATATTATCTTCTTTTGGGTAGCGCGTATGGCTTTTCAAGCGCGTCATTTTACGGATAATGTTCCTTTTAAAGATTGTTTAATCCATGGTTTAGTTCGTGATGAACAAGGTCGTAAGATGAGTAAATCTTTAGGTAATGGTATTGATCCGATGGAAATTATTGAAAAATATGGAGTTGATGCGTTAAGATACTTCTTAACTACTAATTCAACACCAGGACAAGATTTACGTTATAGTGAAGAAAAGGTTAAATCTAGCGCAAATTTTATTAATAAAATTTATAATAGTGCAAAGTTTGTTCAAATGTATTTAGATAAAGATTTTGATTATGCGCAAATTGATTTAAATTGTGGTGATTTTATAGATAAATGGATCTTAAGCCGTTTAGATGAAGTTATCGTCAATGTTAATAATAATATGGATAAGTATGAATTCTCACTAGTAGGTAATGAACTATATAATTTTATTTGGGATGATTTTTGTTCAAATTATATTGAGTTATGTAAACCAACATTGTTTAGTGATGATGAAGATGCTAAAAAGGTTACTTGTGCTACTTTATTGCATTGTATGATTAGTATTACGAAGTTAATTCATCCGTTTATGCCTTTTATTAGTGAAGAGATCTTTACTAGTTTAAGTAATGAAGAATCGATTTGTATTAGCAAGTGGCCAACAGTGTTAAATATTGATGACAAACAAGCGATTGCTAAGGTTAAACAATTGTTGTCGATGATTGATGCGGTTCGTAATATTAAAGTTCAGTATAATTTAAAACCGTCACAAATGATTAATGTTAATATATTGGATAAAGATAACCAAGTTTTAGTTGTTTCTAATGATATTAAGGCAATTATTGAAAAGATGGTTAAAGCTCAAATTATTGATGAACCATTAGATGGAGAATGTGTAGTTAATCCACTATATGAAGGTAGTTTGAGTGTGTTATTAAATGATATCTTAGATGTTAAAGCGGAATTAGAACGTTTAGAAAAAGAATTAGGGATAATTGATAATGAAATTAAGCGGGCAACTAATATGCTTTCTAATGAAAAGTTTGTTTCTAAAGCTCCAGCTAGTAAGATTGAAGAAGAAAAGAATAAACTATTAAAATATCAAGAGAATAGAGAAGTAATTATTCGCCAAATTAATAATTTAAAGAATAAGTGTTAGGAATACACTTATTCTTTTTTTATATACTAATGGGTGATGAAATGAAAATTATTTTTATGAGTTATTTTATTACAATTTTTTCCTTTATGATAATTACTTGTAGTTTATTTGTCGTCAATTACAATTATGAACAAAGTCATTTAAGTAACATCAATAAACAAGCAATTCGCCTGACGATGAAAATACAACTTGCAGGATTTGTTAGTAGTGATGAAAATGAAGTGAAAAAGATGTATGTCGCGAATTTAAAATGTCCTAGTTGTAAGATTGATAAGTTTATCTACAATTATTATCCGTTAGCTTTAAGGGTAGCAATTAGTAAACCGATATTAAACGATGTACATGTATATAGTGATAAAACGATGATTCTAAAGGAGGCTAAATGAAGAATAAAAAATATATAATGATTGGATTTATTATTTTGTTAGTAGTATTAGTAAATGTTTTTGTTTTTAAAGTAGTATTAGATAAAAAAATAGACTTAATAAAGGTGCCAGTTGCAAACAAAGATATTAAACCGCGAACGAAGATTTCTAAAAATGATTTAACATATATTGATATCCCAAAGGCTTATGTTAATGATAGTGCTTATATCGATGATAAAGATATCATCGGCAAATATAACGATATAAGTTGCCAAGTCCCAAAAGGATCTTTATTTTATAAAACAATTATCGCCGATGAGCAAACATTAACGGATCAACCGACATTATTACTGAAAGATAATCAAGCGATTTTATCAATTAGTAGTGATATTACTAAAAGTAGTGGGGCTAGTTTATTAGTAAATCAGTTAGTAGATGTCTATGTTACAACTAGCAACAAACCGTATGTTGCGGATGTTTTATTAAAGAGTGTTAGAATTGTAGGGATTAAAGATCGTAATGGATTAAATTTAGATCATAAAGATAGTTCGAAGATTCCGTTTGTCATCTTATTGGCGGTTAATCAAGATTATATGGGTTATTTGAAAAAAGCAGAAAAGCTAGGTACTATTGAAATAGTTTCTACTAGTGATAAATTGGAAGAGGAATCAGTATTAAATACAAGTAGTAGTTTGTTAGGGATCTTACAATGAGTGCTATTGATTTTAAATTTCTAAATAAATATGTTTTGGATGATGATGTGACAGATATTAATTATAATGGTAAAACTTTATGGATTGATCATTTACAGTTAGGGCGTTATCGTATTGATGAAGATGTTGATGATGAGGTTATTGAGACTTTGTGTTTTCAAATAGCGAATTATGTAAATTTACCTTTTAATAATATTTATCCTATTTTAGAAGCACAAACGGATACGTTAAGATTATCGATATTACATCCTTCAATTGCGAAAAATGGTTATAGTATTTCGATTAGAAAAACTTTACCCGTAGTTCGCTTAAATGAGGAAATGATGGTTAAGAGTAATTATTGTAATGATGATGCGATTGATATTTTTAAAATGATTATAAAAAAGAAACTTAATATTTTAATATGTGGTTTACCAGGTAGTGGTAAAACGGAATTAGTAAAATTTTTAGGTGGGTATATATTAAGTAATGATCGGGTAATTAGTATTGAGGATACTTTAGAATTGCGTTATAACGATATTTATTATCATAAAGATAATGTTTCTTTACAGGTCAATAATTTTATGGATTATTCTTTAGCGATTAAAACTAGTCTTCGTCAAAGACCGAATTGGTTATTAGTTAGTGAAGTACGTTCTAAAGAAGTTTTGTATTTAATGCAAGCTATATCGACTGGGGCTAGTATGATTAGTACGATTCACTGTGGTAGTAGTTTTCAAATTCCTCAAAGACTATTGAATATGTTTGGTAATATTGAAAATACTAATGAAAATTTATTAAATATGATTTATGAGAATATTGATATTGTTATTCATATTGTATCAAAGATTACTAAACAAGGGATTATTCGTTATATTGATGAAATTGTGGTCTTTAATTTATCTAATGATGGGAAACGTAGTTGTGAACTGATTTATGATACTAAAGGTATTGTAGAAAATAATTTTTATTGGAAGTTGATGAATGGATAAGTTGTTTAAGTATTCTTATTTAATTAAACAGTTACAGCTATATCATCAAACTTATTCCTTAAAACAACACTTAATTATTGTTTTATTGAGTGTATGTAGTGTTAGTATTTTATCTTATATTCTGCATCTACAGATTTTTAATATTTTGGGTATTAATTTATTAGTTTTATTAATGTTACCAATTAGTATTAGGTGGTATTATTATGGATTGTATCAAAAGATGTTATTTAATAATTGGATTACTTATTTAAATATGTTTGTGGGTTTATATCAAATTAATCCTAAGTGTTATCAAGTGTTAAAGGATTGTTTACCTTTATGTAATTATGAATTAAAAGAACAAGTTTCTTTGGCGATTAAGGATTTAGATGAAGGGAAAGATTTATTTGAATCTTTGATGCATATAAATCTAATATTTAATCATTTTGTTATTAATAATTTACATAATTATGTTTATATGATTGAAAAATACGGGATTAAAGATTATCAAGCGGGGATGATTAATATTTTAAATGATTTAGATCAGCTTAGTGATGATATTAATAGTTATAAACAAAAACAACAACAAATGAAAGTTCGTATTTGGATTTTATGTGGGTTATCGATAGTTATTGCGATTATGTTAAATATAATCTTCTCGACGATTGATATTAGTATTAATTCAGATATTTATCAAATTAGTATGAGTGTTTACGTATTAGGTTTAGTTGGGGTTGTTTTAGGTTCTAATCGGATATATAAGAAACCTTTTATTGATAATGGAGAATGTTTATGAGTTGGTTTATTGTTTTTTGGTATTATTTGTTTTTAATTATTTTTAGAAAAAATATTAGATATTTATATAATCATAGTTATATTAGTAATCTAGTAATGATTTATTACAATAAGTTAAAGATTGATAATGGGCATAATCATTTTATTAGTTTTTATTTATCTTTATTTTTAGTTGGTTTAATTATTATGAGTAATTACCAATATATTTTGGTGATAATGATCAGCATATTAATTTTGTTTACTTATTTTAATCCTTTAATAAAAGCAAAAAAACTATATGATATGAAGATTAAAAAATTAAAGTTTGAATTTCCTATTTGGATCAGACAAATTCAAGTCTTATTGAAAACGAATACGGTAAATACAGCGATAGACCAGTCAATAAGGTATTGTCCTAGTTTAATACTTGATGATGTGAAAGAGTTGTCTAAGGCTTTAAAAGAGCGCCCTAATGATGCGAAAACTTATATTTCCTTTTTAAAAGAATATCCAATTAATGAGGTGTTTATCGGGATGCGCTTACTTTATAGTTATAATATTATTGGAGATATTAATAGTAATCAACAATTAGATAATTTAATTAAAATGACTAGTAAGTGGTTAACTATTAGTCGAAATGAGCGTTATGAAGCGAACTTAATGATTTTCAGTTGGTTAGCAATTGTTCCGCTATTAATATTAACAATGATATTTTTAGTATTAATTATTAATTATATGATGATGATTTTGAAAGGAGGGATATAATGAAAGCATTTTTTGAAGAATATGGATTAGTTCTAGTTGTCACAATTATTGCGGTAGGAATGATCGTTTTTTCTAATACTTTTAAAACGACTTTACAAAGTACAATAGAAAATCAATGGAATCAAATGACCCAAACAGGAGACTAGATGAAAGCGAGTTTTGAATTTTATATTACATTTTATTTGATTATGTTTTTTGTCATAATATCATTAAGCTTAGTGAATATCATGATGGTTTTTAATCAAACAAATTTGTTTGGTGAATACGTTGTAGATATTATTGAAGATGAAGATGGTTATAGTAACATTGTTGATCAGAGAATAAAAGAGAAGGGGATATGTCGCAAGTGTACATATACGGTTAAGGAGTCTTTAGATAACAAATATGAAGTAGTAGTTAACTATCCGATAACGATTCCCTTTATTAAATTAAATTATAATTTTACGACTAAATTCACGACAATAATTATATAAAAAAAGTGAAAATACTTGTTGAATAATTCACAAGTATTTGTTATAATAATAACAAGTGAACAAGGAGGAACTTTTAACATGAGATTCACATTACCTAGAGATGTATATTACGGTAAAAATTCATTAGAAGAATTAAAAAATTTAAAAGGAACAAAAGCGATTATTGTAGTAGGTGGCGGTTCTTTAAAACGTTTTGGATTTGTAGACCAAGTTCTTAATTATTTGAAAGAAGCTAATATTGAAACACAATTATTTGAAGGTGTTGAACCAGATCCATCAGTAGAAACAGTTATGCGTGGTGCGCAAGCTATGCGTGATTTCCAACCCGATTGGATCGTTGCAATGGGTGGTGGTTCACCAATTGATGCAGCTAAAGCAATGTGGGCTTTCTATGAATACCCTGAAACTACAATGGAAGATTTAATTATTCCTTTCAATTTCCCTAAATTAAGAACTAAAGCTCGTTTCTTAGCTATTCCTTCAACTAGTGGTACAGCTACAGAAGTTACAGCTTTCTCAGTAATTACTGATTACGCTAAAGGTATTAAATATCCATTAGCTGACTTTGAAATTACACCAGATATCGCTATTGTAGATCCTGCTTTAGCGCAAACTATGCCTAATCATTTAGTTGCTTATACTGGTATGGATGCTTTAACTCACGCTGTGGAAGCTTATGTATCTACTTTACATACTGTATTTACTGATCCATTAGCTATCAAAGCTATTCAAATCGTTAATAGCGATTTAATTAAATCATATAATGGCGATACTGAATCTCGTGAATTAATGCATTATGGTCAATGTTTAGCTGGTATGGCATTTAGTAATGCTTTATTAGGTATCGTTCATAGTATGGCTCATAAAACTGGTGCTATTTTCTCAACTGGACATATCACTCACGGTTTAGCTAATGCTATGTATTTACCTTATGTTATTAAATATAATTCAAAAAATGAAGAAGCCGCAGTTCGTTATGGTGAAATCGCTGATTCTATCGGTATTACTGGAACTTTATGTGAGAAAATTGATGGTTTATGCGCATGGATTCGTGGTTTAAATGATCAAATGAATATTCCTAATACTTTAAAAGAATTTGGAATTATTGAAGAAGAATTCAAAGAAAAAATTGCTGATATTAGTGTAAATGCAGTTAATGATGCATGTACTGGTTCTAACCCTCGTTCAATTGATCCAGCTACGATGGAAAAATTATTCACTTACATTTATTACGGTAAAGAAATCGATTTCTAAAAACGATAATAAAAAGATAACCGTAGGATTTAGGTCCTACGGTTTTTTTTGTGGAATTAAAATTTTGATTTATCGTAATTATATGTAATGCTTGAACCAACTACGACATCTTCTATTTTTTCAATAATTAGCCAATCATCCATATTTGACTGATGATCAAATTGTAAAGGTGTAATGCTTTGTAGATTATTAAATTCTACTAGGCAAAGACATTTTTTGTGCCATCTTTCTTTTTGTTGATCGCTTAGTGCTAGTTTGTTTTGATTGGTATTAATAATATCCGTAATTTCTTGATCAGTTAATTTAACATAGTTTTTCACAGCTGTAATTTTGGCTTGTAAGGTTATTTTTGATGAACCTTTTTCCATGAAATAAATATCTTCATCAACAAATACGCGACTGTGTGGGATTTTTCTACCAGCGGCTCCTCTAATAATCATTGTTTTGTGACCGTTAATAATTCGGTCCATAGTTTTTTCTTTGTTGTCTATATATACTAAATGTACCATGTGGATTTCCTTTCTTTTTTATATTTTATCATAGATATTATATTTCGGTAAAAAAGTTTACGAATCATAATTTTTTTGATATAATATAATCACTAATCAAAATTGATTAGTGAGGTTATGATGGAAAATATTGATTATCAAATACTCAAAATTATGAATAATAAAAAGGATGCGATAGGGGCAATTGAACTATCGAATCATTTAAATTACTCACAAGCAACAATTGGTAGAATATTATTGAAACTAGAAAAAGATGGTCTCATTGAAAAACAAAGCAATAAAGGACGCGTAATTACTGTATTAGGAGAAAGGTTACTTAAACATCAATTAAATTGTGATAAAGCTACTAAACTAGTTTTTGATGAAAATAATCTTTCTAAAAAAAGATTATTAGAAATATTGCAGATTAGACAGCTAGTTGAAGAGTATGCCATTAAACAGGCTTGTATTAATGGTGAAAAACAGCAGTTTGAGCAACTAAAAGCGATCTTTAATAATTATCGACAAAGTGTTTTAAATAATGATTCTGGTGATAATTATGATTTACAATTACATTTATTGATTGCGAAGATGAGTAAAAATGAGATGTTATATCAATTATATGAATTATTATTAATGGGAGATAATGCTTATAAATATTTCTCAAAAGCCAATAAAAGTATTAGTGTAATCGGTTTAGTACAGCATCAAGCAATTGTGGAAGCTTTAATTAATAAAGATCAAATTAAGGCTGTTGAAGCGATAAGGAATCATCTTCGACAAGTTTGTCTAGATGTTGAAAAATATTATCAAAGAGAGGGAGAATGAAATGTTATTTTTGAGTGAGAAAGATATTAAAAATTGTTTAAGTTTTAATGAATGTATGGATGCCGTGGAAAAGGCGTATGAATTGTTTTATAAGAATGATTTTTACATGCCACCACGTCCTTGTATTGAACATAATGAGGATACGCTATTATATATGCCATGTTTTATTCCGGAAGTTTTTGGTACTAAGTTTTTGACTTTGTTTCCCAATAATCCTAGTAAAGGGAAACCTTTTATTGATGGATTAATTGTTTTAAATAATGGTGATGATGGAGAAACTAAGGCGATAATGAATGGTCGCTTTGTTACTGCGATTCGTACTGGTGCCAACAGTGGAGTTGGGATTAAATATACGACGCGTAAAGACGCCTCAACATGTGGCTTAATTGGGGCGGGTGTTCAAGGGTTGTATCAAATGATTTACGCTTGTTATGCCCGTAATATTGAAAGAGTTTATGTATTTGATGCTTATACTAAAGACTTTTCAAAATTCTTAAATAGCGCTAAAGATATGTTACCTAAAAATCGTGTGATTGATATTATTATTGTGGATAACGTTGAAGATTTGGTTAGACAAAGTCAAATTATTATTTGTGCTACTACGTCAAAGACACCAGTATTACCTAATGATTCTAATTTATTAAAAGGGAAGAACATTATTGCGATTGGTTCATATAAAAAAAGTGACCGTGAATGTCCCGATGCTTTATTTGAAGTAGTGGACAATGTTTATACTGATTTAAATTTTGCGAAAGAAGAAAGTGGAGATTTATATACACCAATTAAGAATGGTTTATTTAAGAGCGAAGATGTCATTCAATTATCGGATTTAATTTATGATGAAAAATATCAAAATCATCAAATTGGGGAAACAACTTTTTATAAACCAGTAGGGATGGCGTTATTTGACATTGTAGTTGGGGAAGCAGTCTACCAAAATGCAATAAAGAAAAATATTGGGGTTGAGGTTGAACTATAATGGCTAATTATGCAAGTATCTTTAATGACGTTTTAGGTCCAATAATGCGTGGGCCTAGTAGTTCCCATGGGGCTGGAGCATTTCGTATTGGTCAAATAATTCGCCAATTATTAAATAATAATGTCCAAGAAGTAATTTGTAAGTTTGATCCTAATGGTTCCCTATGTGATAATCATGCGTTACAGGGCACCGACATGGGATTTGCAGCTGGTATTTTGGGGATGCAATTAACTGATGAAGGTGTTGAAAAAGCGATGGATATTGCCCTTAATCAAGGAGTTAGTATTATTTATGAGAATACTTCTTATGGTGGTGATCATCCTAATCAATATCGTTGTCATATTAAAAATGATGGTGACAGTCATATCGTTGATGCGATTAGTGTGGGCGGTGGCATGATATTGATTCGTCAATATGATGGATTTAATGTCAATATTGTGGGTGACTATTATGAGCTATTAATCAAATTAGCGGATGATAATGTTCAGTATATTAAAGAAATTATTAATGATTATGATGCATTTGAAGTGATTAAAAATGGTGATAAATTATTGATTAATATCAAAAGCAATCAACCGATTAGCTTTGATAGAATTCAAGAATTAAGTAATGTTATTGAAGTTAAATATTTATTGCCGATACTTCCTACTTTATCTAGCACTAAAACATCATTGCCTTTTACTTGTGGAGAAGAAATGATTGATTATAGTAAGTTGCATCCTAATATGGATATGGCTGACTTAGCAATTCTTTATGAAACTAAAAGAGGGAATTGTAGCGAATATGAAGTATATAAAAAGGCAGAAGAACTTTTAGATATAATGATCAATGGAGTAAATATTGGTTTATCAGGTACTAATTACGATGATCGTATCTTACACTTTCAGTGTGGTCTAATTGATAGTTCTTTAAAAGATAATAAATTAGTCCCAAGTGAAGTAATAAATAATTCGATTAAATGTATCACTGCATTAATGGAATGTAAAAGCAGCATGAATGTCATTGTTGCAGCTCCGACAGCCGGAAGTTGTGGTTGTCTAGCTGGGACAATTGTCTCTTTAGGGATGACTTATGGCTTTAGCAAAAAGCAATTAGTCAGAGCGTTACTAGCTAGTGGTTTAGAAGGAGTGTTCTTTGCCAACCTTGCTACTTTCTCAGCGGAAATAGCCGGATGTCAAGTAGAGTGTGGTGCTGGTAGTGGAATGGCGGCTAGTGCAATTAGTTATTTATTTAATGGTACACCGATTCAATGTGTTAATGCTTCCAGTTTAGCTTTACAAAATGTAACGGGCTTATGTTGTGACCCAGTTGCAGACCGCGTCGAAGTGCCGTGTTTGGGTAAAAATATTATGGCTAGTGTTAATGCTTTAAGTAGTGTTAATATGATACTTGCGGGTTACGATTATGTGATACCGCTAGATGAAACAATTAAAGCAATGTTAGATATTGGTTTAAAAATGCCGCAAGAAATCAAATGTACTTTGGGTGGTTTAGGTAAAACAAAGACTTCACAAGAATTGTTAAAAAAATTAAGTTAAAAGAAACATTATTTTGTTTCTTTTTTTTGTTATAATATTATTGGTGATTAGATGAAATTAAGTGCAAAGTTTATTCCTTCAGCATTAAAAATAAAAAAAGATTGCAATCGTTCTTTAATGATTGTTATTTGTTTTGTTTTGTTGTTTTCAATTTTTATGATTTCTTCAGCTAGTATTGGTACTTTGAATACGGATGCTTTTGTCATTATTAAACCGATTATGATGCAAATTATGATTGTTGGTGTTTGTTTTTTTGCGATGAATTTTGTTACATCTGTTTTTTCTATGGATCTATATGATCGTTTGAAGAATCCGATTATTATTTTGACATTGTTTGGTTGTTTATTAACTTTAGTTTTTCCAACTGTTAATGGGTCAAAAGCTTGGATTTCTTTAGGACCAATTACGATTCAACCTTCAGAATTTTGTAAAATTAATTTAATTTTATTGTTCGCAAGTGAAATGCGTAAAGGGAAAAAAGGTGCGAAAAATTTTTGGGATGTTTTGAAAGTTCCGACTTTATATACACTAGCATGTGCTTTCATTATTTTAATTATGCAATATGACTTAGGTAGCGCAGCGGTAATGATTGCGATTTATTTGTGTTTAGTTTTAATTTGTGACCATCCTGAGGTGGTTAAGATTAAGA
>JBATBW010000019.1:0-13110 GCA_049662565.1 Erysipelotrichaceae bacterium | reverse complement strand
ATCCATATTAACTTAGTTTTGTTTTTAATAAAATTACGTATAATTTTATTCATAGTCGTTGTCTTACCACTACCGGTTTTACCAAAAACAACAATATTACCAGCTGAACGACCAGAACTAACAGATTCCACTTTGTTATGATTATAAAACATCGGATCGAATTTAATCATCCCACCATTGTTTTTTTCACGCCCTAGTAAAAAACCACTTTCGTCAACTAATTTTTGATAATTATATGCCCACATCCCACAAAAAGTTGTCACCGAAAAAGGATATCCATAATTATAAACTAAAGTATTATCTAATTTACTATCAATGAATAATGGTGATGTAACCCTCATTAACTCTTCTTGTTTTGTGCTTACTGCCGACACTCTAATATCGTTTGTATTCAAATATGATTTAAGTTGCTCACTATCTTCATTCAAACTATCCAAACTAAAAGAAGTTACTTGAAATATCATTATTAAATCCAACATCTTATCATTCGATTGAATCATATCTTGAATATGATTCTCATACCCTTCAATTTGTTTTTCTAATTTCTGACGTAATGTTGGATCCGTAGTTTTGTTTAGTTCATCTAATTTTTGTTGATATTCTTTCTTCAAAGCTTTTGACATATCATAATTTAAAATATTGGTTTTTATAAAAACTTTAATATTCGGATTGGAAATATATCTACTTAAAAATCCAAAATGCAGTTGCTCTGGAAAGGAAGTTACTAAATAATTACGAACATATTTATCTCCAATAATCATATAATTTTGTTTTACTTGCAAAGTTGTTGGTGCAATTTTACTCTTGTTCATATGTTTCATCTTCCTTTTCTTTATCTGCAACTAATTCTTCATTTATATGCATATAAATATCACTGAAAAAATAATTATTAATTAATTCGTTATTAAATTGATAAGCAACTAAATTTTGATAATCTAATTGGTTAAGTTTTTTTACACCAATATTATTTTTAGAGAATTCTCTAAAAAGCTTATTGAAATTCTCTTCTAAACGATTCCCATCGCTATCTTTTATAATCAAGAAAAACTCTAATTCATAGTTTATTTTCGCAAAATCTTCCCATAAATTAATTTCATCCATCAACATTTCTTTTATTAAAGGATCTTCTTCAATATAATATTGATCCATCAATTTTTTTGTATGTTTATCTAAGTTGATTGGCGAATATACAAAACTATGATAAATTGGGAAAGTACATCGATTAAATATAATTCTTAACTTATTGAGCCAAATCATTTGAATATCTTCATCCTCCAAAAATATTGAAGGCACCTCAATTTTAATACCCATTAAAGTTTCTGATTTTTTATTTTTTTGTAACAATACATAATCCACACCGATATCATTTATATCAATCCAATCTAAAGTACTATCTATTTTTTTCTTTTGCTTAGTGGAGTTCTTTATAACTTTTTTGTTGTTCTTTTCCATGCTCTCAACTTCGGCACCATAACCAATAATTGCGATTAAATCAAACTTATTTATACTTTTTAATTGTGATATAGTAATTTTTTTATCATTAACTTTCGTACAAATATCAAAACATATATCATCTAAATCTCTATTCTTTTCAATGTTTTCTTTAATTGTTTTAGCTTGCACATAAATCATTTTAATAGTCTCTATATCATAATAATCTACTAAACAATTTTTAATTTTAGTTAAAATAATCGCCTTATTTAATTCATCAACAACATTTTCTAAATTTTCACTTAAAATAGTGTTTCCTACATTAATTGAATTTTCATTTAATAAGGTCATAATATCTTGCAAATCTTCTTTTATTCGCCCCATTTTATTCCTCTCCATTCCCAGCTTTGTCTACTTTTTTTAAAATTTTTAAAACCTTTAATATAAGTATAAAAATTATGATAATTTGGCAATGGCAAAAACATAAATACCGGAACACCTATAACCAAACCTAAAAACAAATACACAAAAATATTAGTAATATTTAAAATGAGGGATACGATTATTCCTATCCCTCCTACCACACAAGAAACACACATAATAACAAAATCTTTTGGTTTATATATATTTAAAATGTATACACCCTTTTTATAGTTCTTTGCTGTATAAAATATCATATTATCTTATATCCCTTTTCCGTCTCTTGATCTATCACGGAAGTCAATATTTTCACGACCATTCAATACCGCACCTATAGTTTTTCTATTATTATAAAAATTGCTGCTAGCTCTTGTATTTACAGCTTTATTATACATGCTTGTTACTATTGCTCCATTAACTCTTTTAAATTTACTTCCACTAAGTTGATCTTGTCGTCTTCTTTCCATCCAAGAACCTTGTTGAGTAGAATCTGCACCGTTTTTTACTATTGAACGAGCAGAATTCCCACCTAAAACTCGACCTGCTAAATATCCAGCACCTCCTATAGCATTAGCCACTGGTTTGATTGCTGCTCCCATATGTAATTTTCCATCTTTACCTCTTGATGCAACCATATGAGCCGCTCCCATTCCAATTCCCGCCATTTGAGTTACTTGCGACATTGTATTACCCGAACCAATATCCGCACCGATAAATCGACTTATCGATGATGCGCCATTTTGAATAATTAATAAGCTGCTTATCAACAACAATATATAAAGGAAAAAATCATTTTTATTCGCAGCAACAGTGGATAACAACACAACAGCCAAATTAATCAAAAAAATCTGCATAAAATTAATTATAGGTAGAGCGGCAATATTTTTAATCCATGTTTTAAATGTATCATCCCCATCATTAATAATAGATGATATTGTTAATGGAGAAATGAATAATAACATAACCAGTTCAAAACAACGTTTACCAATATCAACTGCAATAATAATTATTAGATAAGATACAATAACACCAAAAACAAACAAATATAATAAATTCCATATTCCTCGATAATACTTATACACTTTAGTACCCTTTTCATTTCTTTCGGTTTCATTGATATCAAAACTTTCATCTTCCCAATTTTCAATTTTCTCTTTACCATTGTTAAAACCATTTACAAGTTGATTAGAAAATTTAGAATCAGTATTATTTGTAAGTATAACACTCGGAAATTTATTAATCTCAACACTCATATTCGAAAACAATTTCGTCCCCGAGAACATCAAGATATATACAGCCGCAACAATAAAAAGCTTTTTTATTAAATTTGTAATATCAAAACCCATTCGTGCTTCATCATCAATCATGATTTTTATAATTTTGCTTGATACTCTAAAAATGAAAAACAACCCTAAAAAAATCATTATATTATTGTAATATATTTTTAAATCCGCATTATTCATGAACGAAAAAGTTGCGACAGATTCTAACAAATTATAGATGGTGTCTGTTAATTTTAACAAAGCACTAGCAATCCACCAAAAAATTGATCTTAAAGAGTCATCAATAATATTCATATTATATTCCTAACAAACTAATAACCACCGGCACCACAACAGCAAAAACGCCAGCAATCAAAATATTACGAATATTTTTTACGAGTTGCGATTTTTGGCGGTCATCTTCATCTTGCATAAAGTATTTAATAATAGTCAAAACAATCGATATAGCCATAACACCGCCAATTACACCATATAAGATATTACTGACATCACTGGTATAGTCTTTTATCAATTTTTTAAAAGCTTCTACATCAATTGCCAACACTTTTATTAATTTAAAATTAATAAATTTTAATATTTTCATTTTTTCTCTCCTTTAGTATTTAACTAATCTAGTTGTAGCTGTAACAACTAAATCTTTATTAATATTTAAAATAGGTATTTTAATATCCTTATTAACCGATATTTTAAATTTTTTGCCAAGTTGTGAATCAATCATTAAATCAACACAACTTATATCTACATTATTTTTGTTTGCGATTTCATTGATATCAGTATTGCCATAACCATAAATTTCAATTTCTTGGATAACATAATACAATACTTTACTAATTTTATTTTTAATTCCAAAAACAGATAAAACAAAAATCAATGTAAACAAGCACATAAAAAGAACAATATAAGACACTAAACTTTCAAACATTGTTTTCATTTCTTCTCCTTTAAATAGTAAGGAGTAGATTCCTCTACCCCTTTATACTATTCTACTGTACCGGCTCCGCCGATTTCAGTAATTTTTTCTTTAACTAGGGTAGATAAAGCTTCTTTAATAGGCGCACTATTCATAAGCGCCACAACAATAACAACCGCTAAAATTACGATTACTATTGAACCTCCTTCTTCCATCCACTGTTTCATATAATTCACCTCCTTTCAAAATATAAAAAACAACTATTTCTAGTTGCTTAATTAAGTAATCATTGTAATGCTGCTCAACATCATAACGCATAAGATAAGAACTAAACTTAATACTGGAACTATCCAAATTAAACCAATAGCGCTATTTGTCCGGTCGTTTTTATTTTTTCTGGTATTGTTTACTTTGTTGCTGACAGTTTCATTTAAAGATGTTAATAATTTTTTTCCTTCGTCTTTATTGCCCCCAGATATTCTATAAATTATTCTAAATATCATCTCTATATCTTCAACATAATTAAAACTATCCGTAAATATCTTATAAGACTTAAACGAATTAGGTTCGTTATCTATATCACTTAATAACTTTGATAATTTAATTTGCATTAATTTTGGTGCATAGTCTAATGATTTTGATAAAGCAGCATGCACTGGATTAGAGTAGCACAATAAAATAATAGTTTTAATCCAATAAGGAAACTCATTTTTACAATCATCTAATAATTTGTTGTATTTCCCATTAACAATAAAATATTCTATTTTAAAAAAAACAAAACCCGCTAATAAAGCCATTAAAAAATAATCAAATCCATTAATGACAATGACTGCAACAAAACCTATAATAGACAATACTACTCTATTTATTTGAGTCTTAATATCAACATTGCGATCATACACAAAGAAATATTTTTCTTTGAAATCTTTTTCTTGAAAAACAGACATAATAATTTTAAACAATTTATTTAATTCTTTTGTAATTTTTTTGTTTTTATCAACCGATTCATTTAAAACAAATAACACCAACAAAAAAGGAATAATAGCCGATATAATCATATAATATATAATCATAATTTACTCCTTAGTAATATTATTATTAAAATAATTGTTTGCAAAAAATAGCGAAGCAAAAATTGTCGTAATAAACATCACATAGCATAATTGATACCAAGGAGCATCCAAAACATTCCCCATAATATCTTTCATAGAATTAAGCATAAAGTAGTAACCTCCCAAAGCAAGAGCTGACAATGCTATATACTGCATTCTCAACACTTTTCTAGCAGTACTATTTTTAATCATATCCGCATTTAAAACCTCTACGTCATTAATATACACATCAATCATATCGGAACTGTTCTCACAACTCTCATAATACATTTGGATCATAATTAAATTTAATTGTTTAATTATTGAATATGGATATTTTATATTAATATCTTTCATTACTTTGATTGTCGCATCTTTACCAATATCAAAAGCTTTAACTAATTTCAAAATATCTTTTTTTAAAGGATCCTTAATATCTTCTAATACAATTCTTAATGATTCGTGAGTTTGACACGTTTGTTTTAACAACAAAGCCGTATTATAACAATATATCAATATTTGTTTAAATATTTCTTCGTTGAATTGCCTTTTCATGTTATCTAGATATACAATAGGTATAATGATTGTTCCAGCCACTATTAAAACGCCTGTTAAAAGTGAATTAGGTTGTATCAAATTAAAAAACACACATCCAATCACTAAAATTAACACTTGTTTTAAGTAATTGGATAAAGTGTAGTCCGTTCCATAATGTTTAGCCTTTTTTTTGATATCATTTGAAAAACTAACATCACTCTTATTTCTTTCATTCTTTTTTTTGTTACTATATAAGGAACCAATAACAATACCACAAAATATGATTATAAAAGAAATAATTGCCGCTACTATCATGTTAATTCCTTTACTAATGATAATTTCCGTATCAACTTATTACTAACAAAATCATTATATTTATCTTCTTTATTTATAAAATCATACTCGTAAATTGTATTAACAATATACTTATCATCCTCATAACTAAACTCAACAACTTCAAAAATCTTTCTTTCGATACCATGTTTGTTTTGTGTAATATTAATAAATATACCAATATCGACATATCGATGTATTCTCTTTTTTAATTTTTCTTCATCTTGATTAGCGCCCGCCATTTCAATCATTCGTGTAGGTATCTCATCTGCACTACTTGTATGAATCGTAGTTATGATGTTGTGGCCAGTTGACATCGAATTCAATAAATCCAACACTTCTTTTCCACGACTCTCACTAACAAATATTCTATCTGGGTTTTGTCTCAGCGAAGCTTTAATTAAATCGCTAAAATTTGCTTCGTCATTAGATTTTAAAGCTAAAATATCTTTTTTTGGATAAATGTCTTTCAAATGAGATTCCCAAGTGTCTTCAATAGTGATAATACTTTCATTATCTAATATGTCTTTCGATAGATATTTTAACAGTTCAGTTTTTCCGCTACCAGTTATCCCACAAATAACTATATTCGCTTTTGCAATAACTAATTGTTTTAAAATCTCCATTATTTTTTTAGTCGCATAATTACTATCAATAATATATTTTTCAGTCAAACGTAAATTGATAGGAGTTTTACGTATAGCGATTGCATTATATTTTTCTGTTAGTGAACTATGAATTGCATTAACGCGGATTACCCCACTGTTGCCATCTAATATAGGCGCGCCTAGATTAAAATTATTGTTCATTCTATTCGCAATATTATTACCCAATCTATTAGCTACTTCCATTATTTCAGTTTTGCTTACGTCTTTAATCTTATAATGACCTTTTTTAATATCGTTTACCCATAATTCATTGTTACGAACATTAATATCAGTAACAGTATCAATTTTTAATAATGCTTCTATTTTTTTACCCCAATCAATTTCATCATAGTTAAACTCGAGGTAACTTCCCATATCATTTCACCTCACCTTCCTTTAGTTTATTTAATTAATATTTTTAAGACTTCTTGAGATATTGTTACGTTGCTGTCTGGCTGACTACTAGCTTTGTATATCATATTCCAACGGCCGCCATCTTCCACAACTATAACACCTATATATTTTTTGGATTTTAAAAAGAAATCATATTTATCTCTAATAACTTTTTCTTTGTTTGCCGGCAACACCACAAAGCATCGATGCGAAAACTTTAAATTAGCTTCGGCTTGTGCTAAAGCTTTTTTTATGTCAGTCAATTTAAATTCGAAAGTATTTATTTGTACTTTATCTTGAAACAACTCAATTGTTAATAAATCAGCACAACCATTTCTAATATTAGATTCAAATTGATATCCCTTAATTGATGATCTATTTTTGTAGTTATCCCAAAATGAATTTTTCAATTCATTTTCTTCAATGAACATTAATTACACCTCCCTTCTAAAAAAGACAATCTATCAAAATTGTCTATGCAATTATTAGAACGTTAATTCCGCTTCAGCTTCTTTTTGTTTTGATGATAGTATCTCAACGCTATCCACTAAAACATATGAATTGCGATATTTTTTCCCATCTTCAGACGTGCTATTATTAACTTTCAGTTTTCCGTGCGCACACAACAAAACACCTTTGGTAGTATATTTTGCCAATAAGTTTGCAACTTCTTCCCAAGCGGTACAATTAATAAAATCCGTTTCAATTATTTTTTTACCTTTAAAATCTTTACTCGCAAGAGTAAAATTAGATACCACTGATTTACCAGCTTCTTTTAATTCAATATCGGCGGTTAATCTGCCTATAATCGTTACATTTGTTGACATTTCTATTTCCTCCTATTCAACATTTGGTTTGCCCGGTTTTTCATCTATCTCATTACTATTTGCGGGCTTTTCTTCAGTTACTTCTGCAACTGGTTTTTTTGTAATGATACTTTGACTATCAATAAACTGTCTAACCATCACAACATCGTAATATTCTTTTTTTGTATTATCTATATCATTGCTTTGGTCATTATCAATTAGTACTTTAATTTGTCCTAATTTTAATCCACGTTCAATGTAATCTAGTTCTTCTGGTGAAAGTTCTAATATCAAATAATTAACATCAGTTCCTTTTGATACTTCTTGATTACTTGCAGTATACGTCGATAGGATTCTAACATTTTCGATTAGCTTACCAAACATAACTTTTGTTGATTGAGTCTCTTTAAATGTTTGATTAAAATAGACATCTACAATATTGTTCTTCTTCACAACATTGTTTGTAGATCCAATATTATCAACAGCCAAAGAATACGGTATCTTACCTTCACGTATTTGATAATCTTGCGCTGACATAACTTCTTCTTTACTACCAACCGCAAATTTGTAAATAAAGGAACCTTTCGGTATTACATTATAAAGCCTTGTATATTTGCCTTTTAATTCCTTTTCATCAATAATGATATTATCAATATCTAATATCGATTTACTAACTTCCTTATATTCAATATTACTTTCATCCAGTAAATTATTTGAAGCTATGTTTACTTTTGCCACTGGAACTTTAACAATATCAAACGTATAATTCATAAAAAAATAATATCCCAAAAAATTGATACCAGCTACAAAAAAAGCCAATATCACAATAACTGTTCTAGGATTATCTTTGAAAAACTTTTTAATACCGGTATTTTCATTCCAAACATCTTTTTTCTTTACTTTTCTAAAAAATTTCATAATTCCCTTTCTTTTAAAAGGCGCTGTAATTATTTTAATTGGTAATTATCTTATAAAAGAATAATAAAACGATTACAGAGCCATATTTTAATTATTTTTAAATAAAAAACATTAAATGTCTATGTTATCCTCGCTAATTTGTTCAATTTCTTTAATATCTTTATTAAAATTTAATTTCAGCATCTCATTATAAACCATTTTAGTTGCTTTTATATCCTCTAATGAATCATGATAATTAAATTTAAATCCAAAATATTCACTTGCAAAAGATAACTTTTTCCATTTTAATTCTCCGTCTGATCTTAACTCCCCATAAAACTCAGCAAATTTAATCATTACATCAATTTGTTTTTTTTCATCCAACCCACTAATCCCGCTTGTCGCAAGCATTCCATTATCAAAATCAATATTGTAAGCCATCAATATGTCTGCATCATCAAATATTTTTTGTATCTCTTTTTTACAAGAGTCAAAAGATGGGCAATCTTGTAAATCACTTAACTTAATGCCAGTAATTTTTTCTGCTTGAGCATAATTAGGATGTTTATTTATCGGTTTAAATTTTTGATTATATAATACTTCATCAGTATCAAAATCAATAATACTTAGTTGAACAATTTCATCTGTATCAAAATCTAAACCAGTAGTTTCCGTATCGTAAACGACAATCTTTTTGTTTTGCTTTTTAACAACTTTACAAACATCATTTTTCATCCATTTTTTAAATAATTTCATAATATCCTTTCTTTTTAAATGCGCTATAATTGTTTTAATTGGCAATTATCTTATAAAATAATAATAAAACGATTGCAGAGCCATATTTTTTATATAATTTGTTAAATTTCTAATTCTTCATCTTCAACAAGTTCTTTATTTATTCCATTTACATATCTTTCAATTTGTGGTATTTCCATTTTATCTAAAATATAATTTTTAGCTTTTATACTAGATTGTAATGCATCAAATAGATATTTCGGATCATTTTTTAATTGTTTAATCCAAGCTTGAATATAAGCTTTATTATTATCAATATCGTCTTCCGCAACTAAACCTAATTCGTTCCCAAGTAAAACTGCATTAAATTCTGCAACAAGTTCTTCTTTTGCGTATGAATCAGAATATTTATCGCCAACTAGTTCCCTATTTAATCTGTTTTTATGACCAGTCGCATGTCCCAACTCATGTAACATAGTCATATAATACGCTTCTGAAGAATTAAAGTTTTCAATTGGTGGCATTCTCAACTCATCAATAGCTGGAATATAACAAGCGCTATCGGGACTGTTTTTTAAAGGCAAATTCATATTTTTCAAAACTTTATTTATTAACTCTTTTCAAACCCCTACTATCAACTCTCACCGCAGTCAACACAACCTCTTCATCATCCTTTAAACGATCATTAACATAGGCTAAAACATGAAAATTCTTATCCAGTGCCTTAAGCACAAAATCCTTATCATCTTTTAATCTCTCACTCGCCCATTGCAAAGCCTCACCACGATTTTCTACAGCAGTCAATACAATATCCTTATCATCTTGTAATCTCTCACTCGCCCATTGCAAAGCCCTACCATTTTCTTTTACCGCAGTCAACACAACATCCTTATCATCTTTTAAACGCTCGCTGGCATAATACAAAACCAAGCCATCATTTTTCACAGCAATCAATACAAAATCCTTATCATCCTTAAATATATTTGATAACTTTAGAAGATTTAATCCGAATATTTTAACCATTTTTAAGGCTTTTTTTCTATTTATATTCATTTTAAACATATTAAATCTCGACTTCCTCTTCTTTAATTCTTTCGATTTCATTTAAAACCTCTTTCTCCTTTCAAAAGAAAAGGCAATCGATTGATCGCCTTTAATTCATTTTAATTTTTTAATTTATACATCCAAACCATTTTCATCTAAATTCATTTCATTATTATTTTTAATTTCCGTAAATAAAAAATCAAAGGCTTCTTTGTTCGCTTCGTTACCATCGCCAATGTCCACTCTTATTTGTGTTTCAACTTCACCATCAACGATTTTTTCAAAATAAAACTTATAATACCCTAAGCACTTGCCAACAATTTTTTCATCTATTTTTTTAATTTCTTCTAAAATTTCTTCAGTAACCATTTCACATTTATAGTCCTTAACACCTATTTCAATGTCACTTTCATTAAATTCTACTATCCAAAATGTTTTTGGCAATTCTTTATTAACAACTTTTTCCATTTTATTCTCCTTTCAAAAAAACTAGAAATGTTTATTCATTTCTAGTCTAATTAACTTATTGACTTTTAATATTTCTAATTAGTTGTTGTATCGTAAAAACAACCGCAATTCGATAATCAAACACATTCATATTTATAGTATTATCATATGTGTTATACCAATGAATTCCATCAGTATATATATTATCTAATAATATATCATCCCTCATGATTCTTACTTTAACATCCCCTTTGCAATCTTTAGTTTTCTCAATAGCGGCAGAATTTTTACCTTCATAAACATAAACAAGATTTAAACTTTCCCAATACCGATTATCTTTTGAACCATCATCTATAAAAACATCTTTTATTTGCTGACTTAATGTCCTTAAACTTATTTTGTCCCAAGCTTTTGAATATACATTACAATCTTCAAATCTAACTTTTTTAAATTCATCAGTCTCTAGACTTATCTCTTTACCATCAATTATCACACTCGAAGGTAAAATTGAAAACTGCCATATATTATCTTCTCTTTTAAGCAAATATTCCGCATAAACACTATACGTGATACTATTAAATATCATTTTTTTAGCTAATTCTAAAAAAACAATTTTTTCTTCTTTATTTTCAATCTGATCCAATTCTCTTTCTAATTCGCTAATCGATATTTTAAAATCACGTAGGTGTTTAAAATGAATGTCAGTAATATACATGTCTTTATACTTCATTGTCATCACAAACTGTTTTATTGTCTTTATCATGTACAATATTCTCCAATATAAGCATTATATTATTATACGTTTTTAAATGCAACAAACTCCTTCCTCTACCATCATTATCCTTTTGACCAATTAGCCAATCTAGATTATCAAAAAAAACATCATAATTTTTAGTTAATGATGCCCTTGCCATTGGTAGTAAAAACTCCATTGGATCCAAACATCTTACATGATTTTTTGTTTCATTATACACTGGGACAATTAGTAATAAAGTATGATAATAAATTATGCAAATCCTCTGAAATTCTTTATCCGTCATATTGTCTCCTTTCTTAATAAATAATTTTAAGTGATATATCTTCACACCTACAAAAAGAAAAGACAACCATATCATGATTGTCTCTAAATGCAGCTATGGCTATATTTCAATTAATCCAACCTTGGTTCATCGTCTTCAATTTCATTTTCAAGATCATTCAATTTTTCTTTATTTTTTTCATCTTTGGATATCTGTTGACTTTTAAACTTTTTTGCGAAATCATAATTTTTACCAACTGAAGTAACATCGAGAACATCCACGCAATTAACCAACCAAGGGAATTGTTGATATGCATCAGCCAACACATTTTCTACAATTCCAAATCTTACTGATTTCATACTTACGTAACCAGAATATTGTCTATGTTCAAAACCGTTTCTTTCCATAAATTTGCGAATATCCCGATATGCATTATTGTAGTTGTCTTTATCATAATATTCTAGTAATTTTTTTGTATTTAAATCAAAATTAATAGCTTTTCTTGTCATAAATGATTCCCTTGTTCACGCATAATAATTAGACAATCATACTCTCCTTCTTCGGGATTTTTAAATATCCATTTATTAACATATTTCCTAAACCATTTTGTTTGTAAAAAGACAAAACCAACACCAACGAACTTATCGCTTTCTGTTTCCCAATCACCTTCATAGGTTCCTCTACCAGTTTTAGTAGCTTTTTGATCAGCCATGTAATTATCTACAATATCATATATTTCTTCTACTGTATATAATCCATCCTTTAATATTCTTTCTTCATCAAATCCAAATTCTAATTTTGTGTCATATTTCATTTTTCTTCTCCTTATTCTTACTAATTACTCATTTTAATTTATATAAGTTAATCTATAGCTGCTATTAATACTTAAATAATAATCAATCTTTATCTTAATCCTAATTGATTCGCAAACCCACGATTATAATAAATCATAAAGTTCATTATAAAGTCATCACTATACTTCTTTGGTAGCCCTAGATATTCTCTTTCTTTCAATAACCATTGCCACTTATTTAATAGTGTATCAAAACAAATATTAAATTGAATACCATCATAAATTAAGTTAGAGTTTCCTTTAATATCTTCTACCATAAATATC
>JBATBW010000018.1:0-3565 GCA_049662565.1 Erysipelotrichaceae bacterium | reverse complement strand
GGTATTTCTTATCATAATACGTTACTCGCAATTGATCGAGCAATTGATTTATTAAGTGAATATTCTTTTAGTAATGAGGTTGAAGAAAAAGTAATTTATCAAAATGTCGATTTAAAAGATATTGAAGTTAGTTTAACTTTAACTAAAGTTAATACTTATTTAAGTGCGCAATTAACTTTAGAACAAGTAGAAAACGTCTTCAAATCATTAAACTTTAAATATGAATTAACTAACGAAACATTTAATGTTCACGTACCAAATTATCGTAACGATATTCATATTGATGTTGATTTAATCGAAGAAATTATTCGTTTAGTAGGCTATAATAACATCATTAGTAAACTACCAACCATGCAAACAACAATTGGCAGTCATGCTCCTAATGAAGATAGCGCCATTATCATTAAACAAATGTTATTAGGAATGGGTTATAATGAAGCAATTACATATTCATTAGTAAACGAAAAATACATTAATGAAGGATGTATGCCAATTGGTGAAGCTGTATGCTTATCGAATCCGCTTAGTGATGAAAGAAAATATTATCGTACATCATTATTAAATAGTTTATTAGAATCAGTAAGCTATAATCAAAGCCGTTTTGTTGAAAATTATGCATTATTTGAAATCGGTAATGTTTATGATACTAATAACAATCATCAAGATCGTCTTTCTTTAGCAATTAGTCCAAAAATCAATAATTGTTTATGGAAAAAAGATGTAACTAATATTGATTTTTATACAGTAAAAGGTCATATTGAACAAATATTAACTTATTTTGGTTTTGATAGTAATCGGGTTTTCATCAAAGAAAATGATGTAGATACTTTAAATTACAATCC
Source organism: Erysipelotrichaceae bacterium (assembly GCA_049662565.1). GTDB lineage: Bacteria > Bacillota_I > Bacilli_A > Erysipelotrichales > Erysipelotrichaceae > JBATBW01. Next base: position 2,723 of record JBATBW010000018.1, on the reverse strand, counting down.
TTACCAATCGGCGGCTATTTATATTGACCGTAACTTATTAGGTGTATTTGGCTTAATTAATCCTTTTAAAGCTAAACAATTAGGTATTAATAAATGTTATATAGGGGAATTAAACTTATCGACAATGTTCAATAGTAAACCAGGTAAAATTAAATACCAAGCAATTAGTAAATATCCAAATATTAATTTTGACTTATCAATGATTGTTGATGAAGAAATTAATGGTAGTCAAATTCTTAATGCGATCCGTAAATATGGTAAGGCTATTGTTAAAGATGTTAATATCTTTGATGTATATCAAGGTGAACATATGGAAGCAGGTAAAAAATCAATTGCGGTTACTATTGTCTTTGCTTCTAATGACAAAACATTAAATGATAGTGATATTAATCCGGTATTAGATAATATTTATAAAGGGTTACAAAAAGAGGTAAATGCTTTAATTCGTGACAAATAAGTTTTAGTTTGATATAATTTATAAGAGGTATATGTGATGAAAATACTATTAGTAATCGATATGCAAAATGATTTTATTGACGGTTCTTTAGGTACAATTGAAGCTAAAAATATCGTTGATAACGTCAAAAAAAAGATTGAAGAATACTATAATAATGACCAAATCGTAATCTTTACTAAAGATACGCACGATCAAAAATATTTATCATCATTAGAAGGAATTAATTTACCAGTAAAACATTGCATTAAAAATACAGATGGTTGGCAAATTAGTTCGAAATTAAATATCAAAGATAGCTTAGTTATTGAAAAAAGTACATTTGGATCAAAAAAATTACCAAACTTTATTATTAGTGAATTAAAAAAACGGGTCGATTGTCAAACCTTAAAAATTAAGTGTTTAGAACATATCGAAATAATTGGATTATGCACAGATATTTGTGTAATAAATAATGCTTTATTATTAAAAGCCCATTTTCCAAATACAATAATTAAAGTTGATTCAAATTGTTGTGCAGGAGTGACACCAACCTCACACAATAATGCCTTACATGCAATGAAAATTTGTCATATCGAAATAAATTAAGGAGACATTAAAATGGGAAGAGCGTTTGAAGTAAGAAAAGCATCGATGTTAAAAACATCAAATCAAAAAGCAAAAGTATATTCAAGATATGGTAAAGAAGTATATATGGCTGCGAAAGCTGGTGTACCTGATCCAGAAATGAATACTGGTTTAAAAAGAATGATAGAAAAAGCGAAAGCTAACCAAGTACCTGCCGACGTAATAAAAAGAGCAATTGAAAAAGCAAAAGGAACAGGTGGAGAAGACTATCAACCAGTAAGCTATGAAGGTATTGCCTTTGGCGGAAATGGTAACTTTATCGTTGATTGTTTAACTGATAATATCAATCGAACAATTGCCGATGTTCGTGCTTGTGTCAACAAAAGCCATGCGAAGATGACAGTTAATGGTGCAGTTAGTTTCCAATACGATTCTTTAGGTATTTTAACATTCCAATATGAAGATGAAGAAAAAATGTTAGAATGTTTAATGGATAATGACTGCGAAATCAATGATATGGAAGTAGAAGAAGGAATGATGACATTATATACATTACCAACGGACCTATATAAAGTTAAAGATGCGGTAGAAACATTGATACCTAATTGCGAATTTGAAGTTTGCGAACAAAAAATGTTAGCACAAGAATATGTGACTTTAGAAGGTGAAGAATTAGAATTATTTAATCGTCTATTATCCCTTTTAGATGAAGTTGATGATGTTCAAAACATTTATCATAACGTTAGTTTATAAACATTAAAATTAAAAGCCAATTATTCATTGGCTTTTTTTTGATAATATTTTGCTCCGACAACTTCACTCGAACCAATACTTTTATCTTGATAATATAAAGAATATATTTGGCTTACTAAATATTCATATTGGGCAATATCATACGGTATTTGATTAAATTTGGTGTATACATTGACTTCTTGTTCCTTTAATTGTCGTAAATAAGATCGGCCGGTATCATTGAAAGCTAAAACGCGCACACCATCAATCTTAATATCTTTTTTAATGGTATTTAAAATTATATGTAAACAAATACGACTAATGCGACTTTTACTATAACGACGGGAAACGCAACTATTCACAAAATCTTCGTAATTATCGTAGATTAGAATATTTTTTTTCATTAGATTTTCAATTCCTTCATCAACTAATAAAATTTGATTTAATTGATCTTTCGTTAATGAAATAATTTTATTCTTTAAAATAGGGAAGTAATAACTATTAATATTTTCATATTTCCTCAACAAATCACTTATCGGTGTAGCTGTACTAAAATCGGATTTATTTTTCATCGCATTGCGAATACTAGTCGCACTACTAAAGTTATTATCTTGAATATTTTGATCATGATAATCATTAGTACGAATGATATTAATTGGTTGAATATTCGGATAATTTTTTAATTGTTTTAAGTAAGAAATCGCTAAAATATCATTAGGCGTAAAACAATTAGTTAAGCGTCCTAAAGCGCTAGCATACGAATCGCCAGACTTCATAATTTCTTTTAAATGATCGACATTTATATTTATTTCACTCATTAAATTCAAATATTCAATGTCACTTTCACTACCAAAACAAACACTATCAACTTGCATGATTGCTAAAGAATCAATCGCAGCTTGAGCAAAAATAGAGGCATTTTGCGCCACAAAATAACTTGGCAGTTCAATTACCAAGTCCACACCATAAT
>JBATBW010000017.1:0-3706 GCA_049662565.1 Erysipelotrichaceae bacterium | reverse complement strand
TTGCATGGGCAAAAGATAAACTAGTGCCACCATGTCCAGCTTCAAAATGGTCATATTCGCTTTCTTTCATATTTTGAAAGCCACTAAGACCCTTAAATTTTCTAAGATTTTCAAACCCTTTTGCTCTACCTGTTAATATCTTATGAACATAACATTGATGTCCAACATCAAAATATAGTCGATCATTCTTAAAATCAAAAACATAATGTAAAGCGATAGTTAGTTCAACTATGCCTAAATTACTAGATAAATGCCCACCAGTTTTACTTAAAGATTTAACTAAAAAACGACGAATATCTAATGATAATTCGTCTAATTCATGATAATTCATTTTTTTTATAAATTCACTATTTTCAATATCTACAATATTCATTTTATATTACCTTTTTCGATCGATTAAAGAATTTATATATGTTCTTAAATTAGTTAAATCTAAGTCCATACTTGATATACTTTCATTTATATCAAAATTTAATTTATTTATTTCCCCTTTTAATTGATCAATGTCATAATATTTTAATAACGTGTTCTTTTCATTTTGTAAATCACTTGCGCTTTTTCCTCTTAATAATGGATCAGCTAAAACATCTAATAAATCATCTTGAAATTGAAATAATAATCCCAAATTATAAGCAATTTCTTCCATAACTTTTTGATATTTAGTCGCATTTAATAAAACTAATCCCATTTGTAATGAAGCATTAAATAAACATCCGGTTTTTAATATTTGAGTATATTTAATATCTTCTATTGAGTAATATTTCTCAATATTCATATCGTGATCTTGACCTAAAATCATTCCATCAATACCACTATTACGACCTAATATCTGTACTATTTGACTACTAATATTTCCATCTTCAATCGTAGAAGCTAAATAGAAAGCATAAGTTAATAAAGCATCACCCGCTAAAATTGCGACTGCTTCATTGTAAGCCTTGTGACAAGTTGGTAAACCACGACGCATCGTATCATCATCCATTGCTGGTAAATCATCATGAATTAATGAATATGTATGAATCATTTCAATACAACAAGCACATTTTAATACATCGTCTTCACTAACTTTTTGATCTTTAACTAAAGCAAATAATAAAGATGGACGAACTCTTTTTCCTGATTGTAAAAGCATATATTTCATCGCTTCACTAGTTTCACAATTAGGCCATTGTTTAGTAACCGCTAATAAGTAGTTTTCAAATTGATTAAGCATTAGTATTCAATTCCTTAATCTTTTCTTCATAAGCTTTTAAGGTGTCACTAGCTTCTTTGATTAATTTTAAACCCTTAGAATATTCTTCAATAGCAACATCTAGTGACAATTCATTATTTTGCAATTTAGTAACGATTGCTTCTAATTCTTGTAAACTTTCATTAAAATTTTTATCCATAATGTACCTCTATTCTTCTACTTTCGCTTTTATTATACCATCATTAAGAGTGATTGTTAATAAGTCATTCAAGTTGACATCATTAATGCTTTTAATAACGATATGATCTTTTTCAATGATACTATATCCTCTTTTCAAAATATCCAAAGGATTATAAGCATCTAATAAGTGCAAACAACTTTGCAATCGTTTATCACTTACATTTAAATAATTATGAATATATTGTTGCATTTGTTGTTTATAATCAAACAACTGATGTTTATTATTTACTAATAAAGCATTAATATTCGTATTTAATATATTTTGATAATTAACCAACTTGCCATCATAATAATTAATAATTTTTTTACCATATATCGTTAAATTTAGTTCTAATTTAGTAATTTTATTACGATAGACTGCAAAAGATTCTTTAAAACGATCTAAAGCAATTTGATAATTATCCAATGTTTGATTATGAATCAATAATTCATTTTCAATAATTTTATTTAAAATGCTTTGATATTTACTTAAAGTATCCAAAACATCAAGATAATCTACTGTCGCTAGTTCAATAGCTGCTGTTGGTGTTGGGGCACGCAAATCACAAACAAAATCTACTAAAGTGAAATCAGATTCATGACCAACCCCGCAAATTATTGGTGTTTTTAGATTAAATATCGTTCTAACTAATTGTTCATCATTAAAACAATTTAAATCTTCAAAACTACCACCCCCACGCGCTAAAATGATTGTAGTCGCTTGTAAATTATCCGCTATTAACAAATTATTAATAATATCGACAGATGCGCCATTACCTTGGACAAGACTTGTTAAGACTTTTACTTCACAAACCGGCCATCGACGGGCAATATTGCTTTGTAAATCCGCTAAAGCAGCACTATCTTTTCCACATATCAATACAACTTTAGTCGGATAGCGATCAATTTCTTTTTTATATTTTGGGTCAAATAAACCTTCATTATTTAATTTGTTTTTCAATTGAACATATTGTTGATACAAATCCCCAATGCCTTGTTGCTTCATATCACTAGCAACAAATTGCAAACTACCAGTAGTGGGATAAACATTAACTTTCCCTTTTAAAAGAACCTTTAAGCCGTTTTCCACTTTAAAGGTTAGTTTACTCGCACTAGATGCGAACATCGCACAACTAATACTCGCTTTTTCGTCTTTTAAGGAAAAATAAAGATGCCCACTTTTAGCGTGGGTATAATTAGTAATTTCACCTAAAACAACAATATCATTATATTCTTGATTGCCAATAAAGTAATTTGCAATCTTATTAACTAGTTCACTGACGCGATAATTAGCCATGACATTTATCTAAAGTAGCATTAATCAGCTTGTAAGCTTCATCATCACAATATACTTTAGCTAAAGATACAGCTTCATCAATTACTATCGCCTTATCTACTAAATTTAAATTTAATTCACTACAGCCCACAATTAATAATGCTTGTTCAACTTTACCTAAACGATCAAATTCCCATTCATCGATTAATCCATCAAGTTGTTCAATATATTTTTTCTCATTACGCACAATATCGACTGCCACTTGTTGTAAATACTCATCCAATGTATCAAAATTAGTTTGCAACTTTTCTTGCAAACAAATACGGACATCTACATTTTGAATTAAATGAGAATATGTAGCAATCATTAAGTTTTCTCTTATTTTACGACGATTCATGTATTACCTCTAAAATATAAAGCCATCAACAATTATATTGATTTTTTCGCAAGTTAAATTAGTCATTTGTTTAATAACTTTGGTAATATTGTTTTGTAACTCTTCACAAGTTTTCGCAACATTACTAGTAGATTTAACTTTGATAGCTATATCTAGATGTAATTTATTATCGATAATTTTAGAAACAATATTTTGTCCTACTACTCGATAATTTACTAATTCGATATCTTTTGTTTCTTCAATTGCAATTTTTACAATAGAAACAATAACATCATTGTTAATTGCTAATTGACCATACTCACTACCTGTTTTCAATTTAATATATTCATTATTCATATTTATCACCTTTCTAATTATACCATATTTTCCAGGATAATTTTTGCTTTTTTTACATCATCAGTAATTTGATTTTTCAACAATTCTAAATTATCAAAATGAATTTCTGATCGTAGATAGTCTACTAGTTCTATTGTAATACATTTTTGATATAAATCACCATTAAAATCAAAAATAAATGTTTCAATTGTAATTTCATCACTATTTTTTACCGTTGGTTTAGTTCCAATATTAGTAATTGAATCATATTTGATATTATCAATATAACAAATAGTAACATATACAC
>JBATBW010000016.1:0-4590 GCA_049662565.1 Erysipelotrichaceae bacterium | reverse complement strand
GGAAAATAGTGTTCAACCTGAATCAGTAACAGTGGAAAATAGTGTTCAACCTGAAGCAGTAGTGGTTGAAGATAATGCTCAAAGTGAAGAAATAGTTGAAAATAGTAATTTAAAACAAGCAGTAATTATTGATGGTTCGGCCAATGAAAAGTATTTGGAAGAAACGAAACAACTTCGTTTAAAACTTGACGATTATAAAGAAGAACTTCAAGGAGTTGGCAATAATGTTAGCTATAGTAATCGTATATTAAATTTTGTTTTAGTTATTTTAATTATTGGTTTGGTTTTAGTTTTATGCTTTGTGGTTTATTGGATTTTATTAGCTAGAGGTATTTTATCATGAATATTGCCATTGACGGACCTAGTGCGGCTGGCAAATCTACAATAGCTAAATTATTAGCGACAAAATTAAATTATTACTATTTAGATACTGGTGCCATGTATCGCGTGGTAGCATTAAAAGCTATTCGTAATAATATTGCTTTAGATGATGAGGAAAAAATAGAAGTTATGTTATCTAATACTAAAATTGATTTTGATACCCATAACAATATTTATCTTGATAATGAAAATGTTAGTTCTCAAATAAGAGAGAATTCTATTAGTATGGCCGCTTCAACAATTTCAAAAGTCGCTTTTGTTCGTTGTAACTTAGTTACGCGACAACAAGAGCTTGCAAGTAAGTATCAAAATGTAGTGATGGAAGGACGGGACATTGGTTCAGTTGTGCTTCAAGATGCCCCAGTCAAAATATTTTTAGTCGCAAGTAGTGAAACTAGAGCACATAGAAGAGTATTAGATTTAGAGAAAAAGGGTCAAATTGTTGAGTTTGATCAAATATTAGAAGAAATTAAAGCGCGTGATTATCAAGATACCCATCGAGAAAATTCGCCTTTAATTAAATGTGATGATGCTATCGAAATAGATTCATCTAATCTATCTATCGATGAAGTTGTCAATGAGATTATGGGAATTGTCAAGAAAAAAGGATGTGAATAAATGATTGCAGGAATAGCGGCAATTGTTGGTCGACCTAATGTCGGGAAATCAACAATTTTTAATCGAATGGTCGGAGAACGAGTATCAATTGTTGATGATGTTGCCGGAGTTACTAGAGATAGAATATACGGGAAAGGCAACTGGCTAACGAAAGATTTTCGTTTGATTGATACTGGTGGTATCCAATTAGCGGACCAAGAATTTCAAAAAGAAATTAAAATGCAAGTAGAAATTGCGATAGATGAAGCAGATGTAATTTTATTTGTAGTTAGCGGTCAAGAAGGTTTAACTAATGATGATCGTTATATTGCTAGACTTTTATTAAAATCAAATAAGAAGGTAATTTTATTAGTTAATAAAATTGATGATGGTGACATGATCAATAATATTTATGAATTCTATGCTTTAGGATTAGGTGATCCTATTGCGGTCAGCGGATCGCATGGTATTGGTATTGGTGATGCTTTGGATGCGACTATCAATAGTTTTGAAAATCGCAAAATTAATGATTATGAAGGTATGATTAAATTTGCGATTATCGGACGTCCTAATGTTGGGAAAAGCAGTTTAGTTAATGCGATATTGAATGAAGAACGAGTTATTGTATCTAATATTGAGGGTACTACTCGAGATGCAGTAGATACTTCTTTTACTAGAGAGAATAAGCAGTATGTTGTAATTGATACTGCTGGTATTCGTAAAAGAGGTAAGATATATGAAAATATTGAAAAGTATTCGGTATTAAGAGCGAAAACTGCCATTGAACGTTGTGATGTGGTGTTAGTAGTAATTGATGGTGAAAGAGGAATACTAGAACAAGATAAACATGTTGCAGGATTTGCTCATGAAGCGGGTAAAGGAGTAATTATTGTTTATAATAAGTGGGATGCTGTTGATAAAGACCATACAACAATGAGTGAAATAACTAAAGAGATATATGAACAATTTGTGTATTTATCATATGCACCTGTAGTATTTGTATCGGCTTTAAATAAATCACGTATTCATTTGTTGTTGCCGATAATTGATGAAGTATATAATTCGACACAATTAAGGGTGGCAACTAATGTTATTAATGAAGTTATTTTGGATGCGCAAATGATGACGCCGCCTCCTACTCATAATGGTCGTCGATTAAAGATTTATTATGCAACACAAGTAGGTATCAATCCAACGACGATTATTTTACATGTTAATGATAGTGAATTGTTGCACTTTAGTTATAAGCGATATTTAGAAAATCGTTTAAGAGAAGCATTTGAATTTAAAGGTATTCCTTTAGTGTTGATAGCTAAATCAAGGGAGAAATCATGCGAATAGTTGTTTATGGCAGTGGAAGTTGGGGCAGTGCATTAGCGAATGTTCTAGCAGATAATGGCATGGATGTAACGGTTTATGGACGCAGCACTGACCAGGTAATCGATATTGATAAATATCATCAAAACAGTAAATATTTTGGAGATATTGTTTTAAATTATGATATCAAAGCGAGTAATGATTTAACGATTCTTAAAAATAGTGATATTGTTATTTTAAGTGTGCCTTCTAATAATGTTAAAGATGCTTGTCTAACTATTAAAGAATATATTAGTGATCAATGTATTATTGTAAATACCGCTAAGGGTTTTGATATGGAAACATTTGAATGTATGCATGATGTGATTAGACACATTTTAACTAATCCTTTAGTGTCTTTAATTGGTCCATCACATGCTGAAGAAGTGGTTTTACATAATTTAACAACTATTTGTTGTGTTGGTAATGATGAAAAAATAGTGGAAGAAATCCAAAAAGTATTTTCAAATAATTATTTCCGTGTTTATGCTTGCTACGACGAAATTGGTGCTCAAATTGGAGTGGCATTAAAAAATGTTATTGCGATTGCTAGTGGTATTTTAGTCGGGTTAGGATTAGGAGATAATGCTAAAGCGGCGTTAATTACTAGAGGTCTTGCTGAAATTGTTCGCTATGGTACTTATCGTGGTGGTAAATTAGAAACGTTTTTAGGTTTAACTGGTATTGGTGACTTAATTGTTACTTGTATTAGTCAGCATTCACGTAATTATCAAGCTGGTTTAGCGATTGGTGAATATGATAATGCGAAAATGTTTTTAGAAAATAACACGAAAACAGTGGAAGGTATTAATGCTTGTAAAGCTGTTTATTTAGATGCTAAGAAGCATAATATCCCAATGCCAATTGTTAATGAGCTTCATGAAGTTCTTTATGATTATAAAGTTCCTTCACAAAGTATTAACGATTTAATGAATCGTAAATTAAAAGAAGAATTTTATTAAAAGTAGTTGATTTTAATAAGTAACTATGGTATTATCAATGAGTATTAGTAGGAAGTAGAAGTCACCTTCTCACCCGATTGCCAAAGGCTTTGGGTAAATGCTACAAACTATACGTGATGTATATTTTGCAAGTGGGTGATTTTCATCCACTTTTTTAATGATATGGAGGTGTCTTTTATTAGCAAAAAGATTAATGCTGACGAACTAGTCAACGAAAACATTAGGTTTAAAGAGGTATTATTAATTGATGGTGATGGTAATCAGGTAGGTATTGTAACGCGTAATCAAGCTTTAGATATTGCGGATAACAGCAGTTTAGATTTAGTTTGCGTTGCACCAAATGCAAAACCGCCAGTATGTAAAGTTATGGATTATGGTAAGTATCGTTTTGAACAACAAAAAAAGGCGAAAGAAGCCAAAAAGAATCAACACGTCACTGAGATTAAACCGCTTCGTTTATCGCCAGTAATTGATCAACATGACTTTGACACTAAATTAAATCAAGCGATTAAATGGTTAAATAGTGGAATGAGAGTTAAGGTTGATATGCGTTTTAGAGGAAGATTAATTACAAGACTTGATGTTGGTAAAAAAGTTATGTTTAACTTTATCGAAGCTTGTAAAGAACTTGGTAGCGTTGAAAAACAACCTGCTTTAGAAGGTAACATAATGAGTTGTGTTATAAGTCCAAAAAAGAAATAACAGGAGGAAAAAAATATGCCTAAAATGAAAACAAAAAAAGCTTTAGCAAAAAGAGTTAAGAAAACAGGTAGTGGACAATTAAAACGTAGTTGTGCTTATACATCACATTTAGCACCTAGAAAAACTACAAAACAAAAGAGACATTTAAGAAAGGCAAGATTAATTCATAAGACTGATTACAAGAGAATCAAATTCTTGCTTGCGAAGTAATAGGAGGAAAGTAAAATGCCAAGAGTAAAAAATAGTGTAGCTTCTCGTAACAGAAGAAAACGTGTATTGAAATTAGCTAAAGGATATTTTGGATCTAAACATACATTATATAGAACAGCTAACGAACAAGTAATGCGTTCATTAAGATATGCTTACGTTTCACGTAAACAATTAAAACGTGATATGAGAAGATTGTGGATTGCTAGAATCAATGCGGCTGCAAGAATGAATGATATGTCATATTCTCAATTAATGCATGGTTTAAAATTAATGAAATGTAATGTTAACCGTAAAATGTTATCGGAAATTGCTATTGCTGATCCTAAAGGATTCACAAATTTATGTGCTAAAGCAGCAAAAGCAATTGAAAAAGCTGACGCAA
>JBATBW010000015.1:0-2270 GCA_049662565.1 Erysipelotrichaceae bacterium | reverse complement strand
TAATTTCGGAATTGTTCTACTTTTCTTGTGCAATCGTGTTTAGTCATTGTTTATAAAGTTTTTGGTTCAGAAATGCACCGATTTAGCGACGAAAAAACCGTCCTTTCCGAACGGGTTTGTAAATATATTATTCTTTTCCTAATAGCCAATTAATATGAATGTTAATTTTTTCTTGAAACTCATTTAAAGACCGGAATAATATATATATACCTCCTAAATCTTTAACTCTAGATTCTATTTTTTTCTGGTCCTCGGATTGTATTCCTGTTTGTGTTTTACATTCGGCCCAAATACATCGACCTAAAACACCATGTATCATTAGGTCTGATATTCCGTTAACCATTCCTGTCTTATGAAGCAGGTCCAACGCTCTTGCTCTTTCATTTGCTGGTAGCGGAATAGGTATTCCATTAGGAACAGAATGTATTATAAAACGAGGTGAATTTTTTACAGTGCAGTAAGAGTTATTGAACCATACGTAGGCCTGTTGTTGAATTTTGCTTTCTGGAATAATAATCATTTAGCTTCTTTTTTATTTTATTAATAATATAGGCCTTGGTCCTTAATGAAGTTCCTTCTAGTTTAGATCCTTGAATACTTGAGTAAGGCTCTTTTATTAATGCACGCATTGAGTGTTCAAATTTTCCGTTTTTTTCCGTTTTTTCATAAGTTCCAAAAGTAACCTCGTGACGAATGAACAAATCTAATATTTGATTTTGTAAAATTACCCAAGCAAAATTTTTATCTCGACCAATCTTTTCGCAATACTTTACAATCTTGGCCCCGTTAGGCTTCGGTATCTCATCAATTAATTGGGCCACTTCTGAAGATACTGTAATTTCTAACTTTTCTTTTTCTGAATATCCACACTCTGGACATTCAGAAGCATTTTTTGCGTGAATAACTCCACATTCTTTACATAGTTTAGTTTGGTCCAATGCTTCTTTTTTAGGCTTTGGCTTTTCATCAGTTCCGTAAAAAATACTTTTCCAATCAACCTCATCGGACCATCGGCCATGTACATCTATATTTCCGCCTAAATCAATGTGAATAAAATTAGGCTTATAAATTTCATCACATTTTCGGCCACCTCGTCCAATCATTTGATGATACAAAGAAAGTGAAAGCGTGGCCCTATTCAAAATAACACATTCTAAAGTCGGCTCGTCAAATCCAGTGGTAAAACAATTTACATTTAATAGTATTGCATCTGGAGTGTTTTTAAACCATTCCAAAACATTTTTTCTATTTTCGGTTTCATTTACACTATCAAAAAGTTTTACATTTTTATATCCTTTGTCTAAAAATGCCTGAAGAACGATAGCATTCACTTTGGATGATGAATTAAATATAATTGTTTTTTTACCTAAAGCAATTTCTTCATAATTTTTAACAACATCAAAACTAGAATTAGTATAATGCGCATCTGTTGATTTGTTATCGTAATCTCCTGTTTTCGAATCAATAGTTAATTTTGACCTATCAATATTTCCAGTAGAATAAACTAATTCACGCACTAATCTTTCTGACATTATTAATTCTGAAATACTGGTCCCGATTATTAAATGGCCGTATATTTCAGAAAGATTAAATTTTCTAGTATATTCGTAAGTTTCATAACTACAACATTCAGTTACTGTATTGTGAATTTTGTTACACACGTTGCATTTTGTAAAATGTACTTTTTTCAAAGTTACAGGAGTAGCCGACACCGCTAGTATTTTAGCATCTGGGTAATATTCAAATATTTCCGAATATTGCAGTAAATGGGCCTCATCACAAATAATTAATCCTATTTCATCTTTTAAAAATTCAGAATTTAATCTTAAACGATTTTTTAATGTTTGGACCATTCCAACATAGCAATCTGAATAATGCTGCAGTTTCTTTTTTGAAGCTATTACACTTTCGCACGATACATTTATAGTCCTCAATGTGTTTAAAGTCTGATTTATTAATTCTTCACGGTGGGCCAATACTAAAGTTTTAGATCCGTATTTTTTCATAAATCTTTTTGCAATAAATGAAAAACAAGCAGTTTTTCCGCCACCAGTGGCAAGGCAGAAAAACACACGATCATGAACCTCAAACGCTTCCAATATCTCTTGTATTGATTTCTCTTGGTCTGGGTATGGTTTCATATTTTACAAGAATTACAAAGATTATGATTTCCATTTTGGTGGTATTCTCCGCAATTTTGACAAAGTCCAAGTTTTCCAAAATCAGCACGAAATTCACCAAAATAAACAACTTTATTCCCGTGTATTCCT
>JBATBW010000014.1:0-6200 GCA_049662565.1 Erysipelotrichaceae bacterium | reverse complement strand
AATTCTAAAGGGTTAAAAGGTTTACTCAAATAAACATCCGCACCTAAATTAAGACCTAAAACTTTATCACTATCACTAACCTTTGCAGATAAAATGATAATTGGCATCTCATGTTTTTGTCGAATCTTTTTAACTAAATCATATCCGCTCAATATTGGCATCATTATATCCGCAACCACAAGGTCTATCTGATATATATCAATCATTTCTACAGCTTTATTACCATCATCAGTTGAATACACTTGGTAATTATTATTTACTAAATATATGTTAAGTAATTCAATTATATCTATATCATCTTCGACAATAAGTATTTTTTTCATCATAATTACTCACCTCTAATTTAATTATACTATATATATTAATATAATTTAAATAATCGTCATAAAAAAGTCATAATTATAATATATAATAAAATAAAGGGGGTTACATTATGAAAATCCTAATAGTAGATGACAATAGTCAAATAACCTCAATATTAACACAATATGCGATAAAAGAAGGTTATGAAGTAACTAAAGCTTGCGATGGAAAAGAAGCTTTAGCACTGTTTTATGCTCAACCATTTGACATTATTTTATTAGATGTAATGATGCCTAAAATAAATGGATTTGATGTTTGTAAAGAAATAAGACAAACATCCAATATTCCCATCATTATGATTACTGCCCGTGGAGAAGATTTCGAAAAAATAATGGGTTTGGAAATCGGAGCTGATGATTACATTGTTAAACCTTTCTCCCCTAATGAAGTAATAGCGAGAGTAAAAGCTATTATGCGTAGAAGCAAAAACAATTCAGACAATAATGATATTATCATTATTGATAACATCATCGTAAATTCTAAAGACTATACGACAATTATTGACAATAAGAAAGTAATGCTGACAAAAAAGGAATTCGAAATACTATATACTCTTATAAGTAATCGAAATAAGGTGTTTTCTCGCGATAACTTATTGAACTCTTTATGGGGTTATGATTACTATGGTGACAATCGAACTGTCGATACCCATGTCAAAAGATTAAGGTCAAAATTAGACAAATATCATCACCCTAAATGGGAAATAAGCACTGTCTGGGGCGTCGGATATAAATTTGAGGTTAACAATGAATAAAAAAATAACAATAAAGCTCTTTTTATCATTTCTTATTAGTCTAATTATTTTTACATTAATAAATAGTACTATTTTCACCCACTTATTTAGAAATCATACTATTGAATTAACTAAACAAGAAATGATAACTCAAAGCAACAATATTAGTGAAGATGTTAAAACTTTTTTAGAAAACAAAACAAAAGGCAGTGGATTTCGTAAATATTTACAAATGATTAATGATGTAACCAACAAAACCGTATGGGTGGTAGATGAAAACCTTAATTTTATCATCAACAACAACGGTAACCACACTAAGATTGAATATGAAGAATTACCTATTAATGCTAAAGAGTTAGTAGAAGAAGTATTAAAAGGAAAAACTACTTTTAGCGAAGAGTTCTCATATTTGTTAGATCAACCGACATTAACTGTCGGCACACCTATAACCATCAATAATAAAATAGTCGGTGTTGTTTTATTGCACTCATCAATTAGTGGCATCAATAATGCGAATAATGCTACTAATAAAATATTATTAATGAGTTTAAGCATTTCATTAGTATTAGCTCTATTTATATCTTCATTATTATCTAAATCATTTACTAAGCCATTAAAAATCATTAATGATAACACCCTAAAACTGGCAAAAGGCGATTATCATATAAAAAATCAAATCAATAAGAAAGATGAAATTGGCCAACTAGCTAATAGTATCAACTATCTTTCACAACAACTAGCTATTGCCGACGAAGAATATAAAAATAAAGAAGAACGTCAAAAAGAATTTGTGGCAAATGTATCACATGAATTAAAAACACCAGTAACTATAATCAAGGGGTCACTAGAAGCCTTAAATGATCATATTATAACTAACCCTCAAGAAATACAAGCTTACTACAAACAAATGCTTTATGAAATCAATAATCTTCAAGATCTAATCAAAGACTTATTAGACCTATCACAATTAGAAAACTTAGAATTCTCCATTTTTAAGCAAGATATATCCAAAAAAGATTTGATCAATGATGTGATAAGAACAAGCAAAAAAATCGCAGCAAATAAAAATATAAATATTATATTAAACAACAATAGTGAAAACGACATATTACATGCCGACTATACAAGAATACGTCAATTATTATTAATAATTATCGATAATGCGATAAAATTCTCCCCAATGAACAGTTATATCAATATCAATATCAACAATAATAGTATAGTAATTGAAGACTTTGGCGAAGGAATAAACAAAGATCAACTACCTTATATCTTTGATCGATTCAACAAATCAACATCTTCAACTAATCACTCCGGTAATGGTTTAGGATTATCAATAGCCAAAGAAATAGCTAAAAAGCACAACTATCAAATTACTGTTGAAAGTGAAATAAACAAAGGCACAAAGTTCATCATTAATACCGATAATTGACACAATTTCGCCATACATTTAATTTATCATATAACCATAGCAAAACAGCTATAGGAGGAAACAAAATGAAAAAAATAATTACCATAAGTACATTAGCTGCGATAATCGCAACAACCGGAATTACCGCTTACGCTGCCACATATAAAACACCAGCAGAAGCTGCAGCCGGAGTAACTGGCAAAACTATTGAAGAAGTAACAACTATCCGCCAAAATGAAAATAAGTCCTACGGAACAATTGCCAAAGAAGCAGGCAAACTTGATGAATTCAAAAAAGAAGTACTAGAAATGAAAAAAGAACGTCTTAACACTTTAGTAAAAGAAGATAAAATTACTCAAACTAAAGCCGATGAAATCATCAGTAACATCGAAAAAAGACAACAAACCTGCGATGGTACACCCAACAATAACGGCGATAAACTTAATTTAGGTTTAGGCCAAGGAAATGGTAAGGGGCAAGGCAAAGGTCAAGGAAGAGGCCAAGGTAATCGATTACAAGACGGTTCTTGTACAAATTAGTTAAAAAGTTCCTACCAAAAAAGTAGGAGCTTTTTTTATAACTTAGAATTAATTTTAGTAATATTGGCTTTCCAAATCAAATATTGTGTAAGCCAAATAATTGAAAAAATAACAACAAATACTAAAAAATATATTAGAAATCCCTCGATACTATGTTCCATCCAATTAGTTATATAAGCAATTGGAATCATCGTAATCGAAATAATCATAAAATATATAACAGTTTGTTTAATAATACTCCATTCATCTAATTCCCAAATAATTGAACTACCCGCAAATACGCTACCTAGTAAACCACTTAGTACAGTTTGTAATATTACCGCATTTATCTCACTACCCATTTTCTCAATTAACATAGGCACACAAGCACTATAATAGCCATTAGCGAAGATTAATGAACTTATTATAGATATAACATAGCCAATAGCAATGCCTAGCGGAAAGCCCAATAATGCTCTTTTAAATATTTCCTTTTTCATTTTATTTACCTCATATTCCTAATATTTGTTTAATCTTAGTCACATATCTTCTAGAAACATAAGTTACTTTACCATTTGTTAAAGTGACACAAATGGTACCAGTAAAACTAAGATCAAAATTCTTTGCTTTTTTAATATTAATTATTTCGCCATTTGATATTCGAACAAAACTATTTTTATCCAGTCTTTCTTCTATTTCATATAAGCGCATCTTTACCAAATATTCTCCTTTATCCGTTGTGATAAACACCTTTTTGTCGCATGTATAAATACTAATAATATTACATTCACTCAATATTTCGACTTTATCATCTTTAATGCCAAATATTATTTTAGGTGTTTCATAAGATAGTTTTTCCACTAATTGACTAACTTCTTGTGTCATTTTATCACAAATAACTAACACTTTTATTTCAGGACAATTCTCATCAATTTTTATTTCAATTTGCATTCTTCTTCTCCTTTTCTAAATATAGTATAAAAAAATAACCATTAACATTCAATCAATTATCGATAAGTGGTTTATATATGAATGTTAGTGGTTATGTTTAAATGTTAGACGTATTATAAAAGCATAATAATATTTCTGATAATTGTTCAAAACTATCAACATTAACTTCATGCTTACAATTTGTTACAAGATGTAACTTTGATTTCTTTAGTAATTGATGAAGTTTTTTTGATGCATCCAAATTTGCGTAATCCTTTCCACCACAAATCACTAAAGTTTCACAAGTTATATTTGACAATCCATTACTAAAATCAATATTGATCATCGATTCTGTTAAAGCGATAAAATCTTTTTTAGTAAATCCCCTATCATCAAATAAGGAACTAGGCAAGCATCTAAAAACCAATCCTTGTAACAAAAATAGAAATTTAGGTATTTTATATTGAGCACCTAGAACCACTAACGAATTTACTTTTTGTGGATTATCAATTGCATATTTTAAAGCTAACATACCGCCTAATGAAATCCCACATAAATCAATTTTACCATTATATGTATCGCAATAATGACAAAAAGACTCATATATATTATTGAATGTCACTTTCTTAACTCCTAATAATGATTTTAGATTGGGACAAAAACAATTATCGCTAGCTGTAAACTTAGAAATCACATCACTCCAACTATCACTATTTTGACCTAACCCATGTATAAATATTTTATTCATATTATTCTCCATTTTGATGTTCTCAATTCAACGTAAAGTTAATTATTTCCCCTTAATTACTTTAATATAAATATTTAAACAAAAATGATTGTTAATAAAAACCTATATAAACATATTAGATGCTTATCTTTCCTATTATATCTTAATTAAATAATATTTATGATATGAAAGACAATTTATCCATTGAATTTTATAACAGCCATTAATTTTAATGAAGTCTTTCCCTTTTAAATTTCCGGTAGGTTTATGAATTATGCCACTAATAACAAATTCATCTCTAAAAAACGAATAAATACCATCCGTATTTTTACCTTCGTAAAATAATTTATCTCTTATTAAACAAATTGCATATGTTTGGGTAAAACCATTCTCTTTTAATTCTTCCATAAATTTAATATCTCTAACAAAAGAATACATTTGTTCAGGATATTGTCCGTTTAAAGGATATTTTAATTCTATGGCATAACGCTCAGTGTCATTATATATAACAATATCTATTTCTTTTTTTATTGTTTTAGTAATGTTAAAAAAAGATACATTCCTTTCAAATTGAATTTTATAACTTGGTAATTGTTGCCTTAAAAATATTCCGAGTTCATGTTGTAGCGAAAATTCATTATACAATTCTCCTTCATTATTTTTAAAACATTGGAAGAAATTAGCTATTAAATCATCGATATTTAACATCTGTGACACTCCTTTGATTATATTTCATAATAGGACATTAATATTTTAATTTATTAATAAATTATATCACATATTAATATTTGAAAACTGTTTTACGAAATACTATTAAAGTTTGATCTCATTCGAAAATGATAATGTCTTAATGTATCACTAATGATTTTGTCACAAATTCATATGATATACAATATCCTCTAGATGAGAAGGTTCCTATGAGAAAGGTAGCGAAACAGGTTAGCCCCAAAAAGTCCTTAGAGCTAAAGTGTAACCACTGTATAAAAGTAAGCGTCAAATAATAAAGCGTAGGTATATGCAAAAAGAATCATGAATAGATATTTCTATTTATGATTTCTTATTTTTATATTGTAATCTTTTTGGTAAGCTGTACTATATGGCATTATTGTTTCTATGTTTTCATCGGTTAATTCGATATTAGGTATTCTTTCTAATAGAGATTCGATATATTTATACACATCTAGTTTATTAGCTTTTGCACTTTCAACTAATGTATAGTAAAAACTAGATGCTGCAGCACCTTTTGGTGTGTTACAAAAAACCCAGTTCGATCTTCCCACCGTAAAAGGTCTAATAGCTGTTTCGATTGAGTTAGTAGATATTTCTATTCTTCCATCTTTTAGATATTCTCTTATCTTATCTTCTTGGTTTATCAAATACGTTAAAGCTATTTTTACTTTATTATTTATAATATACCCTTGTTATGCTATTTTTACATTAGTCCTCATTTCGTTGAATATCGGTAAGGATTTAGCTTGTCGGATGTTATATATTGCATATACATTATATTAGTAGATA
>JBATBW010000013.1:0-4124 GCA_049662565.1 Erysipelotrichaceae bacterium | reverse complement strand
GGGCGACACTCATATTTTTATAAATGAAGACGAAATGACTAATATTGATCATAAAATTACATTAACTAATATTAATGGTAATTATTACTTTACGACTTTTGATGCACTAAAACAATCAGATATATTTATAATCGACCCAATAGGGGCAACGGAACTATTAAATACTGTTACTCAATTAAATTATATTATTTATTATTTTGATGCTTCTTATGATCAACGACTAAAAATGGTAAATAAACGTTGTGATAATAATATAAAAGAATTATCGATATTTAAAGAAAGATGCATTAATGAAGATAAACAGTTTACTGATTTTGAACAATTAATATTTAATAAAAAACTATCATCTAAAAATTTATTAAAGATAAATATTATTGATGTAAATTATAGTGAAAAACAAGTTAATGAAATTATAGATACGATAGTTGATAATGATTACCAACATATCGTTTTTTGTGAACCTTTTTATTATGTTCTAAAACAACATTTTACTAATATCATCTATAACTTTGATGATTTATCGCTAGGATATATTGATGATGATATTAATAGTAGAGAAGAGTGGTTTAAAAAGATTACAGCTGATGCTTATCAAATTGATGAAATGACAATTGATTATTACCAAGCGAATAATTATAAAGAATTAGACCTTAATAAAAAAACAATTATTTGGGTTGGTAATAATGTCATTGAACAATGTGCATTATGTCAGTTATTAACTAAATATGTTTTTAAAGATATTTATATTGTGAATAGAGAAGATTATATATCTTCTGCGTTATATGAAATAAAAGATATTAAATATAAAAAAAGCATCGATAATTCATTTATTGATAACTATCAAAAGACCTATCGACAATTAATTAATGATAATAAAACCTTAAGAGTGTTAAAAAATCATGAAATAATCAGTGTTGATGATGATTATTACGATGAACTATTATGCAATAATTTCAAGAAATACCAAAATATTAATAAAGCGATTGGGTTAACTATGGGGGAAAGTGGACAAATTATTGGCGATAATTTCCTTAAACAACGATTTTTTCTCAAAATAAACAAAAAATATTTAAAATAAGTGTTGACAAGTAATAAATATATGCTAAAATTGAATTATAAATAAGGGAGGGTTATTTATGAACAATTTTAGATACTATCCACAAACACTTATTAAGAAAATGGATGAAAGAAATGAGTTATTTGAAGATCCAATTTTTTCCAAGTATTATGAAAACTTGGATCTGAGGCCGACACATGATGATTTTAAATATATGTGTGAGAAGTTGGGGATTCAAGAAGAAGAGTTGGGTTACAAAGAATTAAATGGTGTTGATATTAAAGGTGCAATCGAAAAGGTTAGGGAAATTGTCAAAGGTAATGAAGAATTAATTGATGGACTAGGTGGGGTGTTTAGTCAATATATTTCTTATTTAGATGGACTTATTTCTGAAAAGCCTATTACATTAATTTATGGCACTACAGGTTCAGGTAAGACATTTACTGTTAGACAATTCGCAAAAGCTTTGGGTATTAATTATCATAGTGTGGATTGTGCAAGTATTACGCCTTCATGTTATAAAGGCGATAACCTGGAAAAATGTCTTGATAGAATAAGCAAAAATAAAACTATTGAAGGGATTGTCCATTTTGATGAAATTGATAAGTTGATAGACAATAACATGAGGGATAACTATAACAAAAGTACCTTTAGTGAATTTTTAACACTTATTGATTCTCAGGTAATTATTGGTAAGAATAAGACAGAAAAATATGATACTACAAAAGCTTTGTTCATATTTTCAGGCTCTTTTGAATTAGCTATTAATCTTCGCAGCAATAGGTCGATGTCTTTGTGCCAAAAAGCTGATAATGTATTAGATGAAAATATACAGAAAGATAAAATGGTGGCAGCGGGAGTTAATAGTGAATTTGTCGGTCGTATTAATTTAATGTTTAAAACTACGGCTCCTAGTATTGAAGTTGTCAAGGATCTAATTTTGAAAGGTAAGGATTTATCATTAGAATCAATTACCAGTGATTTTAAGAAGTTAGGTATTGATGTAACTTATGAAGATGATGTTGTTGATTTAATAGTGAAGAAATGTAACTTCGAAACATTCGGTTTACGTGAAGTTAATAGTCAATTATTTAAGATTTCTAATAAGCTTTATTCACTAATAATCGATGGAAATATCAAGACAATTGAATTATCTTGTCTAAATGATGAATACCATTATGAAGTTAATAGTGAACTTGTACAAGAATGTTAAGATTTATTAAATATAAAGGGGGTATTATTTATGGCGATATCTATTTCTAATAATATTGATAAGAATCGGATAATATTTATATTTGGGGGGATTACTAGAGAAATGTCATTGAGTGTCATTCAACAATTGTTGGCATTTAATGCCACTAGTAATGAGGATATTACGATCTATATCAATTCTGAAGGTGGTAGTGTTTATGAAGCATTAGCGATTATTGATGTAATGAATTGTATTGATAGTGATGTTAGTATCATTGTTTGTGGACAAGCTTGTAGTGCAGCTAGTTTAATTACGGTTTGTGGAACTAAGGGGAAAAGATATATTACTCCTTATGCGCAAATTATGATTCATAATTTGCGATCTAGTTCTGAAGGTACTCCGCAACAGATGGCTGATCGGTTAGATCTTATGGTTAAACAGGAGAATATTCTTTCTAATTTGTATGTTCAAAATACTAATTGTGATTTGGCGGATATTCAGACTTTCTTTACTAAAGATACTTGGTTTGATGCTGAAAATGCCCTGGATAAGGGAATTGTAGATAAAATACTAGGAAGTAATGAAAACAATGGTCTAGAGTATGAAATTAAATGATATATTTGAGAATGTTTTTGTGGGAATCACATTAAGCAAAGTGAATAGTAGTGATGAATCTAGTGTCAAATATCGTTTACTGACGACTAGAGCTATGCGTAATAATAAAATCATTGATGATAACTTAGATTTATTCTACGGGGGGTGCGTAGAAGAAAAATATCTAACTAAAGTTGATGATGTTATTATAAAGAGTAGTGCGCCTTATGATGCAGTTGTTATTGATGGGGATCATCAAAATTTGTTGATTCCCTCATTCTGCATTACATTACGTGGTATTAAAGATATTGATCCAATTTTAGTTAGTATTATTTTAAATAGTGATGTATTTAAAAAACGTATTAGAGATGAAGTGCTTGGAGGCGGTGTATTGATGTTAAGTAAAATTCGCTTATTTAATATCGATTTTATTAATTTTGAAGATAAGGAATTGATTGAGACAATAACGCAATATGGCAAAGAATTACTAAGGAAGAAGTCCTTATTTAGTGAAATAATTGCCTTAGAAGAAGAGCGGTTGTCTTGCTTAATTGGTAAGATGTATGAAGAATAAAACACCAGTATATAATTTCTTCCATAGTTTAAAAAATAAGTACCGTAATGAACTTTTCATTTATTCCGGTATTTATTTGTTGTTTTCTGTTAAAAATCAGAAGTTGAATATTAATTCAGATAATTTTGATTTATCACTTATTAGCGATGATCTATTATTTAATAAATTAAGTATTCAAGAATTATTTAATTCGCTTGGTGATAAAAAATTATTCTTTGCAGGTATTGATGTTTATAATATTAATAAAGATGATTTGTATGATGCGATATATTCTAATTGTATTTATAATAATCGTTCCTTCAATGATATTATTACAAATAAAAGTATTTTAGAATTGATTAAAAGAAGAATTAATAAGGATGGAAAAAAGTATAAACTATTGTTTATAAATGATGATATCGGTATTAATCAGTTATATTTTGATAGTGACAATATCATTATCAAGGAAAAGAGTAGTGAAATATCTTATAAGGACATGTTGTTTGATTTATGTAATTTTAAATCTAGTGATAATATTATCACTGATTATCAAACAATTGCAGTTTCTTTTCCAGAACCTACTAACTATAATTATCTGTTTTTCTCCCAATATCCTAGTAAAAACACAATATCTAATAAAACAAATGATATTGATTATTTGGCAGATTTAATTGAAATGAATAAAAATGAGTATGTTGATGAGTTGCGTCAATTAAAAGCATTATTAG
>JBATBW010000012.1:0-4551 GCA_049662565.1 Erysipelotrichaceae bacterium | reverse complement strand
ACTTAATTCTTTAATTTGTTCTTCATCTTTAACATAATTTAAAGTAATTACACTATTAGTATTAATTAAATCACCAGCTTTAATACTACTTGGATTAATTGAATCAAATTTATATCCAACATATGTATTTTGTGCAATAGAATCACTAGTCACTTTTAATTGATCAGCACTATTTACCCATACTACTTCTTTAATTGTTTTACTAGCTTTTACTTCATCACCAATCATATGTTTAACAACATAATTGATTTCTTTTGTTTGTGTTTCATCTTTAACAGTTTTAATTTCAATTTTATGGTTTTTAGTAATGTTATTAAATGTATATGATTTTTGATAATCTTCAACATTTACCATTTTACCATCAACAATTAATTTTGAAATCTTATAACCGATATTTGCTTGATAATTAATTGTCGCATTATCACCATATTTTACTCCTAAATCACTGTCAATAGTTCCATTCCCATCAGATAGTGTTGTAATTGTAAATTGATTTCTTTCCCATACTGCATATAAATCAGTAGAAGATTTAAATTTTTCTACATCATTTGGTGCATATGTTGCGACCAAATCATTATTCTTAACTGACCATCCATTAAATGTATGACCCACTTTAGATGGTAAATTAGTTTGAGCTAATGATTTAATTGTATAATTCATACCTGATAATGCACTAGTATCTTTAAATACTTCATTATTAGAATGATATCTGATTTCAATTGGATGATTAATTACATAGCCATCAATATGATATCCATCATCTTGATGTTTCGCAACATACCACTTAATAGTATAACCATTAAATCTACCTAGATTTTTTGGTTGTTCATAATAATCAGAAGCAATTCCTGCAGCATTATAAATACCGATACTTTTGTTTCCATCCATTGATACGCCGTTTTCCGCAATTTCGTCAACAGCTAAAGCAGTTATATAACCTTGATATCCCTTTGATTGATTTAATCCGCTAACGCCACCATTATCGCTATTGTTTGGAACATAGTTATTAGGCCCTTGGTCAACACCATTTTCCGGCATTGGTCTTCTTGGATCCAAAATAAAGAATTTAGCTTTTACTTTTTCTTTAACACTAAATACAGGATAAAGTTCTAATGAATAACGAACTTTATTATTTGCGCTATATTCTACTTCACCATTTTTAGAAGTAGACCAACCCTTAAATTCTAATCCTTTTACCGCTGAGAAATTATCGCTATAACTTTTAATTACTTGATAAGGTCTAAAGTAACCTTCTTCTTCTTTATCAATTTCAACCTTTGTAGAGTTATACTCATGATAAGTTATTTGAATAATTCCTTGATCATCGTCATCATCATCTTCATCATCACTATAAGTTGATGCTTTTGGTGCATTATTTGATGATACAGTATTAGTTGTAGGCGCTATTGCCTCTTCCTTTACTGGTTGTTTTTCTTCTTCTGGTTGCACATTTTTATCTGCTTCCTTAGTTTCTAATTTTTCAAGATTTTCTTGATCATTAGTTTTATCTACTTTTGTTTCTTCGTTTAATTGTTCCACAACTGGTGTTGGGTTATTATTCGAAGAATCATTTGCTTCGGCAACTACACCTAGTTGCAAATTACTACTTAACAATATGAATGATAATAATAGTATTGAAAGTTTCTTCATTTTTGCCCCTCCTTATTTATTTTCATTCTCTTTAAAACATAATGTCTGATTATTAATAATTTCCATTAATTCTTCTGTATTCTTAAAACACAAATCTTCTTCACTTCCAAATCGTTTCACAATCCCCTGACATGTGTAGTTCCTATGAAAAATTACTTTTACTACAAACGTCAAGTCTAAATTACTTCTTTGAAAATTTAATTTTTCCATAGTTGTCTCCTAACTTACAATAAATCAATCTTACTTACAAACTCATTATTCCATTTCCCAGTCACAAAGCAGTCAAATTTTAAAATAAAATCAAATTATTTAAAAAAAGTGAACCACTAAATTGTGATTCACTAATCTATTTTTTTCTTAATCGTTTCCGCATTAGGAGCATAATTAATTGCCGTCGCCTTCGTGATTTTTCCTTCTTTATACAATTTAATCAAAGCATATTCCATCGATACCATATCTTCTGAAATCGATGAAGAAATAATATTATCAATCTGATGAATTTTATTCTCGCGAATTAAATTTCTTATCGCCGGAGTAACCATCATAATTTCAAAAACCGGAATCAATTTACCATCAATTGCTGGAACTAATTGTTGAGAAACAACCGCTCTTAACGATAAAGCTAACTGAAATGCCACTTGTTGCTTATCACTAGATGGGAAAACCCCAATAATACGACTAATAGTATTAGATGCCCCCATAGTATGTAAACTTGAAAAAACTAAATGACCTGTTTCCGCCGCCGTTAAAGCGACATCAATTGTTTCATAATCACGCATCTCTCCTAGTAATATTACATTGGGACTTTGACGCAACGACGATTTTAAAGCTGCCAAATAATCAATTACATCCGTATTAATCTCTCTTTGACTAACAATACTCTTTTTATGCTTATGTAAGTATTCTAAAGGATCTTCAATTGTAATTATATGTTTATTTAATTCAGAATTAATCTTATCAATAATACATGCCATCGTTGTCGATTTACCATTACCAGCTGGTCCCACAATTAAAACTAACCCATTATGTTCATACGCTAATTTCAAAACATTATCACTAATACCTATATTTTTTGGATTAGGTAATTCAAATTGAATTATTCTAACCACTGCTGCATAACTACCTCTTTGAAAATAGGCACTAACTCTAAATCTACTAAGACTATTTATCGCAAATGAAAAATCATCACTACCACTTTCATCCATAACCTTTTGTGAGCGACTATTAGACATCTCAAATAGTTGTTGAACTAATTGCTTACTTTCATCTGGCAAAATCTTAGTATCATCAATCGCAATAATTTCATTATCAATTCGATAAGAAATAGGTCGACCTGCAACAATAAATATATCCGATGCTCTCTTAATTACCCCATCATTCAATATTGTAATTATATCCATTTAATCCCCCTTCTATTGTTGATAGACTGGCAGTTTATCACTTTCAACCCAGTTCTTATCAACGATGGTTTTATATTTAATAATTTCATATAAATGATTTTCATTATTAGTAGGATCAGTAATTTTAACTACAACATCAATATATTGATCATCATTTATTTTTTCTTTAATGTTAATTAAATACGACTCTTTATCTATTTTATCCACATAATCCAACTTCTCAATCTGCTTAATAGATTCATTCCAATAGTCCTTATCACTATTATAATTATTTAATAATAAATAATCAATTTCCTTTAAATAAATGTTAATTTTATTATTAACCTGCGCATAAACATCAAAACGCTTTAAATTCTCATCACATAATTTTTTATCCGTATAAGCCGAAGAAATAGAAAGAACACTAAAGATAACTAACACTAGTAAAACAAAAGTCGTAATAATTACCGCAACTCCACAATATATCCTTTTTTGTTTATTCATAGTTATCACCATTACTAACTACTAAAGGCTGATGAACATTAAAAACATTAGAATAGATAATATCACCATCATAAACACATGTTAGTTCATACACATCATTACCATGATTTTGGGCTTTAATAATTGACTTACTCTTCTCGATAATTAAAATACCATCATTAGAATCATATACTCCCGATAATATTTCGGCACTCTTTTGTAAATCATAATTAGACAATAGAGAAACAACCGAAGAAACAACTAATAAACTATTCGATAATTCCTTATTCTTTTCACTCACTAAGTACGCTTGTACAAATAATTGAATGCAAACGGCACTACATATCGCAAATATTAATAAAGAGAAAATTATTTCCATCAGCGTTAAACTTGATTTCTTCATACTTTACTCCCTTTACTCGCTAAAAAGATAATCAAATCTTTTTGATCAGTACTAAACAATGACAAATACAACAAATTATTTTCAATTCTTATATCAAATTTTTCAATTTGAACTATTTTCTCACCCGCACTGAAATTCAAATCTTGACCATCCAAAACAGTTAATTCCTTAATATAACCCTCATCAAAATAAAGATAAGTTTTAATTTCACTATTATTATTAAAAACTAAAGTATCTTGATTATTAACCTCTTTAATCACAATACTATTAGCTTCATCATTTTGTTGAACCTTTTCTTTAATATAATTCAAACTAGTATAATAGTTAAAATTGTTGTCCATTGTTTGTACTATTTTCTTATAAACCAAACTTCCCAAATTTACTACTAAAACCATACTCAAACATAAGACACAAAATATAATTAAGACAAAAAATATATCAACAAAACTATTCTTATTTCTCATCATAACTAATCTCCTAAAATAATTACATCAATATCCGGACGTCGATTAGAAGCAAAAGATAAATAATTAATATAAAATTTATCTTCATCATATTCTATACCATAGTTATCCAATATATATTGTAAATTCTCCGGATAATAACCCTGACTAGCATAACAAGAAACAACACACT
>JBATBW010000011.1:0-33161 GCA_049662565.1 Erysipelotrichaceae bacterium | reverse complement strand
GATCAAGGATATCCGTGAACTGTTCACCTTTTATAATATTGTCGATTTGGCTTATTTAGTAAGTGATTTAGATATTAATGAAGCTATCTTTGTTTTTAAGATTTTAGATATGGAAACAAGTGGTGATTTGTTTTCATATTTAGATGCTGATCATCAAGAAAAGTTGATTAATCATTTGACTGGCGATGAAATCAGTGAAATTATTGATAATTTATATAGTGATGATATTGTGGATTTCATGAGTGAAATGCCTAATAACATTGTGGAAAAAGTATTGCAGTCGGTTTCTTTGCAACAACGTAAGGATCTTAATATTTTATTGAGTTATAAAGAAAATAGTGCGGGCTCAATTATGAGTATTGACTTTTTTAAGTTAAAAGATACTTTTACTATTGGTGACGGTTTAGCATATTTAAAGAAACAAGGGCATTTGGCAGAAACGATTTCTTATGGGTATATTGTGGATAAGAAAGATATTTTAGTTGGTATTATTGATATCAAAGATATCTTATTTGAAAATGATGATGCTCTTTTAGTAGATGTAATGGATAAAGAATTTGTGTATGCCTATACTAATGATGATCAAGAACAAGTAGCGAAAATTATTTCTAAGTATGATATTACGACATTACCAATTATTGATGAAGGTCATCATATGGTTGGTATTGTTACTATTGATGATATTATTGATGTTATGGTGGAAGAAGCGAGCGAAGATATTCACAAGATGGCGGCGGTTGCGCCTATTGATGGTTCTTATGTGGAAGCTAGTAGTTTTGAGTTATTTAAAAGTCGGATTGGTTGGCTATTAATTTTAATGGTTAGTTCAACGATGAGTGGATTAGTTATTTTACAAAACACTGATGTGGTTTCTTTATTACCTAGTATTGTGACTTTCTTTCCGATGTTAATGGATACTAGTGGCAATGCGGGTAGTCAAGCTTGCGTTATGGTTATTCGTGGTATTATAGTCGATGATTTAACTATTCATGATTTCTTTAAGGTTTTATGGAAAGAATTTAGAGTATCACTTATTTGTGGTTCAATTTTATTTATTGTTAATTTTGCCCGTATTGTAATTTTTACAAGTTATAGTTATGATATGGCGCTTGTTGTTAGTATTACGGTATTCCTTGCGGTGCTTCTATCAAAATTAATTGGCGGAGTATTGCCTTTAGTTGCGATTGTCTTTAAGATTGACCCAGCTAGTATGTCCACACCTATTATTACTACTTCGGTTGATATGATGAGTTTAGGCTTGTTCTTTATGTTAGTGAGGGTGATGTTATTATGATGACAATTACGGTGGATAGACTTAAAGACTGGGTTTCTAAGCATAAAGTTAGTTTGATTCGTGAAATATTTGACGAATATAATATAGTGGATTTAGCTTTATTAGTAGATAAACTAGAGATTAATGAAATCTTATTTTTGATGAAGGTTTTAAAAAGACAATATAGTGGGCAATTGTTTACATATTTAGATAATGATGTAAAAGAAGAAGTTGTAAATGCTTTTAGTAGTGAAGAAATTAAGACGGTATTTGATAATCTATATAGTGATGATATTGTTGATTTTATGGAGGAATTACCAGCTAATTTGGTAAAAAAAATATTGACTAGTACTTCTAGTACTATTCGCAGCCAAATAAATGAGTTGTTGAGTTATCCTGAAAATAGTGCAGGTTCTTTGATGAGTATGGATTTTGTTGAGTTATATCCAAATGATTCGGTTGGTAAAGCTATTGGTAAGATTAAGAAAAAGGGTAAGCTTGTAGAAACTATCAATTATTGCTTTGTCATTGATGAAATGAGAAATTTACTTGGTCTTGTTCGGTTACGAGATATAATTTTTGCGAAAAATGATGAAGTGATTGAAGATATCATGGATAAAGATATCGTTAGTGTCTTGACAACGGATGACCAAGAAGAAGTTGCAAAGACAATGGGTAAGTATGATATTTCGGTTTTGCCGGTGGTTAATGATCAAGATAAGTTGATTGGTATTATTACATCGGATGATATTATTGATATTATCGAAGAAGAAACAACGGAAGATATTCAAAGAATGGCAGCTATTAACCCAATTGAGGAAAGTTATTTAAATGCAACTGTTTGGGAAATGTCGAAGAGTAGAATTGTTTGGTTGCTGATTTTGATGGTTAGTGCGACTTTGTCGGGTACTATTATTAGTGGATTTGAGGATCGTTTGACTATTATTCCATTATTGTCGGCGAGTATTCCTTTGATTATGTCGACTAGCGGTAATGCGGGTAGTCAAAGTAGTATTATGGTTACTCGGGGAATTACTACTGATGGTTTATCGATGAAGGATGTTATGCCTGTTCTTTGGAAGGAATTGAAGGTTGGTATTTATTGCGGTATTTGTGTTTTCATCGCGGATTTTGTGCGTATTATGATTTTATATCGCGATGTGGATTTTAAAATTAATTTTGTTTTATCTTTAACGATCTTTCTTGATGTAGTAATCGCAAAGCTTATTGGTGGTATATTACCACTTATTGCGCATTATTTCAAACAAGATCCAGCGGCGATGGCAGCACCAGTTATTACAACTTTAGTTGATGCGATTGCGCTAATTGTGTTTTTTTGGTTGTCTGTATTGATATTAGGAATATAAGGAGGATAAATAATGTCAACACCACATAATAGAGCTTTAGATAATGAAATTGCGAAAACTGTATTGATGCCGGGAGATCCTTTACGTGCAAAAATGATTGCGGAAAAATTCTTAACTGATGTGAAGATGTTTAATGATGTTCGTGGCATGTATGGATTTACTGGAAATTATAAGGGAAAAGAAGTATCAGTCATGGGCAGCGGTATGGGTATGCCAAGTATTGGTATTTATTCTTATGAACTTTTTAAATTTTATAATGTAGAAAATATTATTAGGATTGGTAGTGCGGGTGCATATGATCCAAATTTGAATGTTTTTGATGTTGTTTTAGCGAATTGTGCATATAGTGAGTCTAGTTATGCTTTGACTCAAAATGGTTATGATAAAGATGCAACTTATCCTAGCGATCATATTAATGAGGTGATTGTCGGGTGCGCAAGTGAATTGGGTATTAATTTAAAAGTGGATCAAATTCATTCTAGTGATGTTTTTTATCGTGATTCAAATTTAGGTTGGAAGTATTTCTTTGAAGATAAAAAATGTTGTTGTGTCGAAATGGAATCTTTTGCTCTATTCCATAATGCGAAAGTTCTTAATAAAAATGCGGCTTGCCTATTAACTATTTCAGATTCACTTGTTACTCATCAAGAAAGTAGTGCTGATGAAAGACAAAATAATTTGCTTCAGATGATTGAAATCGCATTAGAAAGTGCAATTAAACTATGATAAATAGTTATGTTGAAAAGACAATCGCAAATTTAAGTGCTCGTTATCCAGAACAAAGAGAATTTATTCAAGCCGTTAGTGAAGTTTTAACTAGTGTTAGTATGGTATTTGATCTTCATCCTGAATATGAAACATACAGTATCTTAGAAAGAATTACCGAACCAGAAAGAGCTATATCTTTTAAAGTTGTTTGGAAAGATGATATGGGTAAGATTCAAGTTAATAGGGGATATCGTATCCAATTCAATGGCGTTTTAGGTCCATATAAAGGTGGTCTTCGTTTTAATCCGACTGTAAATTTAAGTGTTCTAAAGTTCTTAGCTTTTGAGCAAACGTTTAAAAATGCGCTTACTACTCTTCCTTTAGGTGGTGGAAAAGGTGGTAGCGACTTTGATCCTAAAGGCAAAAGCGATAATGAAATAATGCGCTTTTGCGAAAGTTTTATGATGGAATTATATCGTCATATTGATCAGTTTACTGATGTGCCAGCTGGTGATATGGGTGTTGGTGCTCGGGAAATAAACTATTTATATGGGGCGTATCGTCGTTTAAGAGGGAATCATGAATTAGGTGTGCTTACTGGTAAAACGGTGGGATATGGTGGTTCTTTATTGCGGACAGAGGCTACTGGTTATGGGTTGCTATATTTTGTTTTAGAAATGGCAAATTACCATAACATTAAATTAGAAGGGTTGCGCACAATTGTTTCAGGAAGTGGTAATGTTGGTATTTATGCCGCTTTAAAAGCTCAAGAATTGGGAATGAAAGTGGTCGGAATTAGTGATTCTCAAGGTTATATTATTGATGAAGATTTAGACTTGATAAAAGTTAAAGATATTAAAGAGAAACATTTATCATTGAGTGAATATGGTAGTTGTTATTACAAGGGTAGTATTTACGATTCAAGTATATTAGTTGATGTTGCTTTACCTTGTGGTAAGGAAAATGAAATCGATTTGAAGAGAGCAGAAAATTTGGTGAATAATGGTTTAAAATTACTAGCTGAAGGCGCAAATATGCCTACTACTTTTGAAGTGGCAAATTATTTTAAAGATCATAATGTAATTTATGCAATTGGTAAGGCTAGTAATGCCGGTGGTGTTGCGACAAGTGGTATTGAAATGAGTCAAAATTCGATGAGAATGTATTTTGAGGCTGATCAAGTTGATCAAATGTTGAAAAAGATTATGCATGATATTCATCAACAGATTGTGGATACGATTGTAGAATATGATTTAGATAAGAATGATTATTTGCTTGCAACTAATATTTGTGCTTTTAATAAAGTTGTTAAAGGGATGATTATGCAAGGCGAATATTAATAGGATATACTATTATTTTGAGGAACTTTGTTCCTCTTTTTATTTATTAAAAATATCAAATAGTGGTTGACATAAATTATCAATTAGTGTTAATATATATAAGCATTTGATGAATGCGGGCCTGTAGCTCAGGTGGTTA
Organism: Erysipelotrichaceae bacterium; assembly: GCA_049662565.1. Lineage (GTDB taxonomy): Bacteria > Bacillota_I > Bacilli_A > Erysipelotrichales > Erysipelotrichaceae > JBATBW01. Next base: position 28,334 of record JBATBW010000011.1, on the reverse strand, counting down.
GAGCGCACCCCTGATAAGGGTGAGGTCGTTGGTTCGAGTCCATTCAGGCCCACCATTCATTGAATTTATGTAGTTGGGGTCTTAGCTCAGCTGGGAGAGCACCTGCCTTGCACGCAGGGGGTCAGGGGTTCGATCCCCCTAGGCTCCACCAATTTACATAATAAAACAATTTCTTTGTAGAAATTGTTTTTTTTATGGCGCATTATTTCTAATCTGGAATTACAAACTCATGATTAACAGTCTTAATATTTTGTTTTATGTTTAGGTTACTAATACGGTACTGATAGGGTGACTGATTAGTTGCTTTTTTGAATGTTTGAGAGAAATAGGATGGAGATGAAAAACCTAATGTTTCCGATATCTCAATTATTGATAAGGATGTTGTTGTTAATAGTGTTTTGCATTCCTCAATTCTTCTATTTATTAAATAGTTAATAGGTGAGTTTTTGGTGTATTTTTTAAACTCATGAACGAGGTAATACTTATTTATGTTGAAATTGTTAGATAATATATCGAGGGTTATTTCTTGGTCATAGTTTTTGTTGATGTAGTCTATTATCTCTTTAATTTCTTTTTTGATGTTAGTTTTTGTAGGGTTGCTGCTCAAGTGAAGTTTCATTTCTCTAACAGATTTAATCAAAATGATTTTTAAAATATTTTGACATATTTGTTCATATCCTTCATGTTTATTGTTGCTTTCATCTAACATTATTTGGATATAATTATTGATATCGTCTTTGATATTTGTTAGAGATTGATAGATGAACTCATTGACTTTATCATCAAGGGTGATAGTAAGGTTGTCAACGCCGAGAACTACATATTCTAATGGTGATTCTTTTTCACTTTTTTCGCAGTGGAAAGTTTGCGGGCTGACAAAGACCATATCGTTTTCTTGCACCTTAAAAGTGTCGTTGTTAATTGTAAATGATCCTTTTCCACTTATAACATAAAAAATTTCGGTAAAAGGGTGAAAATGTTTTAATGAATACCAGTCATCTTCATATTTTGAGTAGGTTACATATTTCAGTTTTGCACTTGTTTCAATTTTTTCATTGTCGTTAATTGTTATTCTATTGTTGCTCATATTGACCTCTTTATATATTAATTATATTTAAAATGCTGAAAAAAACAAGATATATAAAGAAATAAACAAGATATTATTTGTAAAAGCGGTTACATTTAGTTATATTGAATACAGACATATCATGAAGGAGGAAAAATCATGAATTTTAAGAAGGTCCTTTTAGGAGGGTTGTCAGTTGTTCTAGCAACAAGCTTATTAGTTGGTTGTGGAAAAACTGGAAAACCAGAAGATTTATCTGGTAGAACATTAAAGATTGCCGGTTTAGATGGTGGTTATGGTACAAAGGGTTGGGAAGCTGTTGCTAAAGCTTTCGAAGAACAAACTGGTGCTAAAGTTGAGTTGCAATTTGAAAAAAATATTGCTGATACTTTACGACCTGTATTAACTTCAGGTAAAGATGTTCCTGATTTAATTTATTTATCATTAGGTGCTGCTGGTGGATTAACTGATACTATGGTTAAAGAAAAAGCGGTATTAGATATCACTGATGTATTATCAATGACTATTCCTGGAGAAAAGGGTACTGTTAAAGAAAAAATCTTAGGGGGATTTACTGAAGGGTTATCTGTTAGCCCATACGGTGATGGCAAATTATATTTAGCTCCATTAAACTATGGACCTTGTGGATTATTCTATGATGCAAATTTATTAAAATCTAAAGGTTGGGAAGTTCCAACTACTTGGGATGAAATGTGGGCTTTAGGGGATAAAGCAAAAGCTGAAGGTATTGCTTTATTTACTTATCCAACAACTGGATACTTTGACGCTTTCTTCAGTTCATTATTAAATGCAACTGCAGGGCCTGAATTATATGCGAAATTAATGAATTATGATACAGAAGCTTGGAAAAATGAAAAAGTTAAACAAGCATTTGATATTGTTGGTAAATTAGCTACTTATACTGAAGCTAATACAGTTGCTAACGCTAATAAAGAAGGGTTCACAAAGAATCAACAATTAATTTTAGATAATAAAGCGATTTTTATTCCAAATGGTACTTGGTTGCCAGGTGAAATGGCAGAAGCTCCTAGAGTTGCTGGTTTTGAATGGGGATTCACTTCTATTCCTGCAGTTACTAAAGGTGGAGACCGTTATGCTTCTGCGTGGGCTGAACAAATGTATATCCCTACTAGTGCAAAAAATGCAGATTTAGCAAAAGCGTTTATTGCATATAGTTATAGTGATAAAGCAGTTGAATTATTCTATAAAGAAGGAAAAGGCGCTGTAATGCCTACTGCAAAGGTTTCTGATTTTGTAGAAGGTGAAAACGTAAAATTCTTCTCAATCTATAACAATGGTGCTAAAACAAACAGTATGGGATTTGCTGCTACTGATCCTATTGAAGGTGTAGATTTAACTAGTGCTGAAGGTATTTTATATGGTACTGTTAACTCGGTTGTAAATGGTAGCAAAACTGTTGATCAATGGTATAATGCTGTTTTAGAAGCAGTTGCAAAATTTGATAAATAAGAATTAGGATTGTTTGTAGGATTTATAGCGACGATATAATGTTATCGTCGCTATTTTAGAAAGGGTTCATTATGGATAATAAAAAAGAGAAAAAGCGATTTATTCTCATATGCCTACTGCCGGCAATAGTTTTGTTTGTTGTGTTTATGATTATTCCGACATTTAATGTATTTTGGATGTCTACTCTAAAATGGGGTGGTTTATCTAATAATAAAGTATTTGTTGGAGTAAATAATTTTATTTCATTAGCACAAGATATGAATTTTATTAGGGCAATGCAAAACACTATTTTGATTATTGCGGTTGTTACGGTGGTTACGATGGCTATTGCTATTTTGTTTGCTTCAATATTAGTTAGAGAAAAAATTAAAGGTCAAAACTTTTTTAGAATTATATTTTATATTCCTAATATTTTATCTGTTGTAGTAATTAGTTCGATTTTTGGAGCTATTTATGATCCATCTCATAATGGATTATTAAATAGCATTATTTCTATTTTTAAACCTGAAACATGGGAGTCAATTAAGTTTTTAGGAGATCCTAATATTGTTATTTATGCAGTAATTGCTGCAGTTGTTTGGCAAGCTATTGGCTATTATATGGTTATGTATATGGCAAGTATGAGTAGTATACCAGAACATTTATATGAATCTGCTTCTTTAGATGGTGCGAGTAAGTCTAAGCAATTCTTTAGTATTACTTTGCCTTTGGTTTGGGAGAATATTCGTACCACCTTGGTGTTTTTTGTTTTAAGTACGATTAATATTAGTTTCTTATTGGTAAATGCTTTAACTAGTGGTGGACCTGATGGTGCTAGTGAAACGGTTTTAGGTTATATATATAAACAAGCTTATAATAATAGTAGTTATGGTTATGGTATGGCAATTGCTACTGTTGTATTTATATTCTCTTTTATTTTAAGTTTTATAATTAATAGAGTAAGTGAAAGGGATTCTTTGGAGTTATAGGTTAATATATGGAAAATGTAAAGAAAAAATCTTGGAGTTTTGATAAAGTTTATAAATTGTTTATTTATGTTGCATTGATTACTTTAGCAATATCTATTATTGTTCCTGTTGCCTGGGTTTTTCTAGCATCAATTAAGCAGAACAGTGAGTTTTATGGTAATCCTTGGAGTTTACCATTAGGTTTTTATTTTCAAAATTTTATGGATGCTTTTGAAAAAGCTAATATGGGTGCTTATTTATTGAATTCTATTATAACTACTTTATTGGCTTTAGTTATATTGTTAGTTGTTTCTTTGCCGGCTTCGTATGTGTTAGCGAGATTTAAATTTAAAGGGCGTAGATTTATTAAGACGGCATTTATGGCGGGTTTATTTATTAATGTTAATTATATTGTAGTTCCGATATTTTTAATTCTATTGGAAACAGAACGGATGTTGAATATTGATTTTTTATTAAATAATCATATAATGTTAGCGATTGTATATGCTGCTACGGCTATTCCTTTTACGGTTTATTTGTTGAGTAGTTATTTTGTTACTTTGCCTAAAGCATATGAAGAGGCGGCACTTATTGATGGGTGTGGTTACTTTAAAACGATGTGGAAGGTGATGATACCGATGGCAAAGCCAAGTATTGTTACAGTAATTTTGTTTAATTTTTTAGCTTTTTGGAATGAATATATTATCGCCTTAACATTAATGAGTGGCGATAATCGAACATTACCAGTCGGTCTTTTGAGTTTGATGCAGGCATCAAGGGGTAAGGCTGAATATGGAATGATGTATGCAGGTTTAGTATTAGTTATGCTACCTACTTTAGTATTGTACATAATGGTTCAAAAGAAATTGACCCAAGGTATGACTATTGGCGGATTGAAGGATTAGGTGAAAATAATGAACTATAAGAAAGAAAATATTATATTAATTTTGGTGTTTGTTTTATCGTTTGTTTTGTTGTTTTATGGTCAAACTAAAATTGGTTATTTTGGGTTATCATTACAGATGTTAGGGCTAGCGGGTTTGTTATTTGATTTGTACAAATATAATAGAAGGTTCAAGTAGGAGGGAATATGGCGACATTATCACTTAAAAATATAAATAAGATTTATGATAATAATGTACAGGCAGTATTTGATTTTAATTTAGAGATTGAAGACAAGGAATTTATCGTTTTTGTTGGGCCTAGTGGTTGTGGGAAATCGACGACATTACGGATGATTGCCGGTCTTGAAGAAATTACTAGTGGTGAATTATATATTGATAATAAATTGATGAATAATGTTTCGCCAAAAGATCGAAATATATCTATGGTTTTTCAATCTTATGCATTATATCCACATATGAGTGTATATGATAATATGGCTTTTGGATTGAGGGTTGCTAAAGTTAGTGAAAAAGAAATTGAACAAAGAGTAAACGCTGTAGCAAAATCAATTGGTATTGAAGAATATTTACAAAGAAAACCTAAAGCTTTATCAGGTGGTCAAAGACAAAGGGTTGCGTTAGGAAGAGCAATTGTAAGAGAACCTAAGGTATTTTTAATGGATGAGCCTCTAAGTAATCTTGATGCGAAATTAAGAGTGCAAATGCGGGTTGAAATTCTCAAAATATATCAACAATTAGGTAATACTTTTATTTATGTTACTCATGATCAAATAGAAGCTATGACAATGGGAACAAGAATTGTCGTTATGAAAGATGGTAAAATCCAACAAGTTGCTCCGCCTACTTTCTTGTACGAACATCCGATTAATAAATTTGTAGCGGGTTTTATTGGCAGTCCCCAAATGAATTTCATTAATGGGGAAATTGTTGAAAATGGGGATAATCTTTACATTAGGCTGTCTAATCAAGATTTATTAATTCCGAATGATAAAGCTATTAAAATTCAAAAACACGGATATGTAGGCAAATCTGTTACTATGGGTATTAGACCTGAACACATTAGTGATGATATGGATTATATAAATAAAAATAAAGAATATGCATTCAAACATAAAGTTGATGTTGTTGAATTAATGGGTGCTGAGAGTTATATTCATATGACTTTTGATGAGAAACCATTTATTGTTAAAGGGATTGGAAGTAGTAAATTAAAAGGTAATGATATTGGAGAATTTGCATATAAGATGAATTTTGCATCTTTCTTTGATATGGATAATGAATTAAACATTTTAGAAATTAGAGGCGATGAGAATGAATAAGGGAAGATTGACTTTACCTACTGACTTAGATGTAATTGAAGAAACTATAGATTTAAAAAACAAGTTGCAAGCTGATGCTATTAGAGATTGTGATGGTACTAATATGCCACAAGAGATTTTAGAAATGAATACTAAAATTTATGCAACATATTATACAACACGTAAGGATAATGAATGGGCAGAAAAAAATCCTGAAGAAATCCAACAAGAGTATTTGATTACTGATCGTTATGTAGCTAGGGGGAACAAATTAACTGTTAAATTAATGAAAGGTTTTCATACTCAACAGTTAAAACCTAATTTCATTGATGATCCAAAAAGATGGTGGGAAGTTGTCGATCGTACTACTGGTGAAGTAGTTAGTGTTGATGATTGGTCTTATGATGAAAAAGAAGCAAGTGTTACTATTGCTACTAAGGAATATCATATTTATACTGTATCATTTTTAGCTTTCTTAATTTGGGATCCTGTTCATATGTATAATTTTATTACTAATGATTGGAAGGATGCTCCTCATCAAATGACATTTGATGTACGTCAACCAAAAACTCAAGTTTATGTCAAAGAAAAGTTGAGAAAATTTTGTGAAGAAAATACGAATGTAAATGTAATTAGATTTACAACGTTTTTTCATCAATTTACTTTAACATTTGATGATAAAAAAAGAGAAAAATACGTGGAATGGTTTGGTTATAGTGCTAGTGTTTCTCCTTATATTTTAGAGCAATTTGAGAAAGAAGTCGGCTATAAATTCCGTCCGGAGTTTATTGTTGATCAAGGGTATCATAATTCTTTGTTTAGAGTCCCTTCTAAGGAGTTTAAAGATTTTATTAGTTTTCAACAAAGAGAAGTTTGCAAACTAGCTAAAGAATTAGTTGATATTGTGCATTCGTATGGTAAAGAAGCAATGATGTTCTTAGGAGACCATTGGATTGGCACAGAACCTTATGGTCCGTATTTTGAATCAATCGGTTTAGATGCGGTTGTTGGTTCAGTTGGTGATGGTGTTACTATGCGAATGATTAGTGACATCAAAGGTGTTAAGTATACTGAAGGACGTTTATTGCCTTATTTCTTCCCGGATGTTTTTACTGAAGGTGGCGATCCAATAGGCGAAGCAAACGATAATTGGTTAAAAGCAAGAAGAGCAATTTTAAGAAGTCCTTTAGATCGAATTGGTTATGGTGGTTATTTGAAATTAGCAATACAATGGCCTAATTTTATTGATACGATTGAACATGTGGTAGAAGAATTTAGAAGTATTCATGACATAACTCAAGGAACAAAAGCTTATGTTTCGCCTTTTAAAGTGGCGATATTAAATTGTTGGGGTAAGAGTCGTACTTGGATGAATAACCAAGTTCATCATGCTATTTTTAAAAGAGAGATTTATTCTTATGTTGGAATTATTGAATGTTTGAGTGGGATGCCAATTGATTTGGAATTTATAAATTTTGATGATGTTAGAAATGGTAAATTGGACGATTACAAAGTAGTTATCAATGCTGGTGACGCTTATACTTCTTGGAGTGGCGGTGAAAATTGGATTGATGAAAAAGTTGTTACGAATATTAGACGATGGGTTGATAATGGTGGTGGATTTATTGGTGTTGGTGAACCGACAGCTTATCAATTCCAAGGTCGTTATTTTCAATTAAGTGATGTGTTGGGTGTGGACAAAGAAGTGGGGTTCACATTAAGTCATGATAAATATAATGATTTAAATTCGAATCATTTTATTGTTGAAGATAATAATGGAGTGATTAATTTTGGTGAAGGTTGCAACGGTATTTATGCTTGGGGTGATGATTATCAAATATTAGCTAAAGATAATGAATATTCGCAACTAGTTGTTAATAAGTATGGTAAAGGACGTAGTGTTTATCTTGCCGGATTGCCTTATTCACCAGCGAATTGTCGTTTATTGTTGAGAGCGATATATTATGCAGCAAATAAAGAAGATGAAATGAAAAAGTATTATGTAACAAATATTGAAACTGAAGTTGCTGCTTTTGAAGATGTTAATAAAATTGCAATTATTAATAATACGAAAGAAGCTCAAAGTACAGATTTATATATAGATAATAAGTTGCATAATACTTATAATCTAAAACCGATGGAATTATTGTTTGTAGATATTAAATAATATAGTATTTATTAATTGAATTTACTGATATTAAAGTACACCTTCTTAATTTGAATAAACAAATTATGGGGTGTATTTTTTTTATAAATATTGATTTTTCAGGTGTCAATTGCTTTAAAATTGTTAATTGTTACTATATATAATTTATTCAAATTTCCTTTTGGTAAGAAAAGTCAGACTATTTTTGGCATGTTGTAATTGTTTTTAATCGAAAATTATCAAAAGTTTTCTCGGCATAATTAATTATTGATGCACCAAATAGGAAATTATCCCTTTCGATACAATAGGAAAATATCACATACGATTCATAAAAAGCCAGAATTTCGCAAAAAAGACTTGATAAAATATAATATATATTACCGTTTAATTAACAAATGGATAATTATTAGCGTCATTAGAGTTTATTTTATTAGATAATATCTGTTCGCGGGAAGAGGGTCATCATGGATTTTCTTTTAAAGTTGGAGCAATTGCCTTGCGAAGATTTAGGTGAAGTAAATGTAATATTTACTTTTTGTGTTTTTACGTGTTTATTAACAAGTAAGCAATAATTGTAGTTTAAATAACAGACAATATTATAATATTGTCTGTTATCAAATTAAGGGCGATTAATTATCTTGTTGGGTTTTGCCTTCAATAATTTTGTATTATAATTGTTGGATCATTTCTATCATCGATAGCGGTAGGTATACTTAGTCCACGTTTACAACAAAGTGTTTTTAGTATTATTCGTGAGGATATGATTGGAAGTATAGAATCAGCTAGTAATTCGAATTTATTATTTGTTCTAGTATTAGTTACTATTGTTTTAGCTATTTCGATGGATTTTAAGTTTGTTGTTAAATCAGATGTGTTAACAATGAGTTTTTGAATGATTAAGTTACTAAATATAGGATAGCGCATGTCAATTACTTTTTAAAATATCATAAAATTATATGGTGTTTGTGCTTTCTATTCTTTTGTTTCTTTGGACTTTATGTTGTCAAATTCCTTAGGTATAAATTATCAGTAATATTTACAAATAACGTTTTACCGAAAGATTCAATTCTTAATGATTTGGTTATAACTTCATCTGTAGGTTACTTCTCAAAAACATCTTATGTACTATTTAAATGTAGAGCGAATTAATTGGTATATTTTTAGGTAATAATTTAAAAATGTATTTGTTTGCTCCATCAGTATAAAACATCGCAGGAATACCATGATGGGTCAATATCTTTCTTAATGCATTATAATAGCCATTTAGGGTATCTTGTGTATCAAAATATGGGCCAACTGGATCATCAGTGGTATCATTTATAGTTAGATACAAATGCTATTTGCAACCTTTTACTCGTTTAAATTATATGTGCTTTTGGTGAAAATATATATTCGTCAAATACATCTACAAATAGTTGTGAGGCTTATTTTATTTGTAGATCTTCTGTAACAATTTCAAGAAAATGAATTGGATTATCGTCCTCATATTCACTGATATGCATATTAATTACTTTTTGTTTGATTTAGTTTGAATATTTAGTAGCTGGTTGCTTACTTCCGTTTTGTTGTATAAATGCAGCTTTGATAAATTTTATATGTTTGTTTTTTAATCGATAAATTGTTGTTTTCTAATTTGTGATTTTCATTGAATGTTAGTTTTATCTTTATCATATTAACCTCCTCATGTTGATGATGCATTAAGACATTATCATAAGTGAAAGATACTTTTAAAAATATTGATTTTTTAGGTTGACAAGTAATTGATTAAAATGATAATATATATAAGCAGTCAGTAAATATGGGCCTGTAGCTCAGGTGGTTAGAGCGCACCCCTGATAAGGGTGAGGTCGTTGGTTCGAGTCCATTCAGGCCCACCATTTAATGACAAATATTCCTGGGGTCTTAGCTCAGCTGGGAGAGCACCTGCCTTGCACGCAGGGGGTCAGGGGTTCGATCCCCCTAGGCTCCACCAAAGGAACAGTTAAAGAGGATACTAAGTATCCTCTTTATTTTTATAAGGGGTATATAGATGAAAAAATTTATTGGAGATAAAAATTTTTATAAATTGGTATTAGCAGTTGCGGTTCCGTTGATGTTGCAACAGCTAATAACTAGTGGTGTTAATTTAATTGACAATCTGATGGTTGGACAATTGGGGGATAGTGCTTTAAGTGCAGTAGCTGCATCAAATAAAGTCTTTTTGATTGCGAATTTTGCTATTATGGGATTTATGATGGCAGTGGCGATTTATATTGCCCAATACTATGGTGCTAATGATCATGAGAAGATGCAACATTCGTATTTGTTTGGTTTGTTTTTTTCTATATTTATTTCTTTGTTGTTTATGACTTGTGGTTTTTTGTTTCCGCGGGAAATAATTTCTTTTTTTACGAAGAATGAAGAGATTATTAATTTAGGTGTTGAATATTTGCGCTTTGCGAATCTAACTTTATTGCCTTTTGCGATTAGCGTGGTTATTGGTAATTCAATGAGGGCTATTGGTGCCGTTAAATATCCTTTAATTGCTTCTGTTGTGGCGGCTTTAACCAATACAGTATTAAATTATATTTTTATTTTTGGTAATTTTGGTTTTGCAAAGATGGGGGTTAATGGAGCAGCTTTGGCTACTTTAATTGCGCGTTGTTGTGAAATGTTATTGTTGATTTATTTCTTGCTTCGTAATCGTTTTCCTTTTTATAGTCGTCTTGCAAATATTGTTAAAACTGAAGTTAGTTTAATCAAAAATATTTTGATTAAAGGGTTTCCTTTAATGGTTAATGAATTATTGTGGACATCGGGAAATGCATTTTTGTTTATGTTATATGCTACTAGAGGAGACAGTGTTATTAGTGGTTATTCTATTGCTGCTACTACAGTGGATTTGTTCTTTGTTTTGTTTGGAGGAATGAGTGCTGCCACTACCGTTATGATTTCTCATCGGTTGGGTGCAAATAAGATTAAAGAGGCTAAAGAGAATGGCTACCGTCTAATTGGTTTTAGTTTGTTTCTCTCTATATTCTTTGGTGTGTTGTTATTTGGTAGTAGTTATATTGTTCCAAACTTGTTTAATGTTACTGAGGTCTCTCGTGGTGTTGCTAGTGGTGTTTTGCGAGTTATGGGTTGTTTCTTTTGGATTTATATGTTTACAGCTGAATGTTTCTTTATTTTGCGAGCTGGTGGTGATACAAAGAGCACTCTTTTGATGGATGCTGCTTATATGTGGGTTGTTAATATTCCGATTGTGGCTTTTGTCGCTTATTTTACTAATTGGTCAATTATGGTTTTATATATTTGTGGTCAATGTACGGATGTTTTGAAAATGTTTATTGCTTATGGTATGATAAAAAAAGGAAGATGGTTAAAGAACTTAACAAGTGAGGAATAACTATGTATTCTTGGGATGATTTTTTAAAAGAAGAACAAAATAAATTATATTATAAAGATATGTGGGACAAAGTTTGTTTTGCATATGATAACAATGTTTGTTTTCCCCCTTTTGAGGATATTTTTAATGCTTTTAAACTTTGTAGCTTTGATGATTGTAAGGTTGTAATTATTGGTCAAGATCCTTATATTAATGAGAATCAAGCGAATGGTTTAGCTTTTAGTATTAATCAAGGTTTTCCGTTATCACCTAGTTTGCGTAACATTTATAAAGAGTTATATGATGATTTAGGGGTTACGCGTTTGAGTAGTGATCTTAGCGATTGGGCTGTGCAAGGGGTGTTATTGTTGAATAGAATCTTGAGTGTTTCGTCTCATGAGTCGTTGTCTCATCAAAATTTTAATTGGCAAGAATTTACTAATAATGTTATTAGATATTTGAATAATAAAGAACATTGTGTGGTATATTTATTGTGGGGTAAGAAAGCACAGGAGATTATTCCGTTGATCGATTTGGATAAACATTTTGTTTTGTGTGCTGATCATCCATCGCCACTTAGTGCTTATAGAGGTTTCTTTGGATGTCGATGTTTCTCAAATGTTAATTATTTATTGGTTGAGAATGGGATTGAACCCATAGTTTGGTAGGAGGGTATATGGTTATTTTTTTACAGATTTTGTCTATTGCTTTAGTATTGGGATTTGGTTTTGTTGCTTTTAAAATTGATAAACCAGTTTTTAAAATTAAGAGTATTGTCATGGTGGCTATTTTTGCTACTTTGACGGTGGTTTTGTCAATTGTTTCAGTGATGGTTCCGATGTTTGGGTTTCCAAGTTTAAGAATTGGTTTTTCCCAATTGCCATTGATGTTGTCGGGGGTTATTTTAGGTCCTTTTTTTGGGGTTTTGACGGCAGTAGTTGGTGATTTGCTTGGTTTGTTATTGAATCCAACTGATTTTCCTTTTTTTGGGTTTATGTTGAGTGAAGTTATTGTGGCTTTTATTCCAGCTGCGGTTTTTGGTTTGTTTAGAAAGTATGATGACAAACAAAGTAGTCGTTTAGTAATTTATCTTTTGACTGTGGTAGCTGTTGGGGTTGTGGTTTTCACTTTAAGTAACTTTAGTTTGAAGTTTGGTGATCAAGTTATGCAACTGAATTTGTTTTCTCGGCTTTTAATTTTGGTTGTCTTAGTTAGTTTTTTAGTGGCAATATATTTCATTATGACTTTGTTGCAGAAACATTTAAAAAAGTCCGATGTTTTTTCTTTGAATAAGTGGATATTTTGCGTCATTTTAATTGAGATAGTTGTTAATATTTGTTTGCATCCGTTATGGTTACAGGTCATGTATGGTATTCCTTATATGGGTAGTGCTGTCGTTAGAATTGTTAAGGGTGTAATTATGATTGGTATAAATGGTTTTGTCGGTTATTTCTTATTGCGAATGTTGGCTAGATTTATGCGTTTATCGGTTATTAAAGGAGATTATATTGAAGAAATCACTGATGATGAAATCGTTGTTGTGGACAAAAAATAAATGATATTAAAAAAAACTAATTTAATAAGCAAAAATTAGTTTTTTTTATACAATTATGGGAATTTTGTGTTATTATATAAATATAAAAACAGTTAAAATCTTAAGGAGGATAATATGCAACAACAAGAAATGATTGCGATGATTCTTGCAGGTGGACGTGGTTCGCGTTTGCTTGATTTAACGAATAAAGTCGCAAAACCTGCAGTTTGGTATGGGGGTAAATATCGTATTATAGATTTCCCACTTAGTAACTGTGCAAACTCGGACATCAATATTGTCGGAGTATTAACACAATATGAATCGGTATTGCTTAATTCATATGTGGCTCAAGACCACCGTTGGGGGTTGGATGCTAAAGATAGTGGAGTATTTGTTTTGCCTCCTAGAGAAAAGGAAAACGGATTTGGTTTGTATCGGGGAACTGCGGATGCAATAACTCAAAACATTGATTTTTGTGATCAATTCACACCAAACAATATTTTGATTTTGTCGGGAGATCATATTTATAAGATGGAATATGATAAGATGTTAGAACTTCATAAGAAGAGCAAAGCGGATGTTACTATTGCGGTTTTAGAAGTTACATTAAAAGAAGCTTCGCGTTTCGGAATTATGAATACTGACGCTGAAGATAATATTATTGAATTTGAAGAAAAACCGGCTAAGCCGAAGAGTAATTTAGCTTCTATGGGTATTTATATTTTTGATTATAAAACATTGAGAGAGTATTTAATTGAAGATGAAAAGAATGATAAGAGTAATCATGATTTTGGTAAGAATATAATTCCAGCTATGTTAAAGGATAATAAAAAAATGGTTGCTTATCGTTTCAAAGGCTATTGGAAGGATGTAGGTACTATCGATAGTTTATGGGAAGCTAATATGGATTTATTAGGCAATAATCCTAATTTAGATTTAAATGATCCGAAATGGAAGATATATACTGAAGATGTATCGACATTACCGCAGTTCATTAGTGATGATTCTAAGGTTACTAATTCATTGATTAATCAGGGTTGTGTTGTTTGTGGTGAGGTTAATAATTCGGTTATATTTACGGATGTCCGTATTCATAATGGTAGTGTAATTAATGATAGTGTTTTATTGCCTGGTGTTACTGTTGGTAAAAATGCTAAGTTAAATAGAGTAATTGTCATGGATGGTGTTTCTATTGATGATAATGCGGTTATTGGTGATCCTAATAGTGAAAACATTGAATTAATTACAGATAAGAAAGGTGGTAAATAATTATGCCTCGTGTGATGGGAATTGTTAATTTTGAAGAACCTCATATTTCTTTGAAAGGTATTAATGAACATCGTCCTATTTCGGCTACTAGTTATTTAGGGCGTTATCGAATTGTGGATTTTCCTTTAAGTAATTTAACTAACTCGGGTATTCAAAACATTCAAGTTTATATGAAAGTTATGAGTCGTTCTTTAGTTGAGCATTTAGGGACTGGTCGTCAATATAATATAAATAGTAAACGTGGTAAATTACATATTTTATGTGCTAATGATGAACAATCTACGGACATTAATGTCTTTTATCGTAATATGGATATTACCAAAGATACGGATGCAGAATATGTAGTTATTACGCCTAGTTATTTAGTATATAATATTGATTTTAATAAAGTTATTGAAAAACATATTGAATCTAAAGCGGATATTACTATGGTTTATAAAGCTGTTGATAATGCGAGAGAACATTATATTGGTTTAGATACTTTGACTATTGATAACGAAAATAGAATTGAAGATTTCCATGTTAACTTAGGCAAGTATAAGAATCGTAATGTTTCTTTGGAAACTTATGTAATGAAAAAAGATTTGTTTTTAGATTTGATTTTACAGGCTAAAGCAGCTAGTTCAATGTATTGGTTAAAAGATATTGTTAAGGATAATGTTTCGAACTTAAATATTCATGGTTATCATATGAGTGGTCATTGTTTCTGCATAAATTCATTAGATGATTACTATGCTGCAAATATGAAAATGTTGGATTTAAAAACAGCTACTAATTTTTTGACTAAGAATTGGCCGATTCATACTCAGACAAATGACTCTGTTCCTGCTTATTATGATGATACCGCAAATGTTAAATGCAGTATTATTGCGAACGGATGTCAAATTAGAGGTCGTGTTTCTAATTGCATTCTTGGTCGTGGAGTTATAGTGGAAAAAGGTGCTAATATTGAAAACAGTGTTGTTATGCCGGGTGTTTATATTGGTAAGGATGTAAATGTTAGTTATGCTATTATTGATAAGAAAGCAGTTTTAAATAAAGTTAAAGATATTAATGGTGAGAGTAATCGATTAATTTATATTCATCGTTGCGATAATATCTAGTTGAGGTGATAGTTATGAAAAAAATTCTTTTTGCGGCAGGAGAGGCTTTGCCTTTTATTAAAACTGGTGGTTTGGCAGATGTTATTGGTTCTTTGCCTAAAATATTAGCTAAAAGAGGTTATGATGTACGTGTTGTTATTCCTTTATATCAAAAAGTTGCTCAAAAGTATTTTGAAATGTTGGAAAAAGAGTGCGTTTTTGATGTAAATTACGGATGTATTAATACGATAGCTACTATTTATTCTTGTGAAATAGATAGTGTTAAATACTATTTTGTTCAACATCAAGGATATTTTGAAAGAGATGGGTTGTATGGTTATCCGGATGATGGTGAAAGATTTGGTTACTTCCAAAGAGTTGTTTTAGATATGTTAACTAAAGTTAATTTTAAACCGGATGTTATTCATTGTCATGATTGGCATACAGGTATGATTCCATTTTTGGGTAAAACTCAATATCGTTTAAAGAGCACTTCTTATGTTTTTACTATTCATAATTTAGCTTATCAGGGATTTTTTCATAAGGATGTATTGTTTAGTTGTTTAGGTGTTAATTATGATTATTTTAATAATGGCCAACTTAAATTTAATGATGGCATTAATTTTGTAAAGGCGGGTATTGTTTTTGCGGATAAAGTTAGTACGGTATCAAATACGTATGCTCATGAAATTCTTACTAGTCAATATGGTGAGAAATTAGAAGATATACTTAATATGCGTCGTAATGATTTATGGGGTATTGTTAATGGAATTGATACAGTTGCTTGGGATAGTGTTACTGATCCATATATTATTCAAAATTATAATTTGAAGACAGTTAGTAAGGGTAAGTTAGCTAATAAAAAGGCGCTTCAGGAGCGTTTGGGTCTTCGTGTTGCGGGTGATGTAATGGTAATTGGTATGGTTTCTCGTTTAACATGGCAAAAGGGTGTTTATTTAATGATTGAAAAGTTGCAACAAATTATGGGTAATGATATCCAGTTGGTGATTTTGGGTACTGGCGAGAACTATGTTGAGAGTCAATTTAAGAAAATGGAATATGATTATCGTCGTCGTGCTGTTTACTATTGTGGGTATAATGAAGAGTTAGCGCATTTGATTTATGCTGGTAGTGATGTATTTATGATGCCTTCTTTGTTTGAGCCTTGTGGTATTAGTCAGCTTATTTCGATGAGATATGGAACATTGCCTTTAGTTAGGGAAACGGGGGGATTAAAAGATACTGTTACTCCTTATAATCAATATACTAAAGAAGGTAATGGTTTTTCTTTCCAATCTTATAATAGTGATGAATTATTACATGTAATTAATATGGCGGTTGATCTTTATTATTTGAATAATAAGGATTTCAAACAATTGGTAAAGAATGCGATGAACACTGATGTTAGTTGGGAACAATCGTGTGATTTATACGAAAAAATGTATAAAGAGATTAGTTAATTGTGAGGGCGAATTTATCATTCGCCTTTTTTATTGAATGTTTTGAAAATATTTACATTTTTTGTAAAACAAGTGAAAAAAGTGTTGCAATGTGTTTACATTATGTATATAATTAAAATACAAAAGGGGAGGATTATTTATGAAAAAACTTTTAGTGGTATTTATGGCATTAATTTTGTTAGTTGGTTGTTCATCTAAAGGTGGGAAAGATGACACTATTAAAATTGGTGCAAATTTTGAATTAAGCGGGCAGATTTCTAGTTATGGGAGCGCTGAAATTAATGGTGTTCAATTAGCTATTAAGGAAGTTAATGGTAATGGTGGTATTAATGGTAAACAAATTGAACTAGTTCAGTATGATAATAAATCAGATGCAAGTGAAGCTGTTAATATTGCGGTGCGCTTGTTAACTAATGACAATGTTAGTGCAATAATTGGTCCAGCTACAAGCGGTTTGAGTAAAGCTACGATCGCTAGTTGTAATCAATATCAAATTCCAATGGTTACGCCTAGTGGAACAAATGATGATGTTACTTTAGATGCTCAAGGGAATACACAACCTTATGCTTATCGTATTTGTTATAAAGATTCATTTCAAGGTGTGACTCTTGCAAACTTTTTAGCTAATAATTTAAATAAAAAGAGTGTAGTTATTTTAGGTGATGTTGCTAGTGATTATTCTAAGGGGTTAAGTCAAACATTCACAAAACAATTTGAATCATTAGGTGGCAAAGTTGTTTTAAATGAAAGTTATAGTTCTGGTGATACAGACTTTAATGCTGTTTTAACAAAAATTAAAAGTGCAACTTTTGATGCATTATATATTCCAGGATACTATCAAGAAGTTGGTTTGATTATTAAACAAGCTAGAAATATGGGTATTAATAATATTATTATTGGTGGTGATGGTTTTGATTCAAGTGAATTAATTAATTTAGCTGGTAAAGAAAATTTAAATGAGGTTTATTTTTCTACTCATTATAGCAATGTTGATAGCGAAGTTAAAACATTTATTGATTCATTTAAAAAAGAGTTTAATGTTGAACCAAATGCATTTTCAGCACTTGCTTATGATGCGACAATGTTAGTTATTGATGCTATTAAACGCGCGCCTTCTACTAAAGGTGTAGATGTTGCGAAAGCTTTAAATGAAACTAAGGAATTAAAAGGTATTACTGGTACGGTTAGTGTTGATGACAAGCATGATGCAATCAAATCGGTTGTTATTGTTAAGTTAGTTAACGGTGATCAAGCTGAAGCTTATAAGGTTAATCCGTAAGGAATAAGATTATAAAGGGTGGAAACTTTTTCACCCTTATTTATTATAGGGAGGATTAGTTATGATTGAATTTGTTCAACAGATGATTAATGGTTTGTCACTTGGAAGTATATATGCTTTAGTTGCCTTGGGGTATACGATGGTTTATGGAATTATTAAGTTGATAAATTTTGCGCATGGGGATATATATATGGTTGGTGCTTTTTTGGGTTTTGTCAGCATCACTTATTTTAAATTACCATTTTTTGTAGCAATTGTTGTTTCCATGGTTCTTTGTGCTGTTTTAGGTGTGGTTATTGAAAAGATTGCTTATAAGCCGTTGCGTAATGCGCCAAGGATTGCAGTATTGATTACAGCTATTGGCGTTAGTTTTTTCTTGGAATATTTGTTTGTTTTTATTTTTGGAGCGGATATTAAAACATTCCCGCCAATTTTTGGTAATAATAATTTAACTATTGGCAGTTTTTATATTAATTACCAACAAATTTTGATTTTTACTGTTACAATTACATTAATGTTGGTTTTACAATTTATTGTAAAAAAGAGTAAAATGGGTAAAGCAATGCAAGCGGTTAGCAGTAACGCTAAGGCGGCTTCTTTAATGGGTATTAGTGTTGATAAGACTATTTCTTTTACTTTTGCGTTAAGTGGTGCGCTAGCAGGAGTCGCAGGTGTTTTGGTCGGAGTTTACTACAATTCGATTAATCCATTGATGGGGATGACTGTGGGGTTAAAAGCGTTTATTGCAGCTGTTTTTGGTGGAATTGGTAATATTCCTGGCGCGATGATCGGCGGTTATTTTATTGGAGTAATTGAAACTTTGGTTAGTGGATATGGATCATCTTTATATAAGGATGCAGTTGTTTATGCATTATTGATTATTATCTTGATTGTTAAGCCTGCGGGATTATTAGGTAAAAAGATTAAGGAGAAAGTGTAATATGTTTAATAAGAAAAATTTAGGTTGGTTGATTATTACACTAGCAATTTATAGTTTAGTTAAAGTGTTGTTGATTACAGGGGTTATTAATCCTTTTTATGAAATATCTTTAATTACGATAATGATTAATATTGTTTTGGCTTTAGGATTAAATCTAATTATTGGTTATAGTGGACAATTTTCGTTGGGTCATGCAGGGTTTATGGCTATCGGGGCATATACAACAGCGATAGTGATGATAAAGGTTCCTTCTTTTTGGGGCTTTGTAATAGGAATGCTTTTAGGTATGTTGTTGTGTGGTGTGATTTCATTAATGGTTGCCATTCCGACTTTACGTTTAAGAGGTGATTATTTAGCGATTGCGACTTTAGGTGCTAGTGAGATTATTCGTATTTTAATTATTAATATGAAAATTACTAATGGGGCTAGTGGAATTAGTGGTATAACTAAATATGTTAATTTTGATGTAGCTTTTGTTTTATTAATGTTTTGTTTAATTGTGATTTTAAATTTTATCAGGAGTAATAGTGGTAGATGTGCTTTAGCTATTAAGGAAGATGAAATTGCTTCGCAAGCTATGGGTATTAATACAACGAAGTTCAAGGTTATTGCTTTTTTGATTGGTACAATATTTGCGGCTATGGCTGGAAGTATGTATGCTTCTTATTTCTTTGTTATTTATCCTAATTCGTTTGGTTTTGTTAAATCGGTGGATATTTTGATTATTGTTGTTTTCGGTGGTATTGGTAGTATTAGTGGTACTATTTTATCTGCGGTTGTTTTGGGAATTATGAATATCTTTTTGCAGAATTTTGTCCAATTACGGATGATTATCTATGCGTTGTTACTAATAGTTATTATGGTGTTTAAACCTAGTGGTTTGTTAGGGACTAAAGAATTAACGATGGATAAAATATTTAAATTTTTTGGAGGTCGTAAATATGGCAATACTAAAGGTGAATAATGTATATATGAATTTTGGTGGTATATGTGCAGTTAGTAATTGCAACTTTGAGATTAATAAGGGTGAATTAGTTGGTCTTATTGGTCCAAACGGTGCGGGTAAGACTACCTTGTTTAATATGCTTACAGGTGTATATAAACCTAGCAGTGGATCTATTGTTTACAATTTTGATAAGGAATATTTGACTAATAATTATTTGCCGTATCAAATTAGTAAACTAGGCATTAGTAGGACATTTCAGAATATTCGTTTATTTAAGAATCTTACGGTTTTAGATAATATTAAAATAGCAATGAGTAAAGATGTAAAGTATGGTTTTATTGATGGTATTTTAAGAACTTCGAAGTTTTATAAAGAAGAAGAAGTTATATTAGAAAAATCATTAGAACTATTAAAAATTTTAGGTTTATATGAATTAAAAGATGAATTGTCTAGCAATTTGGCTTATGGTAAGCAAAGATGTTTGGAAATTGCGAGAGCTTTAGCGACTTCACCTAAGATCATATTTTTGGATGAACCGGCTGCGGGAATGAATCCGCAAGAAACGGCTATTTTAACTTCGTTAATTAAAGAAATTCAAGAAAAATTTGATCTTACAATAGTATTGATTGAACATGATATGAATTTAGTTATGAATATTTGTGAACGGATTATTGTTTTGAATTATGGTAAGGTTATCGCAGTCGGTACACCAGATCAAATAAAACACAATGATGAAGTTATTAAAGCTTATTTAGGTGGTGAATAATATGTTAAAAATCAATGATGTAAGTGTTAATTATGGTGTTATTAAAGCGGTTAGAAATATTAATTTAGAAGTTAAAGAAAAAGAAATTGTTACTTTGATTGGGGCTAACGGTGCGGGGAAGAGTTCGCTTCTTAAAGCTATTTGTAATTTGATCGATTATCAAGGGGAAATAGAATATAATAATATTGTAATTTCTAAACAAACGACTAAAGATATTATTTTGTCAGGAATTACCATGGTGCCTGAGGGTCGTGATGTTTTTCCTTTGATGAGTGTTTATGATAATTTAATTTTGGGGGCTTTTTTAAGGAAAGATAAGGATCAAATCAAAAAAGATATCAAAAAAATGTATGAAAGGTTCCCTATCTTAGAACAAAGAAAAGATCAATTGGCTCAAAATTTAAGTGGTGGAGAACAACAGATGTTAGCAATGGCAAGAGCTTTAATGAGTCGGCCTAAGGTGCTTTTGTTAGATGAACCATCAATGGGACTATCGCCATTACTAGTAAAAGAAATATTTAGAATAATTCGAGAAATTAATGATCAAGGGACAACAATAATCTTGGTTGAACAAAACGCAAAAATGGCTTTAGAAATCGCAAATAGAGCATATGTATTTGAGAATGGTGTTATTACTGTCGAAGGTGATGCGAAAGAATTATTGAAGAGTGATACAATAAGAAAAGCTTATTTAGGAGGATAATAATTTATGTATATAAAAGATGCGATGAGCAGTGAAATTATAACTATAAGCAAAGATGTGAAAATTAATGAAGCATTAGATATTATGCAATCTAATAAGTTTCATCGTTTGCCAGTTGTGGATAATGGAAAACTTATAGGCCTTATTACTGAAAGTATGATATTAAATAATTCTAGTAGTCAAATTACTAGTTTAAGTGTTCATGAACTTAATTATCTCTTAAGTAAAGTTACGGTGAAAGATATTATGTTGACTGATGTTGTGACTATTTTTGAAGATGATCTAATTGAAAAAGCAGCAAATTTGATGAAAGAGTATGAAATTGGCTGTTTACCAGTTGTGGATAAAGAAAACAATTTAATTAGTATTGTAACAGTAAATGATATTTTTAAAGCTTTCATTGATATAATGGGATATTATGAAAAAGGTGTTCGTCTAGAAATTGAAGTTGAAGATAACGAAATTGGCGTGTTAGAAAAGATTGCGAAAATATTTAGAGAAAATCAAGCTTATATCAGTCGCTTTAGTGTCTATTCACAAAATGATAAAACCTTATTAGTTATTAGGACGACAAAAGAGGATACAAACAATATTGAAAAACAATTGAGCGGTGTCGGTTATAAAGTGTTGAAAAAACATATAAATAAAAACAATTAATATCATATTTTGTTGATATTTAGCTTGCATAGTAGTATTATATATAAGCTAACGGAGGTTTTTGATGAAAACTAGAGAAATAACAGCTTTGGGATTATTGATTGCGATAGAAATATTGCTAGCTATTGTTCCAAATATTGGAATGATTATGATTGGTCCAGTATCTATTACAATTATGCATATTCCGGTAATTATTGCGGCATTAATGATGGGTGTTAAAGGTGGTTTAATTTTAGGTCTTGTATTTGGTGCGAGCAGTTGGTTTGTAGCGGCCACAAGAGGGGTTACACCAATTGATTTATTATTTGTTAATCCTATTGTTGCGATTTTACCTCGCTTAATTTTCGGCTCATTTTGTGGCTTAATGAGCTTATTATTGAAAAACAAAAATGATATTTTAAGAAGTGGTCTTACTGCAGTGTTAGGGACACTAGTTCATTCAGTTATTGTATTAAGTGTAATCTTCTTTTTAGGGGTATTGACTGAAACAAATGGTGTGCTTTCGATTGTTAGTCAGTTGTGGGTATTTATTGCTGGGATAATGGCATCTAATGGTATTTTAGAGGCTGTGGCAGCAGGGGTTATTGTAATTCCAGTTGTAAAGATTGTTAATAAAATTTACGTAAAATAAGTAAAAAAAGTATTGCATTGATAAAATTTTTATGATAATATATAAAAGCGCTGAGGTAATGGCACAGTTGGGGATGTACTCAAGTGGTTGAAGAGGTGCCCCTGCTAAGGGTATAGGTCGGGAAACTGGCGCGGAAGTTCGAATCTTCTCATCCCCGCCATTTAAATTTTAATAATGCAGTACAAACATGGTCCAGTGGTGTAGCGGTTAACATGCCTCCCTGTCACGGAGGAGATCGCGGGTTCGATTCCCGTCTGGACCGCCATTATTATTTTTTGCAGGTGTAGTTCAATGGTAGAACACGACCTTGCCAAGGTTGATACGGGAGTTCGATTCTCCTCACCTGCTCCAAAAGTTATTAGTCGAATACAACAAATTAGTTCATAATCATGGTTGATTATGGACTTTTTTTGCATAGGGAGGATAAAGAGTGAAATCAAAAGAAATTAATAAGGAAAGGTTATTACTTATTGTAGGCAGTGTGATTAAAGAATTGCGGATTAAAAAAGGGATTAATATTTATAGGTTAAGTCGTAATGAAAAACAAAAATGGTTTAGAATGGAAAACTGCGGACACAAACTTAACATTATTTTGATATTTGAAATATGTCAAGAATTAGATATTACTCCTTGGGAATTTGTGAAGAAAATATATGATATATATGGAGTTTAATGGAGGATCAAGATGGCAAAAATAAAAAAAACATACAAAGAAGGTTACACGATTCTATCTAACGATATGTATCGTGACAAGCGATTACAAAACAAAGATAGAGGTTTATTAGGGACTATGATGTCATTACCAGAAAATTGGAATTTTTCGATTTTAGGTTTAGCAAGTATTGGATTAGATGGTGAAGCATCAATAAGAAACAGTCTAAAAAAACTTGAAAAATGCGGATATTTGAAACGTAAGAGAATTTATGAAAACGGTAAAGTTGTTAACTGGGAATATAATTTCTCATCGAGTCCGGCTTTTCAAGAGGAAACAAAAAATGAAGAATTAAATAAAGATATTTTTTCGGAAGAAGACTTACATTCAATTTTATCAAACGCAGAAGAAGATGAAGATGCGCCTACATGTTGAAAACCTACATGTTGAAAACCTACATGTTGAAAACCTACATGTTGAAAACCTACATGTAGAAAACCTACATGTAGAAAACCTACATGTAGAAAACCTACATGTAGAAAACCTACATGTAGAAAATCACCGACAATATAAATAAGTAATAATAAATTAAATAATAATAAATTAAATAATAATAAATTAAATATTAATATCAAACAAAAGAATATATAAGTAATCATATCAATAAAAATTATATGAGTAGTTAAATAAAAGGAGATCATAAATATGATAAGAACAATTTTAAATATTAAAGGTGGGGTTGGAAAAACTACAACAAGCATTAATTTAGCAAGAGGTTTATCTAATCAAGGGAAACGAGTATTACTTATTGATTTAGATGGGCAAGCTAATGCAACTTCAATAATTACAAACAACAACAATTATTCCTTATCAATTGTTGACTGTTTATTAAATCCAAGGCTTACAAAGGAAACGATAGTTAAAACTGATTTAGGATTTGATTTATTGCCATCTGTTCTTTCTTTGTTCGTAGTAGAAAAGAAGATTATGTTAGACACGACAAATCCTCAACATTTGCGACTTTGGAAAGTGATTAAGGAAATAATAAATGATTATGATGAAATAATTGTTGATTGTAATCCTAGTCTTAATATTTTATCCAACAATGCGGTTTTTGTTTGTAAAGAAAAATTAGGGGAAATAATTATTCCTATTAAAATCGATAAAGGTGCTATTGATGGTTTTAAAACTACAATTAATTTTATAAATGAGATTAATGAAAATTATGATTTAGATATAACTTACCGAGTATTGCTTACTATGTTAAACAGAAATAATTTGGATAAACAAATTGCAGATGAATTTAAATTATTGGTGGATGATAAATTATTTGTAACAAAAATTAGAAATCAAAGTAAACCAATAACTGAAGCCGGTCTGAATAAGAAAGCGGTTGTTGATAATGCGAAAACTAATGTGGGTATCGATTATCAATCATTAGTTAAGGAAATTTTGGAAGGGTCTAGGTAATCATATGGAAATTTTAAAAGACATGTTAAACGATAAAAGTTTATCGGAAGCCAAATTAGGAAAAACAATATATGTTAATACCGCAGATTTAAAAGAGAATGAATTTAATAAAAATAGAGAAATCAAAGATGTTGAATTATTAGCGGAAAACATTTTAAGTTTATGTTTGCAACAACCTTTAGTTGTAAAACCAGAAAACGATAAGTATGTAATTATTACTGGCCACAGAAGATATCGAGCGATTAAACAAATTATTGATAGTGGCAAAGAATATAGTTATAACGGTAAGTGGTTGAGTAAAACTATTCCGGTCGTTGTTTTAGATACAAATAATTCAATTGAAGAAGAACTAGCTATTTTACAAAGCAATGCTCATAACGAAGATGATTTAAAGGAAAAGAAAAGAAGAGTTCAAAAAGCTTTAGAGCTTTATGAAAAAATGGTTCCAAAACCTATTGGAAGAAAAAATGAGTGGGTTGCTAGTATTACTGGATATAGTTCTAGATCTATTGCGGATTACATTAAGGAATTAAACAAACCATTGTTTACTTTAGATGAGCTAGAAGAAAAAATGATTATACCAAAAGAAAAAAATATGGTTGTCGAAAAGGATCCTAGAAATGAAGTTATTAAAAAAACTATAGCTTATAAAAAAAATTTAGATGTAATGTTGTCTAAGATTGATAATCAAAATGATTTTGATGAAGCTGTTAAATTGATTAAAGATATTTTAAAACTTGAATTATTGAAATAGTATATGGGTTTACATCAATTAAAAAAGTCAATTAGGATGTAGTTTATTATAAACACAAAAACAAAAAGACTTTCCCTATGATTATAGGTAATTGATTATTGAATAGTTCTTTGAAAAAGAAAACTTATAAGAAAACGATAAGTTATAATACCAAGTTATGGTGAACAGATAATGATACTTCTTCTAGGTCATTGCCCGAGCATTAAGAGTGTCGCAAGTAGTGATAGAAGCATTTGACAAATAAAATGAGCCAATAATTACAATGCTATGCTAGAAATAGCACCATAACTTTTTAATTAAATAAAACAAGTTGCCGAAATGTATAAATTATTATATTTCACAGATGGTGAGAATTGGGAAGATGATCTACGTAAAGGCTTTAGCGAATGTATGCGTGTTTTGAAAAAAGATGGTATTTTAGTTTTTAAATGGAATGAAACACAATTTTAAATTTAATACCATTCAAACCCTTATTTGGTAATAAACGTTGTAAGACACATTGGTTAGTTTTTATTAAAAAATAATGAAAGGGGAAATATGAAAAATAAATTAAATATTATAATTGCATTGATAGGATGTTTGTTGTTGATTAATATTATTCAATTATCAAAAGGTTATTCAAACAAAAACAACAGTGAAGAATCAACTAAAAGAGATGAAACTCAATATTTAGAAAAAAGTGATTATTATCAATCACATGTAATAACTGATAAAAATATTGATTTATCAAAAATTAGTAAAGGTAGCTATCTAGTTTATTTTTACCAAAATGGTTGTGGCTACTGTGAGGAAGCAAACTATTATTTAAATTCTTTTATAGAATTTAAGTTAACTGAAAAAATAGATATATATTTTGTAAATTTATCAAGCACTAAGATTAATGTCGAAGTAAAATCAACTCCGACGATATTCTTATATGAAAATGGTGAAAAAACCGTTATAAATGGTTCTGATAAAGTTTTTGAATTATTAGATGGATTTGCGAAGAATAAAAGTTAATTAAGTTTTGGCAGCTTGTCTTATTTAAATTAAAGAATAGAGGGGATATATATGAATATATATGTTTATGAAACGGAAAAATATTGGTGGGATAAAAAGAATAATAATTATTGGGATAAGGCATTATTTAGTTTAGAAGAAGTTTGTAAAATATTAAAAAAATTTATAAATAACAAAAATTGTGTTAATTGCATTAAGTGTATTGACTGCAATGGATGTAACAATTGTAATGGATGCTACAAATGTACTAATTGTAATAATTGTGATCAATTATATGAATGTGGATGTTGTAATGATTGTAAAAATTGTAAATTTTGTATGCAATGTTCATTTTGTACAAATTTAATAAAGTGCGTTAGCTGTATGAACACAGATAATGTTAAATTGCAATTTGCGATCCATTATAATAACATAATTTAATAAAGGAGGGTAATGCTTATTATGCCTAGCATATTTTATTTATTATTGCTATAATAAATAAACATAAATAAAGGGGGACATTATGATAAAATACGATACAAAGTTAGAATTTGAATTTGATGAAGAAAAGGTATTAAAAGAAGGTGATTATACGGTTGAAGAGCTGTATACGTTATTGGATGAAATTATGGTGAGTAAAAAAATAAATAAGACAGGTAAAGGCACGTATGAAGGTGATTGGGAAACAGAAGGTGAAAAATTCCTTGGGTTAGCTTTCATTCTTTTGCATTACAATTGGATTAAGAAGTATGTGAGTAAATGGGTGTTTACTAATCCTGAAGAAGGCGTTAATGATTGTCTTCATATTATAAAAAGGCACTGTTTAAATTTATGGGTAGAAAAGAAGTGAATTTTGATTTAGATACCAAGAAATTAAAAGAATATTACGATAGCTATAATTGGAAAAATGCATATCGTGATATTCGCCAATTCATGGTAAATAACGGATTTGATCATAGACAAGGTTCGGGATATATTTCAGTAAAATCAATGACATATTATGATGTTGAAGCAAAATTATATGAAGCATACTATAATATGAGCTGGTTAAAGAATTGTGTGAAAACACTTGATGTAACATCTGTAAGTAAAAACTATGATATCGTCGAAAAATTTAAAGACATAGAATTCACCAAATATGAATTATATAAAGATGGATTGAATGAGTTAAATAACGAAAATAAAGTAAATGATTTAGAAGAAGATGAAATAGAAATGTAATGTTGCAACTTGCAACAATTAAAGGTAATCAATAGGTTGCCTTTTTCTTTTGAAAGGAGATATGAATATGACAGAAGAAGAAGCTTTAACATTAGTTTCATTAAACGGGATATTATTAGAGAATTTGACGGATTTTCAAAATAATAGAAAAGTGGTTTTGAATGCAGTTGATAAAAATTGGAGAGCGTTAGAGTTTGCTAGCGAAAGTTTGAAAAATGATATCGCTATTGCTTTAAGAGCAATTAAAATATCGGATGAAGCTTGGTTATTGATAGGCGATGATCTTAAAAACAATAAAGAGTTTGCTTCTAAAGTTGCAAGCATAGACGGAATGAGTTTAGGTTTTATGAATGATGATTTTAAAAATGATGAAGATATAGTTATTGAAGCTGTTCTAAATTGTGGTGATAGTTTAATGAGTGCTAGTTCTAGATTAAGAGATAAAGAAAAGATTGTTAGAGCAGCTGTTAATAATGATTCTAGATCATTAAGATATGCAAGCGAAAGACTTCAAAATGATGAAACCTTTTTAGATTTGCTAAAATATGATGAGTTTATTAAGAAATTACAAAAAATAGCTAAAGATACTTATGAGGTAGAAAAATGGGAAGATCATAATGAAATGCTTTTTTCTGATTCGTTAACTGATAAGTGGCATTGTGCTGTAGATGAATTTATAGAAAATAATAAAGGCTATGAATCGGAAGTTGAAAGAAACACTTTGGAAGAAGAAGCATGGTATATAATTACTGCAGAATGTGATAATTATATTGAT
>JBATBW010000010.1:0-6219 GCA_049662565.1 Erysipelotrichaceae bacterium | reverse complement strand
TCATTATAACTACACATACGACTACTGGTAAGATTGCGAGTGTTATTAAAAAGCTTTTTGATGATGTTGATTTATAAGAATAGGCAAGGGCTAAGAATAGTCCTACTAATAATGATATGGTTAAACATAATAGAAATTGAGTAATGGTAATTGTGTCAACTAATTGTGAATCAAATATGCCATTAAAGATATTAAATTGCATAGTTTATAACCTTCTTTCGTTCATTGTTTTCTTTGTATGCTCTTGTGCATTTAGAAAATGATGTTTTATATATTTGATTATCAGTTAAATAATTGGTAAGCCATAATGGTAAGCCATTAGTAGTTTTTATTTCCATTAAAACTGTTCCTTTGGGTATTAATCGATAACCATACATTTCACTACATAAGTTTAAATCGTTATCTCTATATACGATGTTTTCGTCAAAAGTAATACGAAAGTTTTGATCATCATTCCCAAAGAAGGCTTGTCTGTCGTATCCGATGAACATCTTTGGACATATATTGGGGTATATATATTTAAAATAATCTATTTCATTGCTGATTTGTGAGGTGGGTAATTGATAATTACCATAAAAGTATTTTTCAGCATTTTCTTCTTTTATCACAATTCTTCTTTTGTATACTACATCATCAAATTTCTTTTTAATTTCTAGATATACATTAGCTTTACTGGTGGCTTTGCCATATGATCGTAGTCTTAGTTTTTCTTTATATACAGGTCTTTCTAAACTTCTACGAGTTAACAAGTAATCATTAGTATCTAAATATAGATTATATATGCTTTGTTTATTATTATCGGGTTGCATGTATGGATTAATTAGTTCCAATAATTTTTGTTTTTGTTCAATAGTTATTATGTATTTTATTTCATATCGTTTGAATACAGATTTAGTTTTCATTAAAAGTCTCCTTTTCTTTGTATGATTTAAGTTTAAAACCGATAATTAAAACATACTTAAAAGGGAGTTAAAATATAGTTAAAGTTTATTTGGTATTTCATATATAAAAAAATGGTTAATTCTATTTAATAATGTAAAAAAAACAGTCACAGTATGATGTGACTGTTTAAACGATGGCCTTTATAAAATGATGCATTATACAAAGGGGTATCTAAATTTCACCATTTGGTTAACTATTTGTATAACCCTAAATGTTAAAATGATCTTTTTTGGGTAATGAATAAAAGTCAAGATACATTAATGTACTTTACATTTATTATCTTATTAAGTATAATGTACACAAGTTAGTAATAACTAACTTGTGGAGGCTAATATGCAATACGTATATACATCAAGAACAGGTAATGTTCAAACAATGATTGATAAATTAGGAATACAAGCATTACAAATTAATGATGGAAGTGAATTAGTAGAAGATAATTATATATTGTTTACTTATACTGATGGGTATGGAGATATTCCCTTTGAAGTAGAAACATTTCTTTCAAACAATTCAAAATATCTAAAAGGAGTTATTGCATCAGGAGATTTAGGGTATGGTGATGCTTATTGTTTAGCTGGGGATAAGATTGCTAATGAATATGGTGTTGATTGTTTATATAAAGTAGAGAATATGGGAAGTGCTGAAGATTATATTAATATTAAAACAATATTAGAAAATGTCTAAAGAACAATATATATTTGAAAAGAAATTAGTTAATTATTGTGCTCCTACCTTAATGAAACAAAAAGCTGGATCTATGTTTCATGTTTATAAGCAGGAGTTTGAAGATATAAATAAACTAGTAAATGATTATAATGATAAATTATCCAATAATCATCTAGTTATTCGTATTCTCCAACAACATCAAGAACGTATTACTCTTTATATATATCATCCTTTACTAATTAATAAATGTTTAAAGGATCATAGGATTATTGATTTGTTAAAGAGTTATGATTATCCCTTAACTAATATTGAACAAATTATTAATCATTTAGATCGTAGATTAAATAATAATTCTTATCCTCATGAAATAGGTGTATTTTTAGGATATCCTATTAATGATGTACTAGACTTTATAAACAAACGTCCCTGTTTATATACTTCTTATTGGAAGGTATATCATAATGTCGATAATAGTATTAAAAGATTTAACTTATTTAATAGATCTAAAGAACACTTATTATCTTATCTAAAGACTGGTAAGTCTTGTTTAAATATTTTGAAAAACTGAATAATAATAATAAGATTCCTTACCTTTACTACAAGTAATGATAAGGAATCTTTTATTTGTGTATTAAAAACACTAAAATAGCGTGATAAATAAGTCACAAATATAAAAAATAAAAATTCAAAAAATTATTTTAGGAATTCTACATTTATGATAATATAATTAGTAGAGAGGGGATAAATATGAAAGAAATTTTAAAAGAATCACCATTAGATGTTGTCTATGAATCATTAATGGAATGTGGGCTAAGTGAGTTGGAGGTTTCGGTAATTATTAGTAAAATTATTGAAAAGAATGAACGCAAAAACGCTGAACAATCTAAAACTATTGATAAATCAGATAAATAATCTAACTAATTAATGACTTAATATATAAGTTTATAATTATATTATCAAAATAGAATGTTGGTAATACTTTTTGTTGTGGTTAAAAGTTAAAAAAGACACCTTATCTTTATTATATTAAAGGTAAGGTGTCTTTTTAAATTAATCTAAACAAATATTAAATAGAATACGTTATCAACATCTTTCTTTCATTGCTTTCTTGATAAGCTCGGGAGTATTTAGAAAATGATGTTTCAAATATACATTTTTGATTAAGGAAATTAGTAATCCATAAAGGTAAGGGATTAGTACTTTTTATTTCCATTAATACTATTCCTTTAGGTATTAGTCGATCACCGTACATTTCACCGCATAAAGTTAAATCATTATCGCGATAGACAATATTATAATCAAAGTTAATACGAAAATCAGGATTATCAATACTTGTATATGATTCTCGATTATAGCCAATAAACATCTTTGGTTCGATATTTGGATATAAACATTCTAAGCTATTATTTTTAGTAATGTAATGCTTTAAGCTTCGTTCTTTAATAGGGAACGTATGTTTATAGACAAAGTTGTTAAAGCTCTTTTTTATTTCTAGAAATATTTTGGTGTTTATATTTGCTTTTCCGTATGATCTTAATATTATTTTTTCTTTATATAATGGGTGTGCTAAGTTTTTGCGGGTAAGTAAATAATCATTAGTATCAAAATATAAGTTATATATGCTTTGAACATAGTCGTCCTTTTGCATATGTTGATTAATTAGTTTTAGTAATTCTTTCTTTTGTTCTATCTTGATTAAGTACCTAAATTCATATCTAGTAAATGTAGATTTATCGTTCATATGGAATTCTCCTTTTTATTTACTTGATATAAGTTTATAATGCTTACTTAAAATGAGGTTAAAGAAAAAGGACTATTTTTAAAATAGCCCGAATTTATTTGTGTTTAACTAACTCTTACTGCCTACCCAAAACTTATCAATGTAATCTTTATCAATAGCTGTTTTTAATTCGTCGTATAACTTGTTGTATATATGATGATTTTCCATTTGGTTTAAGAGAGTTATATTTCTTGCTTTTAGGTTATTTATATCTTTAATTGTTGGTATTTTATTGCTTTTAATTGAATTACAACTTTTGCATACATATACTAAATTCCAAATATCATCGGAATACATATATGACCATGGTATCACATGATCAATAGATAGATTATTTTCATTTATTGGTTGACCACAAAGGAAACAATGATGTTCTTCGTTTTCTAAATCTAAATAAGTTTTGTATTTAATGAGTGAATTACGTTTAATTTCTCTTTCATCCATTATCTTTACTTTTTTATTTATTCTTGGGGAACTATTAAATGTTTCGAGTATTAGTCCCCAACGATAATTAATTAGATCATAAAGGTCTTGTTCATTTTCTTTTAGTTGTTGTAATAGTTTATTTTCAATAACCAAATAATCATTGCCTTTAGTATATTTGTATAGTTGGTTGATATTTCCATTAATGTTGAGGAAACGCCAACTCACATCTTGTTTTAATGTTGATACGATATCTTTGATGGTTTTTTCATAGATATCGATTAAATGATGTTTTTCAAATTTTGCTTCGGCTTTTTCATATAATACGGGATTATTTGATTTTGTATTGATGAAGTATTGTTCGATCATTTCTTTTGTTAGCGTTAATATTTTTGGTGGTTTTAATGGGTTGGATCCTTGTTTAAGATCAAAGAATATTGTTTGGTTCCAATAGTACTTTAAATACTTTTTCGCAATCTCATTAAATGAAATAGTTACATAAGGCTCATGAGTTGCAATTTGTGTTGATAATTCAACTAAGGCTTTTGCCCAAGCCATTTTATAAGTATTATCATAATTGCTTTCTCTTATGATTTGTTTAAATGTAGAATAGTTATCAGTCATCATATATTACCTTTTCTAAGAATATTTTTTTATCAAAGCCACCACGTTTGTTTTTCTTGTTGTTCGCAACTTCTATAACATCATTAATAGTTTTATTTTCTAATTGTGCTAGATAAGTAAGTATTTCATACATGTCTGCCAATTCTTCAATACGTTCCTCACTAGTAGTAGTATTTAGTACTTCGTTATATTCTTCTAATAGTTTCTTTTCTAATTCTTTTTTATAATCATCATTATTTAATATTCTTGTCACTGGTTGATGATTATCTTTAAGGATAATATCTGGGATATTATCTCTTACTAGTTTGTTGTATATTTTTTCCATTGTGTTTCCCCTTTATATAGTAATGATGATTTATGAATTAATTATACATCATAATAATTGTAATTAACAAATTATAAAAATTTATTATGTAAAATGCAAATAAAAGTGTCCGCTTTTTGTTGACTTATTCAAATAAACTATTTATCATCTTTTTTTATGTAATTAAGGGTCCTGTGTCTACGCTTTTGATACGTTGGGGATGGTAATATTACTAAGAATTATTAAAGTTGTGTAATTGTACGGGAATTAATCGCAACGTTTTAATAATAGTTATATATGAAAAGGTAAATAATACAATAAATTGGGATGAGTTATTTATTAGAAAGGGAAAAAATGAAGAAGAATATATTATTATTAGTGATAATGGGGATGTTTTTTACAATGTCACTAACAAAAGTAAAAGCGGTTAGTAGTGATGAGCTAATTTATAATGTCGGTATAGGGGAAAAATATCCCTCGATCACTCAATTATTAGCGGATACAACTATAGATTTTACCAATAAGAAATTGATCATTAATGTGGTTTCAGATTTAACAGAAAAAGGCAATTTAGAAATTGGTGTAGAAAACTTTTTAGTGTTTTCAAAAAATCTAAGTAGTATTGAGATTAAAAGTAGTTCTACAACTCAAAACAGGGCTTTAGTAAATGACATTGGGTTTTTATTAAATGGTGTACCTCTTGTTATGACGAATATTGGTGTTAAAAGTGATGATACCAATGTTGGTGTTGGGTATATTAAAGTAGATTATGCCTTGAAGGGGACGATATATGGTGTTGATTGTGGAATGAAAACATCTTTTTCGCCATTGGCAAAAAATGTTAATATTAAACTAATAAATTCTTATATTAATAAAGTAGCTGGTATATATGATTCAGGTTATCAAACAGTAAATAATGATATTGCTTTAGATAATATGAAAATAGAGTTAGTTTCTAGTAAGGTAAATTACCTTCATTCAATAAATAGTGGGATGTATGGTAGACATTATTCATATAAGAATGTCAATATAAAATTAACGGATAGCACTGCTTGGCAAGTAGCTGGAGCTGGGGCTATTCGTAGTATGACGAAAGTTAGTATTGATAATATTGATATATCTTATGTTAACTCTAAATCGCATTATTTTAATGGTGGTACAAACCTTTATGGAGATAGTGCAATCACACCGACAACAGTTAATGTTGGTAAAGCTAATTTTAATTTAGATAAAGCTATTATCCACCAATTTGAAGGAATAGGTATTGTTGACGAGGAAACGTCATTCAAGTATGGGGAAGTAAACACTAATATTTCTAATAGCGAAATTAAACAATCGTTTTTTAGTGGTTTCACATATTTTAATTTAGGAAATGATATTGATTCGAGTATTATTATTGATAAAATAACAACTAAAATATCTGGTAGTAAAATGGGTGCAATTTTCCAAGGCGGATATTTATATAAGGCTTCATCAT
>JBATBW010000009.1:0-2050 GCA_049662565.1 Erysipelotrichaceae bacterium | reverse complement strand
GTCAATATACATTTCGTCTTTTACCCTTCTTTTTAAGGTTTGAGCCATACCAACATAAAGAACTCCATTTAATGAATTTATTTTTTTATTTGGTTTTATCTCTATCGGTTTTAATCCAAACTTTTCAAGTGTACCCCCTGCCTGTGTTAAAAGTTCGGTTCTATCAGTTACAATTAAACATTTTTTGCCTCTAGCAACTGCCCTACTTACCATATAGGTAAACATTATTGTTTTTCCTGCTCCAGTAGGGGCGCAAAGTATCAATTTTAGCAATCCATTTAAAATATTTTTTCTAAGTCTATCAATAGACTGATTTTGGTAATTTCTTAATTCAATCATAATAAATTAGTTATAAATTAATGTAGTAGGTGTAGTAGGGGTAGTAGGGTACTTTACAGAGTTTGTAAAATCAAAATAAAAAAATGACATTTACAAAAAAGACATACTTACCTATGTATATTAAAAAAAAATATAATACCCTACTACAAAAAAGGTTAAACACTAATAAAATCAATACTTAAGGTGTAGTACCCCTTATAAATACTTAAACGTGTTAAACTTTTTAAAACCAACAAAAACAATGATTTTTTATGTATTGTTAAACGTGTTTAAGTTTTTATACCCTACTACAATTTATAAACTATAGCGGAAATACCATTCATTCTTTTTCTTTTCTTTATGTATCCAAGATTTTTTAAAGTGATACCTAGCGTATATTGAGAAATTATACAACCTAATTCATTAAGTCTTTCAAGTATCATATTATTTGTATAATATTGACCTTTATTTTTTTCTAAAAAATTAATTAAAATATCATTAGGTTTATATTTTAACTCAATTTCTTTAATAATACTTGCCTTTTCTAATAAATCTTTTTTAAGCTGATTTACATCAATATAGTAGAAATTAACAAGCTGGTCAACCAAAAAAACAATTTCCCCAAATTTAGAATCATGTAAATTTATTTCAATATAAATTTCATCATCAGTTAAATTAAAAAACTCTCCTTGCAATCTTTTATCTTTATACTTTTCGTGTATTTTTTTTTCTAATTTAACACAATCGTTAGTTTTAATATATCCAACGATATAAGCTCCAAGCGGTGCAAACGTTTTAAAAGATTGAAATCTAACTTGAATATCATTTTTTGACATTCCTATTTTAACATAAGGTCTTCCAGTTTCTCTGAAAAAATAAACGTATTCCATTTTTTTTATATTTAATGTTTGTAGTACAAATATAATAAAAAAAGGTTAAATGTTTAACCTTTTAAGCGTATTTTTTATTAAACCATACTACAAATACTCTAATAAATAAACTATTTTAGGAGCTGAGCCATCAACACGCTTACTTATTTTTTCAAATCCTAGCTTTTTTAAAGTCAAACCTAACTTATATGGGTTTAATCTTATTGAATGGTGCTTTTCTTCTATAAATGCTTTTATTTCTGTATTTGTCATATAAACAAAATTACCTCCTGCCACTTGTGTAGGTTTAAAATACTTTAAAATCATTTATTCTTCTGGACTTGGTTGCTCATTTAATGAAGTGCAATTATTTAAAATTTCAATGTCTTCTTTAGTAAGCATAAATCTATCTTTATCTTTTACCCATTCGTGATAAAGTTCAATAAACAAATCTGTTTTATTAATTTCTTCAAATTTTTCGTGGTCAATATCTAAAATATTAATTGGAATTATACGCCTGTTTCCTGTAGGGTCGTTTATAATTTCTTCATCGTTTGATGTTCCACAAAGTACTGCTAAACGTCTTAAGTCCTCGCTTGTTCTTCCAAAAGGGCGTCTTAAATTAAACCATTGCTTAGAAGATAATTCTTTTAATCTTTTTGCATCCTGTTTACTTTTACCACCGAACTCATCATCTAAAATTATTAGTTTCTTTGTCATTAAAATTTCCGAATCCTTACCTTCATCAAGTTTTGATTCCGCATAAAAAGTCATTAATTCATCAGGCAAAAGGCTTCTAAAAAATTTAGTTTTTCCTGCTCTTTGTCCTCCGGTAAAGACTAATACTAATATCGAATAAGTAC
>JBATBW010000008.1:0-1665 GCA_049662565.1 Erysipelotrichaceae bacterium | reverse complement strand
TTGACTTATTAAATCATTAATAGTGAAGGCGTATAAATTACCGTTTGTGAATAACGCTTCATAGTATATAAGTTCTTTTGTTTCTATTCTATTTATTTTTAGCATGGTTTCCACTTGTTTTTAAGTTTTTCCGCCAAAATAAAAACATTATAACCAATTCTAAAACCTACTTTATTATAACCGTGTAACGTTGCATAGCGTTTTGCTCCTTTCTCACTTCTTGATATATCAATTTGACAATTATTTTTGTCCAATACCCCGTAAATTTTAGCTTCCATAATTATAAAGTTTTAAGTAGTGTAAAATCATAAGTTAACTTATATTCTAACTTTTTTAATTGTGGCTTAATATCTCTTTTAAACCTACTGTAAAAAGTTTCTATATACTGCCCATGTTCAAATAATCTAACCGCAAACACTTTGTTTTCTTTGTGTATTTCAGCGGTTTTAGTCGGTTGTGTTGCTACTATATTCATGTTTTTAATTTATTAATTCAGTTGAACAAATTACGCCTATTTTACCAGTCGCAAACTTAACTTTCAATAAGTCCGCAAATTCTAAACGTGCATTCGTTTTATAATTATTTGATTGATTTCTAAAGACTTTTAAAATTTCACATTGCAAGCCGTTATATAATGTTTTCATAATTAATATTTTTTAATTAGTTACTTTACTATCTAATTTTAGTTTGTCAATACCGTTAATAAACGATTCTAAACTATCAGAATAACTAAATAATATATGTAGTTCGTTATTGTCTTTAAAGTAGTTTAAAAACGCATTTTCGACCCCGTAATAATCCACAATCATATTATATAATTCCTGACTATTCAAAATTGATTTTTGCCAACGTGTTGGGCTTTCGCCCCTTACTTTATAGACTAATAAAAAGCCACCACCATAAAGATTATAAATTTTGTGTTTGTTTGCAATTAAGTTCATAATATTATTTTTGTAGATTAAATAAGTGTTCACGGCTTTTGTCAATAGTAGTAATGTAATAAACTGTACTTTTATCTAATTGACTTGTTTTTACTTTTTTTGCGGCTTTAATATTAAAAATATTGTTATCATAAATAACGCCTTTATAAACCCAATAACCTTTGTTTATATCAGTTGATACACTGTATATATTTTCACTTGTTTCTGTACTCGTGGTGAAGTCAATCAAACCACTTTTTAAAGTTTGCTTTCTGTTCAGTATCATTTTATTCAAGTATTAAGAGTAATAAATTTAAAATTGTTAAAAAGAAGGTGCAAATTAACACTATTCCAAACTTTACAATTATGTTTTTATCAGTTTTTTGCGCCAAAAAAGCACTTAAAACAAACAGAAAAACTATAAAAGTCAATAGATATAAATGATTGGTAATTTGTTTAGTTAAATACATAGTAAGTTACTTTAAAAATTTAGTGTTTGCCCAATTTGTTTTTATACTATTATAAACATTAACATATTTTTTCAATCTTTTGACGTGTTCAACATCGTGTTTCCATACCTCAATTTGCCCCTCTAAAAATAAAATACTATCTTTAAACTCTTTTACAGTTTTAAAGCCATTAATGGAAGGTAAGTAACCCCCGTTATTAGTGTTTTTTTCTACTATATAAAATTGTTTTGTATGCCCTCCAGCCTCCAAAGGTATATGTATAATATCTACTAAAT
>JBATBW010000007.1:0-1506 GCA_049662565.1 Erysipelotrichaceae bacterium | reverse complement strand
ACTCAAATGAGAGTTCACGGAGAAAAACTTGATAAAAACAAGTTTGAAGAACTTACAAGACCTATTTTAAAACACTTGTGTGAAAATTATCATCCTCACGTTACGGTAATTATCACTCCTACAAGTGCAGAATTATTAGAAGGGTTAAAAACTATTGGATATGTAGATGACTTCATTCGTGATTAATGTAGTCTTGCCTATAACGTTCATTATTGTACTTGTAGCGTGCAAGTAAGCAAAACATCGAGATTCAAGACAAATCTCGCATAATTTACAAATAATCAAATTAAGCCCGATATAGCTATAAGTACAATATATTGTTATATTCTCGGCTTTATATTTATAAAAAAAATGGACGAATTAGAAAAATTAAAAGACCCTTGTTATAGAAGTATTCAAATATCATATAATTCAGATGGTAGAATTATGACTAAAAAGGAATTAAAGCCAAGAATAAGAACGTTAATATTAAATAAATTAGATTACGCTTTAGAGTTGTTAAAATACAATACTGAAAGCAAAAATTACATAAAAACACTTGAATTAAAAGAATTATTAATGAATGAAAAATATTAAATTATGACAAAATTAGAAAAACTAAAAAAAGATTATCAAGACATACTTATTAATTGGATTGATAAAGATTATGATAGGAAAAATGTTTCTTGCGAGATCGTGTATGAATCTGATAAATTTGCCGTTGATTTTCTAAATTGGTATTGTGGATTACGATTAGATGAAGTAGAAGGAAAAGCAACAAAAGAATTATTAGAAATCTACAAATTAGAGTCTGTTTTAAATAGTTTTGGTTACAAAGTTACGCAAGCTGGAAGATAACGTTTTGTCGCTTGTAGCAGGACGTTGATTCAAGACAAATTATACAAGCAAAAAACAATTTATAAATTAAACCTGACCACTCAAACACAAGATAATGCAGTCTTGCTACAAACGACTGTTATGTGAGGTTGTGGTTATTAAAACAAAATATTATGGAATTGCAAAAATTAATACAAGAATGTAATGCTTTGAAAATAGATTACAACTCAGAATTTAAATCAGATTTAGGTATTTGTCAAGTGGAATTAAACAGATATATGATGTATTTAGAAAGCATAAAACCTAAAATAAAAGTAGAATCAGAAAAAGTTGATTGCAGTTATTGTGGTAAAAAATACGCAGATACAGGATGTCAAATTCACCCAAACCCTTGCAGGAAAAGTTCTTATTAACGTGAGCGTAGCAATCTCACATAACGTTAAAACTACACGCTGGTTGCCTATTTATTACAATGCTTCGGCAACTAGCTTGTAGTGATTGTTACCTGCTGTTTTTTTTGTAATTATTTTAAAAATATTTCTAAAAACGCTTGTTTATGTAAATATTAGTTATATCTTTACATCAGAATTAAAAACAACAACTAAAAAATAGAAATTATGACAGTAACAGAAAATAAAGTAGCAAAATTAGAAAAAGGTTTTCAAGTTTGGGATTCATTAACACCTATGG
>JBATBW010000006.1:0-5700 GCA_049662565.1 Erysipelotrichaceae bacterium | reverse complement strand
GTATACCCTGATGCCGATAAATGCATATGATTTTCCGAAAGAGAAAATTCTTTTCGTTTTTCGTAATTTAGATAATTTATTATTGAACTTCCATATTTAATAATTTCTTCATCATTTAATTTGTCATGCGCAAATTTTAAACTAATTATCACATTAATATCAATTTTATCAAAAATGCCATCGTATACAAAAATATTATCGTTGATATATAATTCTTTCTTATTCTCATCATTACTCTTCTGTATATTTCCAATAACTTTATTTCTTAATAAATCAATCCCATCATAATAATCGCCATCAGAATAATGATCGATCATCAACTTTACAGATTCGTAATTATAATTATCCGGATAAATACTAGTATATAAATCAACTAATCTCTCGCGGCAGTCATTATTGCGCACATTAAAACCAGTATTATAGTCTAAATAACTATAGTACAATTTAAATAAATGGTCTAAGTCACAATCTTTATATAATACTCTAAGAAATCTATCAATATTATTCATTTAATTCCCTATTTTATGTCATCTTCCATAATAAGAATATTTAAATCCTCAACTATTTTACTTATAGTTTCTTTATTTTCTTTACTGATAGAACCTTTAATAGATTTAATTCTTTTTAAGAATTCTCTATTTTCTTCAGATAAACTTTCTTCTTTCAATAGTTTATCTATTATTTTAATCAATTTTGTTTTTTTACACACCTCAATCTCAACGATATTATTGTCTTTACCAATCTTTATGCTGTTATCAATCATTGCGATTTCTTCAGTATCAAATAATTCTTCACGATGTTCATTTGTATAAAAAGCATTACAAAAATACTTGCTAATTTCAAATTTATCTTCTTTTCCAGTCACTAAATCATTAATCAACTTCAAAACGCCACTGAATTTATCTCTTCCAAATCTACTTCTAACAATTACATCAATATCCATCATAGAGTAAAAAATATACGACTTTTTATCGAGAAAATCTTTCTTTAACACCGCCGAAAATGGATCAATTGGTATTTTTTTAGAATTAGCGTCTATATCATCTAGCGTGGTCTCTATATTATAATATTTAATATACCGGTTAGATAATAGTTCACCTGACGATGATGTCCTTAAATCCGAACCCATTGAAAATTCCGAATAAAGCATTTTATTGATTAATTTATTCTCATCTTTATTTTTATTTGTTTTTTTGATAATATACAAATCTTCTCCCTTACGGCGATAATTATATCCAAAACTATCAGGTATAATTTTTCCACCAATAAATGTTTGATATTTATTATAATTAGTCTCACTGCCACTCTGGCAGTCGATTACAAGATTTAAAATATAAATTGAATAAATAACTTTCATAATATAAACAAAATTATTAACGATCTCACTGTCGATAGTTTCTTTGTATATTTCCAAAACCGAATAAACATTGGCAATTGTCAAGTTATATGGTTCGAACTTGTCGCTATTATCCTTAATTAATACATTTAATCTTTGTATATCTTTCTTATCATCTTTCATATTATTCAATATTTCGTGGTACAAATAATAGTGTTTTCTTTCTTGTGGTTGATTATCCCATGATTGCACTATTGAATTATGATTGAAATCTAAAATCGCTTGAGCTCGCATAAAATAATAATCATTCAATATCAAAAGATTATCCTTTAATGTACATAACTTTTTTTCTTTATTTTCTTTCATATTAGCCAATACCGCAAAAAATTGAATCATGCCTCTTAAATTATCTGGTAAATAATCTACAGTTTTTTCTCTTTCAGATATTGGTTGGATTCTAATAAAACATTTTTCATAAACATATTTTGCAGCGAATTCATCGAATGTTTCCTTCACATCATTAGAAATCCCTAATTTTTCTGATAAGTGCTTAAAATCGCGCAAATATGAGTAAATTGGTTTTGAATAAAAGGTGTTTTTGTTAAATAGTACTATTTTGTTATCCGCAGAAATTAACTTCTCCAAATACCGATTACCTTGATTTTGAATTTCATCAAGAGTAATTTGCTTGTTTTCGATCAAAACTTTATTCTCTAATATTTTCCCTTGCAAAAACACATGTTTTAATTGAATTTCTCGATAAGCTATAACAGCTATCACGTTGCTAGGCAAATATGTTTTAACACCCTCAATTATATTAACAACGATTTCGTTTTTTACCATGTCAAGATCATCAATCATTATTAATATTTTCTTATTCAAGGCACTTTTTAAGTTTGAATATTCATTTATAAGCTCTTTGCATTGGTCTGGTAATTTCGCTATTCCTTGTATTTTACCTAAAACATCAAGTGCCGGTACATCTATATAAAAATCATCTTTATTGGTATTTATGTCGCAAATAGTGTGAAGAATTTTCTTTAATTTAGATTTAAAACATATTATATCATTATTACTTATATCTTTATCATTTTGTAAAGAATCATCCATTAAAGTAATTATTATTTCTAATAATGACAAAGAGCTAGTAATTAATCCAGGATCAATAATATCCATAACAATTAAATTATTATTCTTTAAATAGTAATCTTTTAATGTCATTAAAAACGAAGTTTTTCCACTTCCTCTTTCACCACTTACTCCAATTACATTTGCTTGTTTGCTTTCTTTTTCGTTATTACCATACTTTGATATCGTTTCAATTATTTCTGTTACTCGATTTAACTGAGTCTCATATAAATATCCTTCACCCCAATCAGATGCAAAAGCATTTTTTAGTTTTAATAAATCTTTAACATAATATTCACACATAAAATATCTCCCCTATATTTATATTCGTTGTAACAATTATATCATTTATTACAAGATTAAATAATGCAATTTTTCGAAAATTATCGATAATATTCATTTATTGTATTTACCGCATTCCTAAATTGTTCTTTGCTAAAAAAAAGATTAATTATAAAATTAACCTTTTCAATTTATTATATTAATTCGTTAGGATCCACATAATCCATGTTTAACGCTCTTGCAACATTTAAACAAGTAACTTTGCCACAACAAGTATTTAAACCCAACATAAAGCCCTTATCGTCTTTAAGAGCAGCTAAACCTTTAGCAGCAAGCTTTTCAATATATGGTAATGTTGCATTAGTTAATGCAATAGTAGAAGTACGAGGAACTGCCCCTGGAATATTTGCTACTGAGTAATGAATAATTCCATGTTTTTCAAACGTTGGATGATCATGATCAGTTACATGGTCACAAGTTTCAATACATCCACCTTGGTCAATTGCTACATCAACAATAACACTACCTTTTTTCATTGTCTTAACCATTTCTTCAGTGACAATGTTTGGTGCTTTAGCACCAGGTATTAAAACTGCACCAATAACTAAATCAGCAGTTTTAATATATTCTCTAATATTAAACTCATTATTATAAATAGTATGGATACCACCATTGCTAATTTCATCAATTTGTGCCAAACGCTCTAAATTAATATCAAACAAATGAACACGAGCCCCTAACCCACAAGCAATACGAGCCGCATTATAACCAACAATACCACCCCCAATAATAACCACATTAGCCGGCATAACGCCCGGCACACCGCCTAATAATAGTCCTGAACCACCATTAGACTTTTGTAATAAGTTAGCACCAATTTGAACACTCATTCTCCCTGCCACTTCACTCATTGGAGTTAATAAAGGCAACTTATTGCTTTTTGAAACAACAGTTTCATAAGCAATAGCAGGAGTCTTAGAATTAACTAATGCATTAGCAAATTGCGCATCGTTAGCAATATGTAAATATGTGAAGACAATTTGATCTTCTCGTAAATACTTATATTCACATTCTAAATATTCTTTAACTTTAACAATTAAATTAGCTTTAGCAAACACTTCATCTTTACCACAAATAGTTGCTCCACATTTAGCATATTCTTCATCTGAATAACCACTACCTAACCCAGCATTTTGTTCCACTAATACAACATGCCCTTGTTTAGTTAATTGCAATGTACCGGCGGGTGTAAGTCCTACTCGATTCTCATTATTTTTAA
Source organism: Erysipelotrichaceae bacterium (assembly GCA_049662565.1). GTDB lineage: Bacteria > Bacillota_I > Bacilli_A > Erysipelotrichales > Erysipelotrichaceae > JBATBW01. Next base: position 1,675 of record JBATBW010000006.1, on the reverse strand, counting down.
TCTCTTTTGGAATACCGATAATCATATATACTTCCTCCTTATATAAAAAAATATACTAGTATTATACACTAGTATATTTTAAAAATCTATGGCATTTCTTTATATTCAACAGTCTCACCATTAAATACTTTTCCGATTTGTTCTTTAGCCTGAGAAATGTGTGACTTGTATAACTTGACTACACTTAATTCCCTACTCCCCATTGAATATGTTGGCTCTGTTGCATTTCCTCCTTGCAAAGCTTGAGACACTATATTCCAACTTGCCATATCATCCATTTGCATTTGAATAATTGAAAATATCTCATTAGTATTCATATTAGTAATAAAGCTATTACTAATAGTTGATAAGAATGAACTGAATTTACTAATCATTTGCGGTGATATAATCTTATCTAACATTGCTTGCAAAGCAATTTGTTGATGAACATTTCGATCTTCATCGCCCTTAGGAAGCGATTTTCTTTCTCTAACATAACATAATGTTCTATAACCATCTAAATGTAAAATCCCTTTCTCAAAGAATTCATCATAACCTTCAAAAAAAGCTCTGAACTCGTAAGGATTATTAACATCTATACCACCTAATACGTTTACTATATCCATTACTGACGAAAAATTTATCCTAACATAATAATTGATATCAATATCCAATAAGTTTTCTACTGCAGCAATTGATTCATCTACCCCATAAATAGACGCATGAGTCAATTTATCATATGCATAACCAAAACCAGGTAATTTAACATAGGAATCCCTTGGTAGACTTGTAAGTAATACTTGTTTTGTTTTAGGATTTACACTAACAACCATATTTACATCGCTACGTCCATTACCTTCGATTTTTCCATAGTAATCCGAACCATTAATAAATATATTAAAGGGTTCTTCTGTTACTTTTGCGCTTTTTACAATGCCTTCAAAAGTAACTGGTTTTTCTACGGTATAAACAATTTTATATTTCATCAAAAAATCAGAATATTCATCACTATCACTAATAGTAGTGATATAACTTTCATTTAATAATAAATATTTTACTTCCTTATTATATAAAGCTTTTACACTTTCCATTAATGAAGCATATGACTTAGTTTTCACTTCTTTTTTAAAAGATTTATTAATATAGTTCACTGCATATTGTTGGTTTTCAATATCTACTTTGTCAACTATCGCTAAATCACCATCAAACAACATATTTTCAGCGCTTGTATCCAAATCTTTATTAGCGAAAACAACCATATTTAAAGTTCCGCTTGTTTCTGGATTTTTAATTACATTTTTAAAAGTATCCGTCAATACTGGCATAGCTAAACTAGAAACTATTAAAAGAACGGACAAAAGTAAAGCAAACATCCTAGTAGTAACTAATGCAACCTTACCTTTTTTCCCCTTCATAAATAATAGTGAAGTTATTATTAATAATAGTAACACAACACCACTAATAGCTAATTTCCATTTTAATGACAACATTGGAAATTGATATACAAAGTACAGAAATATAGAACTCACTATAAATTGAAATACTGAAATTATCATTTCAAAATTAATTTTCTTCTTATCACTCATATAAATACCTCATTATTATAATAACACAAAATATAATAAATATACAAATCTTCTAAATTGATCTTGATTATTTATTTGTACACAATTTTCAAACAAATTTCAAAAAAAAC
>JBATBW010000005.1:0-5142 GCA_049662565.1 Erysipelotrichaceae bacterium | reverse complement strand
GTTGTGTATTTGAAAATCTTAATAACTGAATTTTTTAAAACAAACTTAATCAATAATAATTACATAAAACAAAAGACCCACATCATTTAAATAGGATTTTTTGTTATTATTAATTGAATATTGTTTTTACCATCTCAAATTGTTTACAAACTTCTTTAAAGCCAATGTCATTCAACATTGTCAATAAATCAGTATAAATTATATCAATATTTTTAATAGTAATATTTTTAAATCTCTTCAATAGTGCTTCGACAATATCTGCCATATCAATAATATTACTATAACCAAATTGAACAATACTACCATTTACTTTAGAATAAACACAATAAGCAGTGATCATATTATCTTTTTTAATATAGCTAATATCATAAAAATTTGGATTAGCCTTTAATACATTAATTGAATGCTCATACGAAGGCTTAATATTAATACAATGAGTAATGTCATTAAAATCAAATTGATTAAATTCAACATATACTATATTATTATTAGTTTTTGCTTTATCATCATAAGAAGCATTAAGCACAACAAAATGTCTAGTGACATTAAATCCTTGTTTTTTATAAGATGAAATAGCTTTATCATTTTGTTGTAAAACTTCAAGGTAATATTTGTGAATATGATTTTTAGCTAACTCTTTTTGCATATATTTAAACAAATTAGTAAACACCTTATTACCTCGATGTAAAGGTACCACACCAGTACCCACATCAAAAACAACTTTTTCACCATTAAAGATATTACTTGAATTAAAAATGAAACCAATCATTTGATTATCGATAAAAGCGCCATAAGATAAATTAATATCTACACCACTTAACAAAAAATGCATTTGTAATTGTTCTTTTGTTAATTGCATCGGTACATAGTAATCACTAAAAGCTAAATTAAAACACTCAACGATGTCATCATAGTCCACATTTTTTAAAGATTGATAATTATACATAAACTCTCCTTAATTTATTATAACGATAAAATATTGATAATGTTTTGATAACCTATCTTATTTTCTAATATCATTTCATAATGACCTTTATCAATACCTTCATTCTTATTAAAATCATAATAACTTTTAACTTTTAAAATCATAAAATAATTTTGGATAACACTATAATCAATACTACTTTGTTTAATATCATACTTTTTACAAACTTCTTTAGCTAATGCATCAATGAAATTATTTGATATTATCGCATCATCTAATTGTGCTGAAATATATACATCTACCTTATAAAAATGAACTTCTTCAACTTGTTGTAAAATTGAATCAAAATTATCGCAAATTTCATTAATTAGATTTTGATAATCTATTTTTATCCGTAATTTATTTAGTTTATTTTTCTTTAAAATATCTGGTTGATTATCAAAGATGTTTTGTAAAGAATATAAGAATCGTTTTAAAGCGTCCTCTAAAGATATGGGATATAAATCTATTTCATATTCAAATAATTTTGATGTTACTACATCATCATTAATATCTAAGAAAATATCAATACTTTCATATTTGTTTAAAATATCAGCTAATATCATTGACTTAATAACGATTTCCTTATGATTATTCTTTTCACTATCTAATAAATGTTCAACATTAGTATGCTCTTCAAACAAACTTAAAGGTTCAATTACCGACGGTTTTAATCTAATTATCTTTCTTAAAGCCTTTTCATTTAAATCCATAACGTGATTAAGATCAGTAAATATATTATCAATATTTTCCTCTACATTATATTGGTAATATATTCTAAAAACAAAATACTGCATATAACGATTAATTGAAGAGGCATCTACTAAATCACTAGAAACTTTATATTTCTTACAAACTTCATCAACAATCATTTGTCTAATATAATTATGTTTCTTCATTTGTTTAGAAATACTCAAATGATCTAATAGATCAATATTTTCAACAATACAATTAGATATTGAATCAATATATTTTTGACGATTATTGCTATCCGTAAACATCTTCACAACTTTTAATGGTGAGTCAATACCCAAGCGACTATTAACATTATTAAATAACTTATTACTATTTTCTAAACATTGTACAAAAAGATTAAATACTTCTTCGACAGAAGATGGGAAATCATCAAATTTACTCACATCAATATAAGCAAATATGTTTTCCCCTTGCACAGTAAAAAACTGATTAGTTATCGTTTTTTCACAAATGATATCAGCCATTATTTTAGAAACAATTAAAAGATTATAATTATTAGTAGTTTGGTCAAGCTTGTTCAATAATTTTTCATAAGATTTATTCATAATTTACACCCCTTATATATATAATACTACGCATTTATGCATAATCAAAAAAACTAACAATAAAATGTTAGTTTTAATAACTAAATAGATTAATAATAGAAATTAAATCAAAATATTATCAACTTATTTTTATCAATTTTCAGAAGTAAATATTTGATTTATCCTAATCAAAATATTTCTTAATAGGTGATGGTTTCAATATAAAGAAATTAGGCAAATCTTCAACATGTAACTCTAATGCAGTATTCATCGAAACAGTTATATCATTAACATTATTATACACATTATATTCATACCAAACCCGATACAAAGCGCTACGAACATAATCATTAATATTGTTGGAATTTAGATCATCACTACTAATTCCATGTTCTTCACAAATCCTTTGTGTAATAAAAGGCACCATAAAACAATGATTTTCAAACTGATCAATTAATCCAAAATCATCGATTATATTCTCTCTTTGGAAAACACAAGCCGTAATTGAATCGAGATATTTTTGGCGATCTTTTTCAACATTAAATATCGAAAATAATTGACTATCATTAGACTTTGCAATTTTATTAATAAACTTATTCTTCTTTGACCCAATTGTTTTAGAAAACTGAACAAATGCATCAAATACTTCTTCTAAACTTGATGGAAACTTATTAAAATCATAATTATAATCAAAGGCAAATATTTTGTCGCCTTTCACTAAAATAACATCACATTTAATTGCTTGTTCATTGATAATATCAGCCATTAATTTAGAAACAATTAAAACATTATACGGACATGTTCCCGCATTTAAATCATCACTTAATTCTTGTAAATTATCTATCATAATAATTCCCCCTTGTTTATGGTTAAATTATAATATAATTGCTATACTAAATATGGTACAATTTAACCATATATAAAAATTATATAATGGTGATCATATGAAAAAAATCGAAGTAGTAGCCGCAGTTATTAAGCATCAAAACAAAATACTAACTACTTGTCGTGGTTATGGCGATTATAAAGGATATTGGGAATTCCCTGGTGGTAAAGTAGAACTAAATGAATCTAAAGAACATGCACTCATCCGAGAAATAAAAGAAGAACTAAATGCTCATATTTCAATTGATTCCTTTATAACAACCGTAGAATATGATTACCCTACTTTCCATGTAACTTTACATTGTTATCTATGTCAACTTATCGATGATTTTGAATTAGTTGAACACTTAGACTTCCAATGGTTAGATAAAGACCACCTGTTTGATGTCAACTGGTTAGAAGCTGATATTGAAGTATTACATCAAATTAAAAATTATTTATAATAATATTGTGGCCAAAAGACCACAATTTTTATTTTATTCATTAATCAACAATTGATTATATTTTGGATCCATTTCATAACAATATATATAATAATTATATATATCAAGGATGCTGTTTTTATGTTTAATATACATATCCCGATCATATAATTCATTTAATTCATCGACAATATCATATAATGTTGTTAAATTGTCACTATATTCATTTATAACCAGATCATCATAATTTGATATATATGGTAATCGTATTTCAAACATTTCCATACTTTTTGCTAATTCATGACTAAAATTTACTAAATCAATATCATCATTATCAAAAGACACAATAATATCATCATAATTTGTCACTATATAATCCTTGTGCTCAAATACATTTTTCGCAACATCTAACATATTATATAGAGTAATTAAACCACCTTTATAGTTCCACAAATGATTAAAAGGTAATAAAGTTAAGCCTATTACGCCACCAACCACAATGATTACCCCAATCCACGCAACAATAAATGGCAACCAATACTCATTATTTAAACTCGCTAAAATATTTGGCATATTATCAAATAAATAATATTTATAAAATAAATAAGAAAAAACAGCAATAAAAATAATACAGATAATAAATCTAATTTTATAAATCATATTCAATAAAACAGTTTTTCGATGCAATTTGTTTTTAAAACGAAGAAAATTGGGTAGATTATCTTCCAAATTATTATAATCATTATCCCGATAAACCTTATCCATAATAGTTATTAATGATTTAATAGTTGATGTTTCAAATAATAAATTATTAGATAATAACCTTGATGATAGCTCAATTGCTTTAAGTAAGACAATTAAAATTATACTTGACACAAATAAACCAAAACCACCTGTTAAGACAACATCAAAAAAACCACTAAATGAATAATCAAATCTCAAAGCTAACTGTATAATGAATTCACCAACGAAACATACAAATAATATCGCAACACAATTAATAACACCATAAATCAACCATCCAATTATTTTAAAATTTAAATGGTTATTATACTTCCTAATTAGTTTTTTAAATTCAAAAAGATTATCAACCATATTATCCCCCTACGAAACTTATTTCTTTATATTAATTAACCCTAATAATTCATATAATTCCATTTCTTTATCTTTTAACTCTTTATTAATTTCTTTAATTCTTTGATCATAGATATTTACTTTTTTCTTTTCGATACAATCATCTAATAATACTCCTTTACTCAACATCATTGGTATACTATCAGTAGTATTTTTGGTTAAAGTTTTAATAATTGGAGCACTATCTTTTAATGCTAATTCTATTCCTTTTTCACTAATAACTTTATCTTGATATATTTGTTTAATATACTTATTGTCCGAAATATCAATAACATCGTTAGATTGAATATTTGGTATTCTTTTGATGATATGTAAACAATTTTGATTTTGATACTGAAACTTTAAATTTGGTAAAATGATAATTTTATCACTACGATTAGAATTAATAATATTTTTCAAATTAATCATATCGATTAAATTACTATGTGATAAAGAAGAAGACATTAAGATATAACCC
>JBATBW010000004.1:0-11075 GCA_049662565.1 Erysipelotrichaceae bacterium | reverse complement strand
TACGATATTGTCGGTGAAGAAAACATGTTGCAAGAACTACCAACAAGTTTTAAATAAATCAAAGAGCCTATTGTCAATTCATAACGAAATAACAATAAGCTCTTTTCTATTCTATAATAGTTAAAATTGCACTGTTTTTTTACTCTATAGGCTTAATATAAAAACCACCATAAAAACTTTCCGTTTTGAAAACATTAATAATTACTCGATTGTCTACATCACTCATTAAGCGTGTAATATCTTGTACTTCGTAGCTAGAAACTACTGTATGCATTAAATACATTTTTTGATGAGAAAACCCTCCTTTAGCTTCTACTACCGATATGCCATGTCGATATTCTCTAACATATGCATCAATAATTTCCTGTGGTTTTTCAGTTGTAATTTGCATAGTCATTCTTTGATAACGGGTGTAAAATGAATCGATTGTTTTAGTGGATATCAATTGAAATATAATTGAATATCCCGCGTATTTAAAACCAAACATCCATCCAAAAATCAAAAGAATAATCGTGTTAAACACAAAAATATAAGTCCATATCGCTTTGCCTTTTTTATTAGAAATATACAATGCAATAAAATCTGTTCCACCAGTCGATCCATTAGCTTTTAAAGTTATTACAACCATGATACCATATAAAAAACCACCATAAATTATGTTTAAAACCGGATCATCAAAAACTGGTTTAAAGTTACAAAATTGAAGAAAAAAACTCGAAGCGAAAACCTCTATCAAGGATAAAATTGTAAATCTCTTAGAAATAGTCCTGCTACAAAAAATAGCAATAGGAATATTTAATGCCAACATACCTAAAGAAGTTGAAAAAGAAAACCCCAAAAAATTAGAAGTCACTTTTTCAATTAGTATCGCAATTCCAGTAAATCCGCTTGGCAATAAATTTAATGGGTTCATGAAAACTCTTATAATTGTGGCTTGCAAAAAACCCGCAAAAATAATCATAACTAATGAACGAACGAATCGTGCATTTTTATTTTCAAATATTTTGTTTATAAACATATACTTTCAACTAATTCCTTAACTAATTTTTCACTTACATACTCATATTTGGATTCATTTTCGCCATCTCCATATCCATAACCAACATTATTTTGACTAGTTGTTTCATCAAACTCCCACATTTTACATGAACTATGAATTTGATTAATGTTAGTAAAGTTTATTATTTCTTTTGCATTAAGACTATTTACGCCACTACCCACCAATATCTCGATATGATCGCCATATATATTTTGCAGTGTCTTTATAAGATTTAAACCATTAATTGCTCGGTTTGTAAGCCCGCTTGTTAATACACGATCGACTTTTAAACTTATTAATGTTTCTATTGCATTATACGGATTGTCTACACAATCAAAAGCCCGATGAAAGACTACTTCCTTACCGAAACTTTTGATAATATCAACTATACGCTTACATCTATTTACATCAATATGACAATTATTTGTTAAAATACCAAAAGCTATTCCATCAGCTCCATTTTCTAACAAAATCTCACAATCGTTTAACATCGTTTCATAATCTTCGTCGTTATAACAAAAACCTCCTCCACGTGGTCTAACCATTGCAATGACTTTTAACTTAGTTTTCATCTTTACTAATCTTAGCATTCCAACTGAAGGTGTTAATCCTCCCATAAACAATGCGCAATTCAATTCGATTCTTTTAGCTCCGCCTTTTTCGGCATTAATGGCATCCAAATAACCACCACAACATATTTCAACTATATATTCCATTAATAATTACCCTTTAATCATCAGTTTGAAACTATATCGTGGTTTAATACAATCAATAATTATATGTTCTTGTTCCGGTATTCTACCAACTAAATTGTAATTACTATTATACGGAATATCTTTCAAAACAATGATCAACTCCCCACTATAATATTCTAAGTTATTATTCACAATTAACACGTCGCCTCTTTTAAAACTTTGTTGCTTGTTCTCACGAAATGATATTTCACCGTTATGTAATACTCTAGTCATACTTGAACGGATAATCAGCTCATTACAATCATCGCGAGAAGCATGAAAGTCACTTAAAACTATTTCCTTTTCCAATGATGTAATATGTTCTATTAAATCAATATTTATATTGATTTTATTTAAATCGATATTTGACATTATCTTCATTTCTTCTTCACTAGCAAAGGCGTTACCAATCAAAAAATCATTATTATATCCTAGAGCTACTAAATGACGTAATTGCACATCAATTGGTAAATAACGATGTATCTCTAGTGTAGGTAACCCATCATAAACAGGCCATGGACCATGAGTATTCTTTTCTTGACTACAAATGAAAACACCACTATTAAGACCTAAAGGTAAATATAACTCATTAAATTGTTTAAACCTATCTAATCCAATACCAGTAAATTGTTGGGGATAAAAATTACTACAAATCCACATATTACTACGATTAGCGCCATTTAAAATCATATACTCCAATGGCGTCGTACAAGAAGAATTATATTCAATAATGATACCATATTCATTTTTCGTAATTTCAATATCTTCAAACTCACTAAAATGTCCATCAAGACGAATTATGTCAACACCCATTTGTTTAAATATTGAAAGATTCAAAGGCGTTGCTCCTAAAAAATCAAAAGCTTTAGGATTTGTATCAATTGAAACAATCAACCCGTTATCATGAGCACAATTACAAAAGCTAGTAAACGTATCAATAGTCTCTTTTTTACTTTTATTTGCGGACAACAAACAGGTAAATACCCTTTTAAATCCATATTTCCCAGCTAATCTTAAATACTCATAAGTTTCCTCTATTTTTTCATGTTGAGGATAAACTGAAATACCAAGTCTTTTCATGCATTTTCTCCTTTTTCAAAATCCATTAATAAATATATTGCATATGCATAAATTTGCATATTTTTTTCAATATCACTAATTTTCATCCATTCATTAGGTAAATGAGCAATGTTTTTTTGCCCCTTGAAACTTGGCCCAAATGGTACTATATTTTTTATAACTTTTGCATATGTTCCACCGGTAGTAGTAACCGCTTTTCCTTCTTCCATCATAATATTCTCATAAGCTTTTTCTAACGTTTTAATTAAAAAAGATTCCTTTTCAAAAAAGACCGGTTCTAAATTACTCATTAATTCCACTTTAGCTTCCTCATCAATAATTTTAATAATACTTTTGATCATTTGATCACAACTATAAGTTGCTGGATAACTAGTGATTAATTCTACATTTAAATAATTATTGCCCTCAGTAAGTATAATTTTCCTTATTTGATTTTTCCCAAACTCTTCATCTTCATAATCTAAACCAAGACTATTACTCAAATCTGTTTGGTTCATAATGTAATTATTAATAAATTTTAAATACTTGTCTAAAGCTGTATAAGGATAACTAATTTTAATTTGTGCTCTCCCTCTTTCAGCATATACAACTGGATATTTACAATCTGGAGTAAAACCTAAACTTGGATAAGGATGGTCCTTAAAAAACCAATTCATGTCCTCCATACCAGTTTCTTCATTTGTACCAAACAACACCTTAACTTTAATTGGAAATTTAATATTTAAATCCTTTAATGTTTTTAACGCATATAAGCACGCTAAGATTGGCCCTTTGTTATCTAAAACACCCCTAGCATATAGCGTATTGTCTATTTGGGCACAAGTGAAAGGATCACTTTTCCATACACCATTTATATCTACTACATCTAAGTGGCCAACTATCCCAATGTATTCTTTAGTATCAGGACCAAATGAAACTTCTCCGACAATGTTATCGTAGTTATATGTTTCAAAACCTAATTCGTCCCCTATGCGCAAGACTTCCTGCAAGCATTTTGCGACATTCTCACCAAAGGGATATTGTTTACTATATTCACCTCTACGAGAATCCATACCACAAATTATTTTTATACTTTTTATTAAATCTTCAAGATTATTACTTGCTTGTTCTTTAATTTTCTCTTTCATTATTCTACTACCGGAGCCATTCTTGTTTTCATATAATTTTCTAACCAATCTTGAGAAGCTTCTTCAAATATACAACGACCATTTTCTCTTTTAACTAAGTAAACAATCGCTTTTTGATTCTCAGTAGCCACGCTAAAGGAGAAACCATCAATATTAGTGGCACAACCAAACTCACCTTTATTGTTCATCGCAACAACTGATAAATCTCCTGCTTCTTTTCTTTTATCCTTTAATAAGCGATCTAAATCATTAACTGCTTTTTCGCATGCTTCTTGGGGAGTTAATCCTGTTTTCATTAAACGAACTATTTCAAAAGAAATGCAACCTTTCATCAAATCTTCACCTAACCCCGTTGCAGTAGCACCACCAACATTAGAATCTGCATAAAATCCTGATCCTACTATTGGTGAATCGCCAACTCTTCCGCTTTTTTTCATAAATAATCCACTTGTGCTTGTAGCAGCAATAACACTTCCCTTTTTATCTAAACAAACCATTCCTACGGTATCATGGCCGTTATACGGTTTTAATTCTTTATCCATTTCTTTCAAACGTTTACGATAAAAAGCTTTTGCTCGATCTGTCAACATTTCTTTTTCTTCAAAATTATTTTTCCGAGCATAATTTTCGGCACCAGCTCCCACCAATACATTATTTACTGATAGTTCACTTAATTTTTTTGCGATTGAAATTGGATTGGCAAAATCCTTTATTGCGCCAATAGCACCTATACTTAATGTATCACCATCCATATATCCCGCATCTAGTTCAACTACCATATCTTCATTTGGTAAGCCCCCATAACCAACTGATTTATAGTATGGGAAATTTTCCACTTCCTTAATAGCGTGTTCAATCGCATCACTGCTATTTTCATTGTTTGCCAACATATGATTAGCTTGCTCAATTCCTTCTTTGGCCATTCTCCAAGTTGCTATGATTCCAAACATTATTTATCCTCCTATTTCAGTTATTTTTTCATCATTTAAATCCAAAATTATATCTTTTAATAAATCAATACATGCTTGAACATCCAAAACATTTATCATACTATGTGCTGTATGCATATAACGTATGGGAATTGATAAAGTCAAACTAATTACACCTTCAAGAGTTTTGTGAATATTACCTGAGTCCGTTCCACCTTGATTAAATACAGCATATTGAAACGGTATTTTGTTTATAGAAGCAATTCCTTCGACATATTTAACTAATTTTCTATTCGCTATTGAATTTGAGTCTAATAAGGAAATTACTACCCCCTTACCCAATTGGCAGCTATTTTTATTATAAGGTGTGTCACCCGACAAAGTAGTATCAATTGCGAACGCAATATCAGGAGCGATTTTATACGTTGTAGTTCTTGCACCACGCAACCCAGGCTCTTCCTGAACACTATTTGCTAGATATAAAGTATTATAATCAAAGTTACTCAACTCCTTGAACAGTTCTATCAAAATATAGGTGCCAATTCTATCATCGAATGCTTTATTACATATATAATTCTCATTATTCATAATCATATAATCAGATTTAGGAGTCACCATGTCACCAATTTTAATACCTAAATATTCTATTTCTTGGGAATCACTTACTCCCATATCCAAATATATTGAATTAATATCAACAGTTTTATTTTTTATTTCTGCACTGATTCCATGTGTTGCTGGGCTGCCAATCACCCCATAATAACTCTTATTATCTTTAGTAGTAACCACCATAACTTGACCTAAAAGCATATGACTCCACCAACTACCTATAGTTTGTAAATAGATAAATCCTTTACTATCTATTTCTTTTACTATAAATCCCACTTCATCCATATGGGCATCTATCATTATTTTTTTTAATCTTTTATCATTATTAATCACACCGATGATTGACCCCAAATTATCATATGAAAAATCTATATTATTAGTCCGATATATATCCTCTAAGTAAGAGCTTATTGTTTTTTCTCTAGATGAAATTGAAGATAAATCACTTAATTGTTTCAATAAACTATGATTTAACATATCATTTACCACAATATTTTTCTATTTTTTCATTAGATAGAAAGTCGATATAATCTATAATTCCATTAGATAATTTTTCAACATCTGTACTATTAATTATTTCATTTGAACTTCCCATATTATTTATTTTTAACCCCAGAGAAATAGTAGGACACCCATCTAATGTTTTATGAATAAATGAACCATCATTACCTAAGGAACTTATACACGGTTTAAATTTAGTAATATTTAAAGCTTCTTCAACCATCAATTTATTAGGCAACATTTGACGGTCATAATAACTCAATACACCGGAATTAGTAAATTCATGCTTTAATACATTAGCATCAAATCCCGTCAACGCAATAGCAATATCTGGTTTAATCACATTTGTAATTGTTTGTGATCCCCGAAATCCAATAACAGATTGAGCTACACCACCGATTGCTATATCAAAATCATATTCCTTGTCTTTAATCTTTTCTAAAACACTGATAATTACTTCATTTAAAACACGTGGAAATAATGCTTTCGAATATATATTATTATCTTCCAAATAGAAATTCGGACAATATCCTACTAAATCACCAATAGTAATAATTTTCCTTACATCTTCTTCGCCCTTATTTATATCGATATAAAGATCATTAATTTTCAAATTTGTATTAAAATTTTCCAAAATTGACACTTTAGACATAATTACACCAGTTACTAACTTATCGCAACGAGTGAGTATATTAACCCTTTGATACAACAATGAACTCAAATCTACATTTTCTAAGGTAATAAAAGAGAGTGTGCCATCACTATTAATTTCGCTAATTATAAAACCTACTTCATCTAAACTAGATGCTATCATTAATGTTTTCGCATTATTTTTGTTTTTACTTTTCTTAACACCAAAACAAGAACCTAATTTGTCAGTTTTTATTTCATCACAAAGGCTATTAAAACTGTTAATTAAAATTTCGCGAACAAATATTTCACTACTACTTACACCAAAACAACGACACATTTTTTCTAATCTTTTAACATTCATAACAAATCCTTTCTAAAAAAGGCCTATAAAATAGGCCCTTTTATCAATAACAAACTCTTTCTTTTACTTCTTGTAATTTATCAGTTTCTTGAAAAGCATTTTGCATATATTCACACAATGCTTCAATACTATCATTTAAACCAATACCACCTTTTTTAGGCATTTTTACAATTGGTGTTTTATCTTTATATTCACTTATGGTATCAACATTTTCCACAGACATCATCGCACAAGATTTAATTGATGTTTTTTCTAAGATACTTGCTGATATTTTCGCTGCCATCTGCGAATACTCTATAAAATTGAAAGAAGGACCACAAACAACAAAATCGGGATTCAATTTTTTAACCATCGCGGTCATTTTATCTACCACTTCATCTTGATTATTAATATAATATTCCACACCGCAATATAAAGTAGCAACTACATTTGCATTAATTTTGACTAGATGAGGTTCTAACATCAATGCCGATCCAATACCACCCTTTTCTGCTTTAAGACCAACATTAGGGTTGCACTTCCCACCCGCTCCAGCAAGCCCTTGATCAAAGATAAGAACTACTTTCATATTAATCTAAACTTAAATCATCGAAAGATAAATCATCTAATTCGTCTTTCTTATCAATATTTACTTTTTCTTCGTCAAGATATCTATTATCTACAATCTTGAAGAATGGGTAATATATCAACGCATCCACTACTAACAATACTAATTGAACAAGTGCACCCATAATAGTTCCAGTAACTAACCAGCCCGAGAAAAATATTGGTGTTGTCCAAGGCAATTGAATACCGCTAGTAATCGGCATAATTGTCAAAATTGTTGCTAGATAAGCCAAAATTGTATTGACAACCGGTACAAGAATAAACGGAATACCAATGATAGGATTTAATACAATTGGCAAACCAAAAATAATTGGTTCGTTAATACCAAAGATACCTGCTGGTAATGATAATCTTCCTAAAGTTTTCATTCTTTGTGATTTACCAGCAAAAGACATCATAATAACTAAAGCAAGCGTAGAACCGCCTCCACCAAAGTTACAGAAGAAATCACTAAATCCAGCAGTAAATATATTAGTCATTTGTAATCCAGCTTTTGCTGCTTCATAATTTTCTTGAGTCAACACTTTATGAATTGGAGCAAAAATTGTATTTGTAACTGCTGGCCCATTAATACCAAAGAACCAGAATAAAGTTGACAAGAATTGATAAATAACTTCAAAACCAGCAAGTTTTCCTAAACCAACTAATGGCGCTTGTAAAACTTGATAAATGAAATAATGTACATATTCATAAGAAGTGAATGAGAACGCAATACTCACAGCTAAGAAAGTAATCATTGAAATAGCCGCAGGAATTAACGATCCAAATGATTCCATTACTGCTGGTGGTACACCATCTGGCATTTTTATTACTAATTTCTTTTTAACTGCAAAAGCAAATATTTCAACAGAAGTAATTGCCGTTAACATGCCTAAAAACATCCCCGCAGTTCCTAAGAATTTAAAACTAAAACCACCAACACGAACTGCTTCCACAACACCTTCAACTTTAACCATACTAAATTGAGGAGTAATTATTAAGAAACATACCAAAGCAACAACTGCAGGTGCTATCTTATTCTCAATACCTTTTTCTCTAGCATAACAATAAGCTATAGTTAACACACTTAATAAAGCAACACAGTCAAATGACAAGGTAATTAATCTACCTAAATAAGCATCCCACCCGGCTCCAAATATACTAGTAAAGAAATTCATCACTGCTTCAATTGGGAAATTCGCTATCAATAAGAAGAATGACCCAACAATAGTAATAGGTACAGTAACTAAGAAACCATCACGAATTGCCGATAAAACTTTGTTTTTCGAAAGCACTCTAGCAATCGGCATTAACAGTTTTTCTAATTTGTTAAACATTATTTTTGTTTCCTTTCTTTATACAACATAATCGTTTTCTTTAATACTCTTTCTCCGTCAACGTTTCCATAATCTGTTGAATCAATTACACTGACAACGTGCTTATCACCAAATTTACCGTTCACTTTGTCAAGCAAATGTTTTACTTGCGGACCTAAAAGAATTACTTCCGGATTAAATTCGCTTATGATTACATCCATTTGTTTTTCGGAAAAAGCTTTTACTTCAATTTGCAATTGGTGATCATCTGCCACCTTTTGCATTCTACTCGCTAGTAAGCTAGTAGACATACCATTATCACAAAATAAATAAAATCTTTTCATATCTTCCCCTTCTTTCTACAGTTATGTTATCATTTTAAAATTCTCATTTTTGATATTACTTTTCCGTTTAGTTAGGAAACATTTGCGTTATCAATTACATAAGTTCCACTTACCCTATCATGTAACATCCGATATTGTTTTCTATCTATAAAAATACAAAGCACACTTAATACTGTTATGACATGAATAAATATAGTTACAACATTAACAATATCTCCATAACCTTTGAAAACAGTCAAAATTAATATGCTTCTAATGTTTACAGACGGAATATATATTGAACCCTCCAATACACAGCAACCAAAAAAATACCTAACAAATAAACTTATAAAAGATATATTATCGCCACTATCTGAAATTATTTTAACCTGCAATACACGCATAAATAATGTTTGCCCCTTAAAAACAAGTAGCGGAATTAATACAAAATAAATTAAACTAATTAAAATACTACTAATTCCTAAATTCCAATACATCTGAATTAAATCACTACCAAAAATAGAACCAAGAATATTTGTTAATAAATTTATCAAAATTGACGAAAAATACCAATCAGCCGCAAATGCAATAAATCTTTTAATCAAAAATCCATATTTTTTCTCAAACCTAATTGATTTTTTCATATAGCGTTATTAACTCTACTGCCAACAATTTAACCACTTCAGCTGACATTAATTGATCCTCTGAATGTAATAACAACAAGTCGATAGGTGTTTTATTACCACTTGCTTCTTGTTGAATCAATGAAGCATGTGCCAAATGCCCTTTCAAAAACATTTCTTCCCCTTGGGCAATTAATTCTTTAGCAACCTTAAATTCTTTTACTTTAGCTTTTTCAATAGCTTCAATATACGTGCTTTTAGCCTCTCCAACTGCTGAAATTATTTTAAAACAAATTAGTTCCATATCTTCCATTTCTTTATCCTCCAACTATTTATTTTCTATTACAATGCTTTTTACAAATAAATCATGCAATGAACGATTCTTCTTATATACCAAAATAAGTGAAATAACAAACAACCCCAAAAATACATAAGACAAGATATCTCCTATTAATGGATTAACTACAATTCCAATTACTTCACAAATCAAATTTCCTGATAACATAAAAGAACTTTCCAGTATCATTACACCAATTACTTGCCTAATAAAACTTTGTTTAATAGATAAACAATTACCATTTTCACCAACAACTCTTATCTTCAACATTCTCTTACCAATAGTTTGCCCCCGATAAATAAAGGTCGGCACAACGAAATAATAAAATATTGAAAACAATAGAGCCAAAAACAAAACTACATACATCATTTGTCCACTAAATTGTGACAAACTAAAATCGACAGTAGTTTTTTGATTAATCACATTACTTAAATACAAAATAGGTAAACAACCAAACATAAATCCTAAATACCAATCAATTACATAAGCAAGTATTCTCTTAACTCCACTTGCTACTACTATATTTGTTTTTTTATCTTTCATCATATATCCCTCTGTTTATTGAACATTTTTACAAAATCACTCGCAGTATGTGCATCATTCAAAGATAATAAGACATCTGGTTCATCATTAAGGCTACTTAACCAATCAAAGAACACCTTTAACAAGTGACTCTCTTCCTTTCTAACCGCCAACAAGAATACAATCTTAATACTGTATTCACCCCATTTAATAGGTCTTTTCAATAAGGCAATTGAAATAGTAGATTTAATTGCCGAAAAATCAATCGCATGAGGAATCGCATATCCTGTATTAAACGATGTATATGCCATTTTCTCACGCTCCATAACCGAATTTTTGAAATATTTCTCTACCCT
>JBATBW010000003.1:0-2272 GCA_049662565.1 Erysipelotrichaceae bacterium | reverse complement strand
AAACTGCATAGATAATTTTTTTAACTCTTCTGGTGTTGCAATCAATTTCATAAGTGCCATTTGAAGAGCTGGAGCGTTTGAAGTGTACCATTTTGAACGCATAGAAACTTTTAAAGTGGTGCGGTTAGTTTCTAACATATCAAACATCGTTTTATAGTTGTCGGATTCGTTTGGAAAGTGCTCATAAAATGTAGATTTATGGCAAGGTAAAAACGCAATAATATCTTCAATAAATATTAATCTATTTTTAATAATTGCTTCCTTAGCTGTTTTTAATAAATCTTCTGTTTTATACATTATCTGTGTGTCATTTCGTAAAAACAATCAGGTTTTTTAGATTTTAGTTTGTATTCTTTTGGTAATGCTTTACAATCTTTTATAAATTGCTCCGCTTCATTTCTTGTTTCACAAAGTTTAACGTCAATGATTTGTTCTTTTCCTTTGCTGTTCAGTTGCGTAATTATGATTTTAAAACTCATTATTTTTAGTTTTTAGAGCGTGGTAGTAGTACTGCCCTCCTTCTTTTGGCTGGAATGCCAAACGCATTGCTTCTATGCTAACCACGCTTATAATTACTACAAAGATAATTCTTTTCTTTGTTCCATTGTTATTTTTTCACCTTTATACATTCCTGCACCCATTTCATCAATTCTACTAAACGGAAGTATTGGTACTGTTATTTTACAAGTTTTGTCAATTAGATAAATATATCGTAATTGGTTTCCAACTAATGTTTCTAATGATTTAAAATATTCTTTTTTATTTGGGTTGTGTGCTATACTTAAACCTTTATGAAAACATTCTCCTGTTTCTAAATCTTTAACAATGCCTTTATTGTCTTTTATTGCAGTTAAAACAAAGCCACTTGCTCTATAAATTGTTCCATCACCGCATTGAGTACCGTCTGAAAAACTTAAAATCCATTTTATATGAGGTGCATTTTTTTTGATTAATTTAACGCTAATTGCAATACATCTACTTTCTGAATATTTTGGTAAATAGTCATCAAAAGCCATTCTATTTAGTTCTAACATTTCATTCCACTTGCAAGGTTGAACCAAACCTATAACTCTTTCTTTACTTGTAGGGCTTCCGTATGACATAACTCCGTGCAACTTGTCATCTAAAAAGCAACCAAAATGTAAAGCACTATTAGGGACTACCTTGCCACTATAATGATTTTTCTTTACAAATTCATTAGCTATTTTACTCGGAATTACTTTTACTATTATTTCTTTTGCTCTGCCCATTGCATAATGATTAAATAAAGAGCGTTACCATTACTGTTTTCGTTTCCTAATGTTTCGCAGTATTTATATTCTTCTGTCGATTTAATGTCGGCTATTGCGTTTTTAATCTGCTCCGCTTGTTCGTCTGCTAAAGTGAATGTCATTTGTTGGAATGGTGCTTTGTCACCATCGGGTAAACTAAACTCCTCACCTAATTCATCTGCATCAATATCAAATCCTGGTAATTCCAATCCCCATTCTTCCAATTCTTCATTATCCCATTCATTAGCTAATACTTCCCAATCATGATCGCCAAAATAAACATTATCTTTTATTGTGTATGCTTTTAATTTTTCAACGCTTGTTTCAGTTGGTAGTATCTTTGTTGGTACTTCTTTTATTCCTAATTCTTTTAATGCTTTTAAACGCATATTTCCACAAATAACGATTAACTCCCCGTTGTTATCATAAGCAATAACCTCTCGAAGTTCTAACATTTCAGGATCATCCTCCAAAGACTTTTTTAACTTAATAAATTTATCGTCTTTTAAAATACGAGGATTTTTAGGCAACCCATCAATTTGACCGGTATTATTTTTTAAGTCTTTTATTTTAACTAATTGCGTTTGCATATATTTTATCAAATTTATTTAACCAATCAAATCTATTTTTTTTAATAGCAAATTCTTCTAAAGTATTTTGTCTTTTTTGCGAGTTACAACTTTTGCAACTATAAACCAAATTATAAATTTGATTATCTCCTCCTTTTGAAACTGGAGTTAAATGTTCTATTGCTTTGTAATTACTTAAATCATTTTCACAAAAGAAACAATTATTTTCTTGAGCCTTCAAAACATTTTTTAAAAACAATAAAGGCATTTTTAATTTCAATCCTAACTTTCTTTTATAAAAAGATTGTTTCATTCTTATTGCTTCCGTTTCTTTTCCACCTTTCCAATTGTAAAGATTTTCTCCTTTGCATTTTATGGAATTTTTACGACCATCGCTTAATGCTTTTTTATGCGCATCTGTTAATTTTATTC
>JBATBW010000002.1:0-2229 GCA_049662565.1 Erysipelotrichaceae bacterium | reverse complement strand
GAATACAGGAAATAGAATCCAAATAAACTTTTATTAAAATGAAAAAAATACTATTTTTACTACTTTCAACAGTTGCAATGTATGGACAAGTGCCAGCAGACGCAACGCCTTTAGAAAATATCCAGATAACTAACAACACTACTGACAATTCAGCTACTAAGGTTAATGTACAATCTACTAACGGAACTATTAATACTATTTCGAAATCCGATTTAGTCAATGTTGTAGAGGTTAACGATGTGCCTTCTTTGCCTTTAGTTGGTGAAGTCGGTAAAATTTACGTTGTTAAAAACGTTAACAAAATTTATCGTTGGAATGGTACATTTTATCAGGAGTTGGCGGGTGGTGATATAAGTGGTAAAGAAGATATTGCTAACAAACAAAACTCTCTTGCTATTGACGGCACAGGAACTAAATACCCAACAGTTGATGCGGTTAATACGGGATTGGATTTAAAAGAGAATATTCTAAACAATCCAATTACAGGGGTTGGTTCTCAAAACAATGCTAATACATACGCTTTGCAAGATGGTACAGTACTATATCATTCTGCAAAATGGTTTGTACCAAGTGGTGCGGTTAGTACTATCGGAGCGACTGTTACAAGTGTAGGCACTCAGTTTACATCCGCAATGGTAGGGGCAAAACTAACTATTAATGGTGAATGGAGAGTCATAACAGCTTATACAAACGCAACAAACGTAACGGTTGCAAGTGCTTATTCTCAAAATTATAGCAATGTTGTTGCGGGGGATTGGGGGTGTTACTCAAGGTGTTCATCAATAACAAGTACAGGTCATGTTTATTATTATAGTTATCAAGGAGCGGTTATGTTTGCATACAAACCCGACGATCAATTTAACGTTAGATTTTCTGGATTTTCGATGACTGATAATGGAGTAGCTATTCAGTCAGGAGGAGCATTATTGAGAGATTCTGCAAAAATATATTGGTCTAATAACGCTACTTACTACGGAACAAAAGATTTAGGACTTCGTAGGAATTCAGCAGGAGTTTTAGAAATATACGACGGGATAACACCCACAGGTTTAGAAGCAAATAGACGTGATTTATTAGTGAGAAAAATAACTACATCACAAATTGAAATAAACAGTACTACACAAGGATTTTTACCTCCGAGAATGACAAATGCGCAACGTATTGCAATAGCAAGTCCCGCAATAGGATCAGTAGTATATTGTACCGATGCTACAGAGGGATTATACGTCAATAAATCAACTGGATGGACTTTATTATTATAAAATGAAAAATAACTATCCTTTATTATTATCTGCTACTATTGCGGTTATTATACTTTTACTATTATCATCATGCGGAACTCGCAAAACTTCACAACAGAAAACCACGTTTAAAGGCGATAGTTTGTCAATTGAAAATACGCGGGTTTTAA
The DNA here is from genome assembly GCA_049662565.1 of Erysipelotrichaceae bacterium. GTDB lineage: Bacteria > Bacillota_I > Bacilli_A > Erysipelotrichales > Erysipelotrichaceae > JBATBW01. The sequence goes on along the minus strand of JBATBW010000002.1, from coordinate 818 downwards.
AGCAGAATATTGAATTAAGAGACATTTACTCGATTAAACCATTTAACGTACTTAAACCTATGATTGTTGACGGTAAAGAGCTATACGCCACAAATGACATTTCAGATTTGCAAGAAGGCGAAATAGCTATAACGGAATTAAGAACTGAAGAAATGGAAAACCCATACTTCAACTTTGAAACAAAAACATTTTATAATAAAAATTAATCAATAAACATAAATAAACATGAAAACAAGTAATTTTATGAGTCTTAATTGGCTCGATTTAGGAAAAGGATTTTTGGTGGGGTTAATTGCTTTTGTCTTAGATTTTTTAATAGAATTTTTAGTGCCAGCTTTAAACATTTCACCAGAAATTAAAGTAATGGTATTGGCGGCGCTTGGATATATAGCCAAGAACTTCTTTACTCCATCAGATAAAATCGAAAGTAAAAAAGAGTAATAATTAAAATAGTGCCTAGATATTTGTATCTTGGCACTATTATTTTAAAATCTAAATTATGCCCGAAAAATCTACGCTTCAAGAAATATTATTCACTGCATTTTTAGCGGTAGGGGTAAAAATAGCAATCGAAATGAAAAGGACAAAGAGCAAAGTATCGATTTTAAGCATCGTGCTTTCAATGATTATAGGAGTAGGAACAGCCTACCTTACAAGTGGTTTAGTAATAAAGCATTTTAGTAATGAATGGTTGACGATAGTAATAGCAGTTGTGGCAATTCTCTCGGAAAAGATAGGAGAGTTTTTAATTTATAAGTTTAACGTTGATGTTTTTTTAAGCGCAATTGTAGATGTGGTTTTATCAACTATCACTAAAA
>JBATBW010000001.1:0-18536 GCA_049662565.1 Erysipelotrichaceae bacterium | reverse complement strand
AGTGTTAACTTTGAGGAAGATTTTAATCGGTTGGTGCAATTACCAATTGATTATATATTGACTTCTTGTGGCAATAGTAAGGTTACTATGGATGTTGATAAGTTTATTGCTTGTAATAAGTTGGCTTTAGATAATGGAGTAAATCTTATTGCGGGTAGTGGTTTAGATGTTGATAATGTTAAAGATTTTTTGGATCGTTCTTTGGCTTGTGAGATTCATTGGGGATCGGGTGTTCATATAGATAAAAAATATTTGAATGATATGAATGAAGAGGTTTTTGAGCGATTACGTGATATTTGTGGTTTATAAAAAAAGCGACCGTTGAGGCCGTTTTTTTGTTATTTCCATAGGTCAAAAGGATACATGTTTTTGTCTTTTGCTTCTTGTAGTTTTTCTACTACTAGTGGTTTATCTTCAATATAAGTTACACCAAACCAGTTATCTTTGCTGCTCATTACTTTAACTTGACATTTGCCTTGATCGATTAAAGTGCTTACGGCAGTTGGTAATACGTGTTCGCATTTCATTGGATTTTCTTGGATGCCTACTTTAATGAAATCTTCAAATATTTTTTGACAATCTTTGATGATTTTTGGTGTGAATCCCCAGAAGTTCATTGATACGACATCATTTTCGGATAGTGGTAACCATTCACCATTTTCTTCATAGATTGGTTTATGATTTTCATCACGTTTGATTTTTTGGATTTCTTTTAGATTAGTTAAGTATCCATCTTTTTGTTCGCATATACCGCGTGTAACAGTTCCGTGATCAGTTAATGTATTGTTGCATAAGTAACCAACCATTCCATAGTTGTCGTCGCTTACTTCGTTTAATAAGAAGTTATAAATGACTTTGAAGGCATCTTTTCCATAATAATCGTCGGCATTGCAAATCGCAAATGGTGCATCTAAGTTTTTGCATGCTAATAGGGCATGTGTTGTTCCCCAAGGTTTTTCGCGTCCTTGCGGAACTGTGATTCCGCATGGGATATCATTGATATCTTGGTAAGCAAATTCTACTTCCATATGTTTTGAAACTTTGTCTGTTAGACATTTTCTAAAGGCTTCTTCGTGTTCTTTTCGAATGATTAATACTACTTTTTCAAATCCGGCTTCATGTGCGTCGTAGATAGAAAAATCGATAATTGACTCGCCGTTGTTTCCTACGGTGTCAATTTGTTTTAGGCCACCGTATCTACTCCCCATTCCGGCTGCTAAGATTACTAATACTGGTTTTTTCATTGTATATTTTCTCCTTTTGTTTATTATATCACAATTATTTAATGAAAATATTATTGTTTATTTTTGCATCCATATCCCAGGTTGGTATGTCTAATAGTTGGCATATTAGTGGACACACATCAAATATTTTGCCACCTTTTAGTTCTTGATTTTCTTTGACATTTTGACCAATCACAAAATAGAATGGTTTGTATGGAAATTCATCTAATGGTAGACCATGAATTCCATGGTGTTGATGTCCATCAGCACTAAAAGCAATTTTATTATTAGGTACTAGGCCAATTGTTGATGTAGTATTAAATCCAGATAAGTCCATTTCTTCTTCATTTAATAATCTTTTAATGTATTTATCTTTTTTCAAATCATTGATTAAATTTTTTCTTTCGCTTGAAGTAAATTCTTCTTTTTCTAAAACTAGGGCGCAACCTCCAGTTTGATAGAACCAGAATTTCTCTTTTAAAGGATGGTTAGCGAAATGATCGTTTAAATCGATATTGGTGTCAACACTTATTTGACTATGGTCGGATACTATTAGTATTTGATATTGGTCATTGGCGCAGGAAGTTAGTTTGCCTAATCTTTTGTCCATACGACCGATTGATTCTATTACTTTTTTATTATCATGGCCATGATCATGTTTATGTGTATCAGTATCGGTTAAATGTAATAGCACTAGATCACATTTGCTTTCTTTAAGGATATCACAGGCTATTTCAGTTGAGAAATCATCTAAAGTTGGTTGATTTATTCCTTTAAATTGTTTGAAGTGACGAATGAATTCTTTGATTATGAAGAATCCTGATCCGTTTTTTAGAATTTCCATTACTTGTGATTGGTGATCACGGGCAATAATTTCTGGTAGATTGTATTTTAGTGGCGCTTTGCACATCACTGGCCAAAAGATGTTGGCTATTTTTAGCTGTTTTTTTAATGCTTGTGATACGACAGTTTCACTTTTGATATTATCAAACTCCCAACGCCATTGGGGGTTATTAGTGTCTTTTTCAAAGAAGCAGTTGTCGTATAGTTGATGATTTTTAGGATATTTCCCACTTATCATCGATGTGTGGATTGGATAAGTATTAGATACAAACATGGTTTGGACATCTTTTACTAGGGTTCCTTTTTTTAATAAATTTTTGAAGTTTGGTAGCTTAGATAGGATTGTTAGGTCGTTACTATCTAAGGCGTCTAAAGATATAACTAATAGTTTCATTCTGTAAATCTCCTTGAAAAAATTATAACATATATTTGATTATTTAGAATATTAAATATACAATATATATGAGGTGAATAGATGAAAGTTGCAATTATAAGTGATAGCGGAAGTAATTTTAGTATTTTAAATGTAAATATGGAAGGTGTGTATTTTTTGCCTTTACAATTGAGTACGAACAATATTAATTATATTGAAAATGTAGATATAGATGTAACTAAGTGTTATGAGATGTTAGAAAGAAAAATGATGTTTAAAACGTCTCTTCCTCCAGTTGGTATTATTGAGGAAACAGTGAAGAAAATTAAAGAAGATGGGTATGATCAAGTTTTTAGTGTTAATATCTCTTTAGGTTTGTCTTCGACTATTCAAAGTATTAAATTAGTTTGTGATATGTTAGAGATGCCTTTTGCTTTTGTGGATTGTTATACTACGGCAAATAATCAATTAAATGTCGCTTTATTAGCTCGTCAATTATTTGATAAGGGATGTAGTGTAACACAAGTTAAGGAATTATTAGAAGAATTGATAGAGAATAGTTGTACTTATATTATTCCTGATGACTTAATGCATTTAGCGGCCGGTGGTAGATTGACTAATACGGCAGCTAGTATTGGACAAACTTTGAAAATTAAGCCAATACTAAAGATGGATAAAAGCACGGGTGGTAGAATTGACAGTTATAAAATAATTAGAACGGTTAAAAAAGGATTAGAGATCATCGTAGATGATATTGTTAAACGTAATAGTGAGGATAATCTAAATATAGTTTGTGCTCATGTAAATAATGAGGAAAAGGCCATTGAATTGAAAGAGATGTTGTTGGCACATTTTCCCAATAGTGCAATTGTTGTATGTCAATTGCCACCAACTGTTGGGGTACATGTTGGAGTTAAAGCATTAGGGTGTGCATTTATTTCCAAAGATAATGAGAAGATTAGGGAGGTTTTGGAAAATGAAAAAATACATAGGGATTGATTTAGGGGGGACTAATGTACGTGTTGCTTGCATTGATGAGCAAGGTAGTATTTTAGAGTCGATTATCCGCCCATCGTTAGCGCAAGAAGGTCCTGATGCGGTAATTAAAAATTTGAAGGACATGATTAGTGAAATCACATTATTGAAAGAATGTAGTGGTATTGGAATTGGAGTTCCTGGGCCAGTTGATACTGTTAAAAAAGTAATGACGATGTCAAGTAATTTACCGGGGTTTACTGACTATCCAATTTGTGATATTTTAGAAAAACAATTTAATATGCCAGTATACATTGACAATGATGCTAATGTTGCAGGACTAGCGGAAGCGATTGTTGGTAGTGGTAAAGGTAGTAATATCGTTTATTTCACAACAGTATCGACAGGTATTGGCGGAGCATTAGTTGTGGATGGTAAAGTAGTTAGCGGTTATAAAGGATACGCGGGTGAAGTTGGTAACTTAATTATTGATCGTACCCAAACATCTTATAATCATTTAAATGATGGTGCTTTTGAAACATTATGTAGTGGTAGTGCATTAATTCGTGCATTACGTGAAGTTTACAAAGATGATTCTATTGATAGTGCAAAAGTGTTATTTGATCGTTATTTAGATAAAGATCCAATTGCGGTGGATTTGTATGAAAAATTTATTAATAATTTAGCGATTGGTTTTTCTTTGGTTGCCCATATTTGTGATCCTGAAGTTTTTGTTTTAGGTGGGGGAATGATGAAGTCTAAAGATGTTTGGTTTAATGATTTTTACCAAAAATATTTAGGGTATGTTCATTCTGGTATGCGCGAAGTTCGCTTTGAATTTGTTAGTTTGCCTGAGCCTGGTATTGTTGGGGCGGCTATGCTTGTAAAAAGTAATAAATAATTGCTTGAATATTATTAATGAATAGTGATATAATTGTAAAGAGATGAAAGGAGGTTAATTAAATGTTAGATATATTATTAATGTTGGTTTCTATTGCTTTAATTCTTCTTTCGTTATTACAAAGTGGAAAATCTGAAGGTATAAGTAGTGCTTTTACTGGAAGTGGTGGATTGAATTTGTTTGCTAACGCAAAGGAAAGAGGTCCGGAAAAAATTATAGCTAATGCAACTTTGGTTGTGGGTATATTATTTTTTGCTCTTGTAATTGTTATAAGAATAGTTAATGCATAAAAGACCGTAAGGTCTTTTTATTTTGAGGTGAAATATGAGAGAAAAAATATTGGATTTAGTGAAGATGAATGCTCCTGTTAGTATTGATAAAATTTGTCTTTTATTGGGGAATGATACAACACAAGGGTTTAAACAAGTTTTAAAGGTATTAAATGCATTGATAGATGAATATGAATTGGCGCAAGATGATAAAAATCGTTATATTTTATTTTCTCAATCAAATTTTAAAATTGGTAAGATTAAGATTAATTCTAAGGGTTATGGTTTTGTAGATTTTGCGGATGTATCTTATCATATTAGTTTTGATCAATTAGCGTATGCGATGAATAATGATTTAGTTTTGATTGAACGATTATATGATAATGAAGCTAAAGTAGTAAAAATATTGGAAAGATCAATTAGTAAATTAGTGTTAATGGTTTCTATAAAAAACGGAGTTAGACTTTTATCTAATAATCCATTAATTACCCAACAAATTAAATGTGTGAATTGTAATAAGTTTAAATTAAAAAACCAAGATCGAGTTTTATGTAATATTATAAAATACGGAAAAAAACTCGAAGTAGAAATTATTAAGATTGTTGGTAGTAAAAATGAAATTGGTATTGATATTAAGGAAATACTTTATAATCAAAATATTGAGTTAGATTTCAAAGAAGAGGTTTTAGAAGAGGTCAAAAATATCAATGATGAAGTAAAGGACGAGGAATTAGTTGGTCGTACTAATCATTTGGATTTGTTAACGGTGACTATAGATAGCGAATATGCGAAAGATTTAGATGATGCGATTAGTGTTGTTAAGTATGACAACTATTATAAATTGTATGTGCATATTGCGGATGTGTCTTATTATGTTAATGAGGGTAGTGAAATAGATAATTGCGCTTATCAAAGATCGACATCAGTTTATTTTTTGAATCAAGTCATTCCGATGTTACCGGAAAAATTGTCTAATGGTGTTTGTTCGCTTAATCCTAAACAGATTCGTTTGACTTTAACTTGTCAAATGGATGTGGATTTAAATGGGGAAATATCTAATTATAGTGTTTATCCATCATATATTAGAACGATTAATCGTTTAAATTATAAAGATGTGAATGGTTATATCCAAAGAAGAAAAAAGAATGTTGCTCAATTTGAATACTTAGGATCGTTTTTAGATGATGCTTATGATTTGTCAAAGATTATCCGACAAAAAAGAGAGAAGATGGGGTCGATTGATTTTGATAGCGATGAATCAATCATTGTTGTTAATGATAAATTAGAGCCAATCGATATTAAGGTTAGGGAACAAGGTGAATCAGAAAAAATGATCGAAGACTTTATGATTAGCGCTAATAGTTGTGTAGCGATGATTATGAAGAATATTGATATTCCTAGTATTTATCGGGTGCATCCATCACCTAAGTTGACTAAGATTATGGAGTTTAATCAGTTTGCTAGTACGATTGGGTTTCCTATTAAAGGAAGTTTGACGGATTTGCATTCATTAACTTTATCGTCTTTACTAAAGAAAGCTAAGGATAGTATTTATTATCCGATTTTAAGTAATATGATGTTAAGAAGCATGAATAAGGCCTATTATGATAATTTGCCTTTAGGTCATTTTGGTTTGGCTTTAGAAGATTATTTGCATTTCACTTCGCCTATTCGTCGTTATGCGGATTTGAGCGTTCATCGTTATTTAAGGAAGTTTTTATTTGCGAATAATTTTGATGTGCAACTTTTGAATGAATATCAAAATCAAGCGAGTGAAGTAGCACAATATATTAGTAAAAAAGAACAAGAAGTTTTAATTGCTAATCGTAGTATTGATGATATGAAAAAAGCGGAATATATGTTAAAATATAAGGGCCAAATTTTCACAGGTGTAATTAGTAGTGTTATGAAATTCGGTTTTTTTGTTCAATTAGAAAATACGGTGGAAGGATTAGTTCATGTTTCTAATTTACCGGGTTATTATGAGTTTGATGAAAAGACGGGTGAACTTGTAGGTAATATGGTTTTTGCTTTAGGGCAAAAAGTGAATGTGGTAGTGGATAATGTTGATTTGAAGTTGCATAAGATTGACTTCAAACTTGCGAGAAGGAAGGTAAATGATGGAGAAAATAATTTGCGTAAATAAAAAAGCGCGACATGAATATTTTTTGTTTGATACTTTAGAAGCAGGGTTGGCATTGCAAGGGACGGAAATTAAGTCTATTCGTAAAGGGAATGTAAACTTAAAAGATTCCTTTATTGATATTCATAATTTGGAGGCTTTTATTAAGAATATGCATATTGCGATTTATGAATTTGGTAATCGCTTTAATCATGAAGAAAAAAGAGATCGTAAATTATTGTTGCATAAAGATGAGATCTTAAAACTTCAACAAAAAGTGCAAGTTAAGGGATTTACAATTATCCCAACTAAGTTATATTTTTCTAAAGGAAAAGTTAAATTAGAAATAGCTTTAGCTAAAGGGAAGGACCTTCACGATAAGAGAGATTCTTTGAAAGAGCAAGATGCGAAAAGAGAGATTGAAAAAGCGATGAAAATTCGCTAATTGGGGCTGTATTTGGTGTTCGACAGGTATTAGTTTAGTTTTAGAAGCAGTGGTATGGTAGACCTTAAAGACCAAAAAACAAAAACAAACGGAAACAATAGATTAAGTTTCGCTGCATAGTAACCGATACTGGTTCGCAGCCGTCATACATGGGTTGGCTTTTGGCTTGTGATATGGTGCTATATACAAAAGATAAGTTGATAAAGATTCTGGATTTATCAAACGAAAAATTCACAGGAAACGGTAATTTCACAACTGTTTATCATAGAGATTAACGTAACTTAGATAAAATAAACTGTAGAAACTAAAAGAAGGAACAATATTTGGACAGGGGTTCGACTCCCCTCAGCTCCACCATTAAATTAATATTAAAATTTAGGGGGTTATATGAAATTAAAATTCTGTTCTATAGATAGAACAAACTACAACGATTGTATTGAATTGTCTGTAAATGAAGATCAAAAGAAATTTGTGGCTTCTAACCAGTATTCTCTGGTGCAAGCAGCATATGAACCGGATTTATATCCTCTTGCAATATATAATGAAGATAAAATGATTGGTTTTGTTTTATATGATTTTGATGAGGAATTAAATGGCTGGTCTATGAGCCGTTTTATGATTGATATAAATTATCAAAATTGTGGATTTGGTAAACAAGCGTTAGATCAGTTTTTAAACTATTTTAAAATGAATTATCCTGATGTGGATAAAATTTATACAAGCGCGGAAATTGATAATGAAGTTGCCATTTCTTTATATAAAAAGGCGGGTTTTAAAGAAGGAAACGTATTTGAATATGACGCTGGTGGGAATCACTATAAGGAAGTTAGGATGATTCTTTCATTATTAGCATAAGATAAACGAAGTATAGTAGTTGAAATGATTATATAATTTAGAAATTTGATTAGACCATTAAATGTGGTCTTTTTTAATTAATATTTGTGATAAAATTAAATAGATGCATGAGGAAGGATAGATTATTGATGTGTATAATAATCAAATGAGTGGTAAATGAATAACTATAGAAATATTATTATTAATGAAGAAGGCGAAAAATATTTAACATTAGGACAGATGTGGTTATATCGTAATAATGTTAAATATGTTGATACAGATATTATCAATGGTAGTGCTGTTAATTTAGTTAATGATAAGGGAGATTATTTTGGTAGTGGTTTTGTTTCTTTAAATAGTCATATTACGGTAAGGATATTAACTAAAGATTGTGATGAAATAATTGATTTAGCTTTTTTTGAAAAGAGAATTCGCTTTGCTGTGCAATATCGAATGACGATTATGCGCGATAATTTTAGTAATTGTCGGATGGTATTTGGCGAAGCTGACGAATTGCCAGGGTTAATTGTTGATCGATATAACGATGTTTTGGTCACACAAATTAGTAGTTATGGTTTGGAGATGATCAAGGATAAGTTGTATTTTTGTTTATTAAAGGTATTAAAGGAGTTTGATTCTACAATTAATTATATATATGAGAGAAATGATATTTCAATTCGGACTAAAGAAGGGTTAAGTGAATATAAAGGGTTTTATGGTGAAACAACAAAGACGATAACGACAATTAACGAAAATGGTTTATTGATTAATGTTGATATTGAAAATGGTCAAAAAACGGGCTATTTTTTGGATCAAAAAGCTAATCGTGTTTTATTGCGGAACATAAGTTATGGTAAAAAAGTTTTAGATTGTTTTAGTCATACGGGCGGTTTTGCTTTAAATGCGGCTTATGGAGGAGCTTGTAAAGTTGTGGCAGTAGATGTTTCACAAAAAGCTTTAGACAAAGGATATGAGAATGCGGTATTAAATGGTATCGATAAGTCAATGAATTTTGTTCAAGATGATGTCTTTGACTACTTAGATAATTGCCCTAAGGGCGAGTTTGATATTATTGTCTTGGATCCACCGGCTTTTACTAAATCAAGAAAAACGATTTATAAGGCTTATAATGGTTACAAGCGGATTAATTATCAAGCAATGAAGATTTTGAATAAGGGTGGTTATTTAATTACTTGTAGTTGTTCGCGGTATATGGAAACAGCTAATTTTGAAAAGATGTTGAAAGAAGCTGCAAGTGAAGCAAATGTAGTATTAAAACAAGTTTCTGTCACTCAACAAAGTGCTGATCATCCTATTTTATGGAACATGGAAGAGACTTCTTATTTAAAGTACTATATTTTTCAAATTATATAAAAATGTGGTTATTTCTATTATATTTTTGATATATAATATGTTTTAATTAATGATATAATTATGAAGTTAAAGAGGGTAATATGGAAACAATAAAAGATATATTTGGACAATTAGTATTTAACGATGATGTAATGAAAGAAATGTTAGATGAAGAAACATATCATAAATTAAATCGGACGATTGCTTCTGGTCGTAGTTTGGATTTAAGTGTTGCCAACGATGTTGCTTGTGCAATGAAGACTTGGGCCATTAGTAAAGGGGCAACTCATTTTACTCATTGGTTTCAGCCGATGACGGGTATTACTTGTGAGAAACATGATAGTTTTATTAATGTCAAGGATAATAGAGTTGTGATGGATTTTTCAGGAAAAGAACTAATTAAGGGTGAACCTGACGCCTCTAGTTTGCCTACTGGTGGGCTAAGAGCTACTTTTGAAGCGCGGGGATATACAGCGTGGGATCCAACCTCATATGCTTTTATTAAAGGTACTACTTTATGTATTCCGACGGTCTTTTATTCTTATTCAGGGGAAGTATTGGATAAGAAAACTCCATTATTGAAATCGAACGAAATATTAAATAGAGAAGCTAAAAGAATCTTACGTTTATTTGGTAATGATGATGTTAAAAGAGTTATTCCTACTTGTGGGGCAGAACAAGAATATTTTTTAATTAATAAAGAGTTATATAATAAAAGAAAAGATTTAGTTTTAACTGGTAGAACGCTTTTTGGTGCTCGACCGCCAAAAGGTCAAGAGTTAGAAGATCATTATTTTGGCGTTATTAAACCGACAGTGTTGTCTTATATGGAAGATTTAGATAAGGAGTTATGGCGCTTAGGGGTTTTTGCGAAAACACGTCATAATGAAACTGCGCCTTCTCAACATGAACTTGCTCCTATTTTTACGGCGGTAAATATTGCGACTGATCAAAATCAGTTGATTATGGAAATCATGAAAAAGGTAGCAAGTGACCATGGGTTAGCTTGTTTGTTGCATGAAAAGCCTTTTGGTAATGTTAATGGTAGTGGTAAGCATAACAACTATTCTTTACAAACGGATACGGGGATAAATTTATTTAGTCCAGGGAAGAATCCTTATGAAAACAAACAGTTTTTATTGTTTCTTTGTGCGATGATTAAGGTTGTTGATTTACATCAAGATTTGTTGCGTATTACGGTAGCTTCTAGTAGTAATGATCATCGTTTAGGTGGTGATGAAGCTCCACCTGCGATTGTATCTATTTATTTGGGTGAAGTTTTATGTAATGTTTTGAAGGCTATTGCTAATGATGAGAATTATGATATTTTAGATAATGAGAAGATGTTGACTGGGGTTAAAGTTTTACCGGATTTTAAAAAGGATAATTCTGATCGTAATCGAACTTCACCTTTTGCTTTTACTGGCAATAAGTTTGAGTTTAGAATGTTGGGTTCAAGTAGTTCAATTGCCGGTCCAAATATTGTTTTAAATACGGGCATGGCTCAGGTGTTGAGAGAGTTTGCAGATGAATTAGAAAATTGTGGTAATTTTGAGGAAACTTTAAATAGGATATTAAAAGATACTATTATTAAACATGATCGTATTTTATTTAATGGTAATAACTATTCTAAGGAATGGGAAGCGGAAGCAAAAAAACGTGGGCTATTGAATTTGAAGACTACAGCTGATGCGCTGCCACATTATATTAGTGACAAGAATATAAAGTTTTTTGGTGATAATCATATTTATAATGAGAAAGAATTAGTTTCTCGTCATGATATTCATTTAGATAATTATTGTAATATTATTAAGATTGAAGCTAAGTGTATGATTGATATGGTAAATAAACAAATATTGCCAAGTGTTAATTTGTATCTAAAGGATCTTTTAGATAATTTAGGGAAGTTAAGTGGTTTGAATAAAACTAATGATGCTTTAAATGAACAAGTTGATTATATTAGTAAATGTTATAATGAGTTATATTATCATACTATAAACTTACAAAAACTAATTAGTAGTCCGATTATTGGCGATATTGAAAAACAGGCTTTTTATTGTAAAGAAGAGATTATTCCGATGATGGAATTAGTTCGTAGTGTTAGTGATAAGCTAGAAGTTGTTGTTAGTAAAGAGTATTGGCCTTTCCCAACATATAGTGATCTATTATTTAGTATTTAAATGATATAGGGAGATTTGTTATGTTAAGCTGGCTTAAAAAATTAGGTTGTGGTTATAATAAAACATATGATCTTTTTTTGGAGTATCATATTGATGCTTATGCTTCTAAAATAGCATTTTTTGTTATTGCTTCTGCTATTCCTTTGGCGATGTTAGGGGTTATTGCGTTTGGTTTATTGGAACCTTTTAATATAATTGAAATTAATGAAGCGATCACTCGTTTTTTACCGGCAACTATTCATAAGTATGCTTTTCGTTTTGTTGAAGATATTTTTTCTATTAGTAATATTCAGGTAGCGTCTTTTACTTCTATTATTTTATTGTGGTCATCTTCTCAAGGGATAAGAAGTATAGGTGATGGTTTGAAAACGATATATCGTTATGATGGAGCATATAGTTGGATCAAAGGAATTGTTTATGCAATTATTGGAACTATTATATTTATCTTTAGTATTATGGCGAGTTTAGTTGTTTTAGTTTTTGCGGCTCCGTTACAATCATTTTTTACTTATTTTTTTAGTGGGAAGGCTAGTTTTATTTTGACATTAATAAATATGCGTAATATTATTTTCTTTTTGTATTTAACTTTATTATTTGCTTTGGCTTATAAGTATTTGGCAAAGAATAATATCAGATTTGTTGATCATTTGTTTGGGGCAACTATTGCTTCAGCTAGTTGGGTTTTGTTTTCTTATTTATTTTTTATTTATATTAAGTATTTTTCAAATTATTCGTATATTTATGGTTCGCTGGGGGCGATTATGTTGTTCTTGTTGTGGATTTATATGTGTATGAAAATATTATTAATTGGTGCTTTGATTAATAAATTAAAATTTAAAGATTCAAATTAGTGGTATTATTTCTAATTTAGTGTATTATTATTATAATAAAGGTGAGGTGAGTAAATTGAAAGATTATCCAATTAAATTTAAACTAATAGTCAATGATTTATTGAATAATAAGATGTTAAATGAGTTGGCAAAATATAATCAACACTTAAATAGTTCTCGATTAGAACACTGTGTGGATGTGGCATATCTTACTTTTAAATTGACGAGTAGACTGAAGTTATCAGCTGACCGTATTGAAGAAGCGACGCAAGCGGCTTTACTACATGATTTGTTTTTATATGATTGGCGGGGTGATTATTCCTCTTTCCAACATTTACTGCACCATCCATTAGCGGCAGTAATGAATGCTAGAGAAATTACAAATTTAAATAATCGTCAAGAAAATATTATTTTATCGCATATGTTTCCATTAGCGAAAACGATGCCTAAGAGCATTGAGGCTTGGATAGTGCAATATGCGGATAAGTATAGTGCAATTAAAGAATATGCTGTTCAATACTATATGATGATGAAAAATAGTCATGTGGTTGGTAGTTTATTGGCGTTATTTTTATTTATGAAGAAATAATATAATTTAGTTAATTATCGATAAGGAGAATAACACTATTTTGTGTTATTTTCTTTTTAAATGTGTTATTATAAAAGAGTTAAATATAAGGAGAAAAGAATGGGTAAGGAAATTTTTAGTTTAGATTTCTGTGGAGTAGACTTTAGTGTTGAAACAGGTGAAATAGCTAAACAAGCTGGTGGTAGTGTCATCGTTAAATATGGTGATACAGTAGTAATTTCTGCCGCAACTGCATCAAAAGTTGCGAAAGATACAGACTTTTTCCCATTGACAGTAACTTTTGAGGAAAAGTTATACAGTGTGGGGAAAATTCCAGGTGGGTTTTTAAGAAGAGAAGGTCGTCCTAGTGAACATGCAACATTGACAGCACGTTTGATTGACCGTCCAATTAGACCATTATTTGCGGAAGGTTTTAGAAACGAAGTTCAAGTAGTTAATACTTGTTTATCGGTTGATCAAGATCGTTCAGCGGATATGGCTGCAATGTTTGGGGCATCATTATCATTATGTGTATCAGATATTCCTTTTGAAGGTCCGATTGCTGGGGTAATTGTTGGTCGTGTTGATGGCGAATATGTTATTAATCCAACAGTGGCTCAATTAGAAGTAAGTGATATTGTTTTAACAGTTGCCGGTACTAAGAAGGCTGTAAATATGGTTGAAAGTAGTGCAAAACAAGTTAGTGAAGAAGATATGTTAAATGCAATTTATTTTGGACATGATCATATTAAATTGTTGTGTGAATTCCAAGAGGAAATTGTTAAAAAAGTTGGAAAAGAAAAAATGGAAGTTGTTTTAAAAGTTCCAGCTGTAGAATTAGTTAATGAAGTTAATGAACTTGCGAAAGCTCGTTTACAAGAAGCAGTGTCAATTAAAGAAAAATTGTTGCGTTATGGAACAATTGATAATATTACTGATGAAACTGCAGCAGTTTTTGAAAATAGAGAATATGCAAGTGATAAATTAAAAGATAAAACAGTAGCACAAGTGCGCGGTATTTGCCATGATATCGTTGCGGAAGAAGTTAGACGTTTAATTTCAGTTGAAAAAATTCGTCCGGATGGTCGTAAAATTGATGAAATTCGTCCTTTAAATTCACAAATTGACTTATTGCCAAGAGTTCATGGTAGTGCTTTATTTACTCGTGGTGAAACACAAGTATTATCAGTATGTACTTTAGGGGCAATGGGCGATACGCAAATTATTGATGATTTAACGCAAGTTGAATCAAAGAGATTTATGCATCATTATAACTTCCCTCCATATTCAGTGGGAGAAGTTGGTCGTATGGGTAATCCTGGTCGTCGTGAAATTGGTCATGGAGCATTAGGCGAAAGAGCATTAGCTCAAGTATTGCCAACTGAAGAAGAGTTCCCATATGCTATTCGTGTAGTTGCGGAAGTTATGGAATCAAATGGTTCAAGTTCACAAGCTTCAATTTGTGCTGGTTCAATGGCATTAATGGCGGCCGGTGTTCCTATTAAATCACCAGTTGCGGGTATTGCAATGGGTCTTGTTACTTATGGTGACCATTATACGGTATTAACAGATATCCAAGGTATGGAAGATCATTATGGTGATATGGACTTTAAAGTTGCCGGTACACAAACAGGTATCACTGCTTTACAAATGGATATTAAGATATCGGGTATTACAAAAGAAATTATGCGTGAAGCATTAGCGCAAGCGCATATTGCTCGTCAACAAATTATGGCTAATATGATGGAAACTATCGATGCTCCGCGTCCAGAAGTTGGTAAATATGCACCAAAGATTTGTATGATGCAAATTGATCCAGATAAGATTAAAGAAGTTATTGGTCCAGGTGGTAAGATGATTAATAATATTATCGCTGCTAGTGATAATGTTAAAATTGATATTGAAGATGATGGTCGAGTAGTTATTTATCACCAAGATAAAGAAGCTATTGAAAAAGCTAAAACTTTAATTGAAAATATTGTTCGTGTTGCGAAAGTTGGCGATATATATGATGCGAAAGTAGTTAGAATTGAAAAATTTGGAGCTTTCGTAAATTTATTTGGTAATACTGATGGTTTATTACATGTTTCAAAAATTTCGCATGAAAGAGTAGAAAAAGTAGAAGATGTATTAAAGATTGGTGATGTAGTTAAAGTAAAAGTAATCGAAGTTGATGAAAAAGGTCGTACTAATGTTTCTAGAAAAGATTTATTAGAAAAGCCAGCTAAGGAGAAAAAAGAAGTCAACGAATAGTTGACTTCTTTTACTAAAATAATGATCAAGGCGATAATCTTTGATTATGATGGTACTTTATCGAATAGAACGACCAGTGCATATAATGCCATTAAACATATAATTACTAGTAATTCAAAAAAAGTATTATCAAAGATCGAATTAGAGGCGATTGTTCAAGATTGTTTGACTTGGGATCAATTTGGTGCTTTTAATCGTAAGTTTCTTTTTGATAATTTAAGGAATAAATATGATATAGATATCAATGTTAGTGATGAGGCTACTTATTGGTATGAACATTTTTGTGGTTTTCAAGTATTATACCCTAAGTCAATAGAAGTTATTGAGCGATTACAAAAAGAATACAAACTAGCAATCATCACTAATGGGCAAAGCTCTACACAAAAGAAAAAGATTGAGAATGTGGGTTTAAATAATTATATTTCTAATATTTATGTTGGTGGAGATTTTGAACATCAAAAGCCACATTCACAAATTTATCTTCAATGTTGCGAAGATTTAGGTGTGGATCCTAGTGAATGTTTGTTTGTTGGCGATACTTTTTCGACAGATATATTGGGAGCATATCGTTTAAATATGAAGTGTGTATTCTTAATTAATGATCGTAATCGTCCAATGGAGTTTGATGAAATTTATCGTATTTATAATATTGAAGAATTATGTCAAGTAATTGATGGTATCAATCAACCAGCATAAATTTATGTTGGTTTTTTTTAATTTATTCATAAGTAAACTATAGGTGTGTTTAATTATGGAGATTATATTGTATAATATTAGAAAAGAGGTCTTTTATGAATCAACAATTAACGGGAAAATTTATTAGCTTATGTCGTAAATCACAGAAAATAACTCAAGAACAATTAGCTCAAAAATTAGGGGTTAGTAAAAATGCTGTTTCTAAATGGGAAAGGGGATTAAATCTTCCGGATGCTTCATTGATGAGTGATCTTTGTCAGGAATTAGATATATCTTTAGATGAATTATTCGCGGGTCAGTACCTAAATGAGAAAAAAGTACCTGAAGATAATCGATTGTCGTTTTGGCGGATATTAAGGATAAAAAAACATCTTATCATTAAGGTTATTTTATTATTGGTTATTTTGTTGATAACGGGTAAATTTGTTTTGGTAAAAATGGGTTATCTTATCGATAGTGATTTGGGTTATAGTCAAATATATATTGCGCAAGAGGGGAATATTAAAGGTGATATCGATATTAAAAGATTTGGAAGAGTTAATATAGATTTTGATATTGGTGCCAACAAATATGGTAAGGCGGTTTTTAAAGATCCCAATAAAGCGTTTAGGAGGTTGTGTCAAAATTATCAAAAAGGAATTAGCTTAATTCAAGAAGAATTTAATTTGTTGCCTTTATCTAATTTCACTTATAAATATTATCTTACTTATGGTAATCAAGTTACTAGTGGTAGTGATATTGATAGGGAACAGGCTGGATTTGTCGCATCATTTTTAGATATTTATGATAATAGTTTTAATTGAGCATATCAATTGTATTTGGAGTTTAATGTGTTATTATATAGACAGTTAGTTATATCTAACTAAGGAGAATATATATATGTATAATAAATTAAATGAATATTTATCAGATATTAA
Organism: Erysipelotrichaceae bacterium; assembly: GCA_049662565.1. Taxonomy (GTDB): domain Bacteria; phylum Bacillota_I; class Bacilli_A; order Erysipelotrichales; family Erysipelotrichaceae; genus JBATBW01. Next base: position 1,754 of record JBATBW010000001.1, on the reverse strand, counting down.
TGTGATGTATGTCAAATTACATAATTTGCATTGGAATGTAGTCGGTAGTGATTTTAAATCAGTGCATGAGTACTTAGAAGTTTTATATAATAGTTTTGCGGAAGTTTATGATTCAGTTGCGGAAATTATGATTATGCAAGGTCAACGACCTTATGCAAGTATTAAACAATATTTAGGTACTACTAGTATTAAAGAGATTGAATCGAAAGATTATAAGGTTAAGGAAGTTTTAGATATTGTTGGTAATGATATTAAAACTTTAAGAGATAAGGCTATAGAAATAAGATCTTTAGCTGTTGATAATGATAATTACTTAGTAATTAATCATATTGAAAGTGATCTTGGCAATTATGATAAGACTTTATGGTTTATCAATAGTATGAAGAAATAGTTTTAATTAAACTCTAAATGAAAATTTGGAGTTTTTTATTTCGTATAAATAGATTTACTTGCATATATGTTTGGGTTTTAAGTATAATATATTTAGGAAAGTAGGTAAAAAAATGACTTATTTAGAAAATTATAATTTATGGTTAAGTAATCCTTTGGTGGATGAAAATACGAAAAATGAATTAAGAAGTATTGTGGATGATAATGAAATAAAAGAAAGATTTTATAAGAATTTAGAATTTGGGACAGCAGGATTACGTGGTAAAGTAGGTGCTGGTACTAATATGATGAATTATTATACGGTTGGTAAAGCAACGCAAGGGATTGCGGATTTTATTGTTAGTAAGGGTGAAGAATATATGAATGCGGGGGTAGTGATTGCCTATGATCCTCGTCATTACTCTAAAGAATTTGCTCAAATGGTTAGTTGTATTATGGCGGGTAATAATATTAAATCTTATTTGTTTGATGACTTAAGACCGACTCCGGAATTATCTTATGCATTATTAGATTTGAAATGTTGTTGCGGGGTTAATATTACGGCTAGTCATAATCCGAAAGAATATAATGGTTACAAAGTTTATTGGCAAGATGGTGCTCAAGTTTTAGATGAAATTGCTTTGCCGATGACGGATTGTATTAATAATGTTGATATGTTTGATGGTGTAAAGAAAGCGGATTTTGAAGAAAGTAAAGATAATGGTTTAATTAGTGTCATTGGTAAAGAGATGGATGACAAATATATCGCGATGGTAAAGGGTTTAAGTATCAATAGTGATGACTTATTGGATAAGACTGTATCAATTGTCTATACGCCATTAAATGGTTGTGGCAGCAAACCGGTAAGAAGACTATTGAGTGAACGAGGGTTTAATAATGTGAAGATTGTTAAGGAACAAGAAAACCCTGATCCAGATTTTACTACAGTTGGATATCCTAATCCCGAAGATCCAAAAGCTTTTAAATTAGCGGAAGTTCTAGGTAAAGAAGTTGATGCGACTTTATTGATCGCAACTGATCCCGATAGTGATCGTTTGGCAATTGAAGTAAAGGATGAAAATGGTAATTATATTCCGTTTAATGGTAATCAAACCGGATTTATCTTAATTAATTATATTTTTGAATCTTTGTATAAACAAAATAAATTGCCTAAAAATGCTTGTTTGATTAAATCAATTGTTACTGGTGATTTAGGTAAAGCGATAGTTGAAAAGTATGGAGCTACTTGTTTTGAATCTTTAACGGGATTTAAAAATATATGTGGAAGAATTGATGAACTTAAAGCTAAGGGATATAACTATGTGTTTGGTTATGAAGAATCTATTGGTTATGCAGCTAGTGAAAAAGTAAGAGATAAGGATGGT